>NZ_JAEVHL010000153.1 GCF_016803395.1 Micromonospora tarensis | reverse complement strand
CCGGGCGCGGCCCTGCCGTCGACGGTGGACCAGGCCCGGGCGGCGAGGCCCTGCCGTCGACGGTGGACCAGGCCCGGGCGGCGAGCGCCGCGCGCCGGCTGCGGCGAGCTGAGCAGTCCGTGCAGCGTCCGTGCCGCCGTGGCTCGGGCGGCCCGCCCGGGCACCCCGGGCGCGGTCAGCTCCGGCAGCTCACCGAGACCGGCGACCAGGCCGTGCCGCACCACCCGGTGGTACGACTCGCGTTGGTTGTCCACCACGCAGACCAGCGCGGCGGGCGCGCCGAGGCAGCAGAGTTCCCAGGTGGAGGTGCCGGCGGCGCTGACCACCAGGTCCGCTTCGGTGATCAGTGCCGGCAGCGAGCCGGTGGGCGGGACCGGCCGGATGAGCTGGCCCCGGCCGGGGGTGACGTCCTCGACCTCGGCCTCGATCTCGGGTCGCCCGACGATGACAGTGAGGTCCATCGGATGGCCGGTGGCCACCAGCACCCGGGTCAGCGCCGGGGCCGCGCCGACCGCGTCGGTGCCGCCGAAGAAGGCCAGCACCCGGGGTCGGCTGACCGCCGTGGCGGGCGGGGCGAGCGGCGGTCGAGCGCTGATCACGCTGTCGCGCAACAGGGCGTACCCGCTGCCGGCGAGCAACCGCCCGGGCAGCCCAACCCCGCAGGCCAGCCCCGCCCCGGTCGACAGCTCCGCCCCGGAGAGCAGCCCTGCCCCGGAGGGCAGCTCCGCGCCGAAGTTCTGGTCGAGGTAGAGGTCGGCGACCTGACCCCGGCTGTCCCCGTCGATGATGGCGAGGGTGAACACGCCAGCGGCGCGCAGCGCGCCCGCGCCGGCCGGGTCCAGCTCGTACGAGTCGAGCACCACCACGTCCAGCTCGTGTCGCCGGGCCGCCTCGACCAGCCCGGCCGGCGAATCCGGGCCCGGGAACAGCGGGATGCCCCGCGCGGCCAGCTCGGCGGTGGCCCAGTCGAGGCGTTCGACGGTGCCGAACACCGCGACGTCGGCGCCCCGGGCCAGGAACTCCTCGGCGAGCGCCAGGCAGCGCACCAGGTGGCCGACGCCCCGCCGTGGACCGGCGTCGCAGCGCAACCCGACCCGCAGGGTGTTCAGGACTCCTCCAGCTGCTTCTGGCGTACGTCGGCGTTGAGCGCGCGCAGTCGGGGCTGACCGGCCAGCCAGTCGGCCAGCTTGGCCACCGGCACGCTGACGTCACCGAAATGGTCGACGACGGCGCTGACCAGCGTCCAGTCCTGTTCGGTGTCGAGGGTCAGCCGCAGCGCGGACCGGTCCGGGGTGAGCGTCACCCCGAGCACCCGGAACAGCTCCGGATGGGTGTACGCGTAGGAGGTCACGTGCACACGGTGGTGGTCGGTGGCGATCCGACCCAGGGCGCGTAGCGTGTCCGCTCGAATGATCTCGACGTCCAGCCCCCGGGGCAGGGTCCGGGCGATCGACGTGCTCGCGTAGTCCAGCCCGGGGACCGCCCGGTACACCGACGCGACCAGGGCGATGATCTCCGGGTCGAGCAGCGGACAGTCGGCGGTGAACCGCATCACCGCGTCCCCCGGGTGCGCCGCGAGGGCACCCACGAACCGGTCCAGCACGTCGTCGACCGGCCCACGGTGGCACGGTACGCCCAGCCGTTCGCACTCGGCCAGCACCGCGTCGTCGACAGCGTCGGTGCTGGTGGCGACCACCAGATCGGCCAGGACGCCGCTGTCGCGGGCGGCGCGCACCACCCGGCCCAGCACGGTCCGCCCGGCGAGTGGGCGGAGCACCTTGCCGGGCAGCCGGGACGACCCCATCCGGGCCTGCACGATGCCGACGATCCGGGGCTCCGCGTCGCCGGTCACTGCTGCTCCTCCTGCTTGGGGGCGAGCACGGCGGTGGCCCGACGCTTGGCGGCGCGGGCGCCGCGCTTGGCCAGCCGGGCCGGGGTGATGGCGAGTCGACCCACCCGGTAGCTGATCGACCCGCTGAGCAGGCCGATCGTCGTCTCGGCCCGACGCAGTGCCCGCTCCCGCGAGGTGAGCAGCTCCTCGGTCCACGCGGTCAGCGCGGCCAGCCGGGTGAGCTCCTCCCGCTGGCGCAGCCACGCCTCGCGTAGTTGCTGATAGCTGTGCCCGCCGACCGGCGGGTCGGTCGGTGTCACGGCGTGCAGCTGGTTGGCGAGGTCCACCCGGCCGTTCGGGTCCAGCCCGTGCAGCGCGGCGGCGATGGCCGCCTCGGTCTCCACCGCCTCGGTGACGGTCGCCCGGTCCAGGTCGTGGCCGGCGACACCACCGAGCACCACGGTCAGACCCGCGACGTCGAGGGTGGACGGCCACGGATGGGCGTACCCGCCGGTGAGCAGGTCCGCCGCGAAGCGCCACAGCCCCCGGGCGAGCACCACGTCGACGTCCAGCGCGGCGGTGGCCCGCCAGCTCGGGTCGAGCACCGCGTACCGCCCGCCGTCGACCACCACGTTGTCGGCGCCGGCCAGCGCCGCCGCGCCGGCGATCCGGCCGTCGGCGTCGGCCTGATCGGCGAGCCAGCCCGCGTACCCGTGCAGCAGCGTGCGCACTGTCGCCAGGTCACGGCGCAGGGCCGCGTCGAGCAGCAGGGTACGCAGCAGCCGGCCGGACGGCACCGGCCCGGAGAGCGCGTCCGGGTCCCGGTACGCGGCCTCGAGGCTGGCGAACGGCGCCACCACGGGCGGGTCCACGTCGCTGGTCGAGGTCAGCCCCCAGCGCCATCCGGAGGGGCCGTGCAGCACCTCCAGCACGCCGATGTCGGGGCGGCCGGTCTGCGCCAGCACCACCGGCAGGTCCCCGTCGGCGGTCGGTGTGGCCGGGTCGGCCGGGTCGGCGGGCCGGTGGGCGAGCGTCAGCCAGCCGGGTGCGAGGTCGGCGGCCCGCCCGGCGTGCAGCGCGTCCACCGCCAGCCGGGCCGGGTCCTGGAGAACGGCGGCGCTGGTGAAACCGCTCGCGCAGGCGCCGTGCAGCACCGCGTCGAACAGGCCGGAGCCCGCGTCCCGGTCGAGGTGGTCGGTGTCGAGCAGCGCCGTCGGGGCGCTGACGTCGGGGTAGGCGGCCCAGCACGCGACCGGTCGCAGCCCCGCCGTGGTGAGCCGTTCGCGCAGCTGGTCGCGGTTGGCCGGGTGGGCGCGGTCCAGTACGCCGGCGATCGCCCAGGCGGAGTCGTCCCGGCGGGCGTACCAGGGGGTGGTGTCGACCAGCCGGTGCAGTCCGAGCGGGTTGTCCAGGCGCAGCAGCAACGCGCCCCCCGGTCGCACCGCGGCGACGAGTCGGGCCAGCACGGCGTCCCAGCCGAGCCGGGTGCCCTCCACCGACTCCACCGGGTCCAGCCCGGCGGCGGCGATCACCACGTCGTACGTCTCGTCGTCGGGCAGCCCGGCCGGGCCGCCCACCACCAGGTGGGCGGCCGGTCGGCCAGCGCCACCGCGTCCGGATGGCTGCGCAGCAGGCAGGTCACCTCGGCGTGGCTGAGCCGGTCGAGCAGCGCCGGGTCGTGCGGACCGGCCAGCAGGACCCGGGCGCCGGGCGGCACCAGGCGCGCGGTCAACGCGGCGAGCGGCCCACCGTCGGTCAACCGTTCCCGCGGCAGGTCCGACCAGGCCAGCATCTCGCCGCCCGGCAGGGTGATCCGGCCGGCGGGTGCCGTCTCAGTCGTCACGGTCTTCCTCTTCCTCCTGGAGGTTCGCCCAACCGAGCAGCTCGCGCAGCTCGGCCGGCGTGCAACGGTCATCGGTGCCCAGTTCGGCGCGGGCGATCTCGACCGCGGTGGGCAGGTCGACAGTGCTGCCGTGCAGCTGTGGCCACTGCCGCCGGATCCGGGCGGTGCCGCCGAAGGTCGGGTCCTCGTTGGACAGGATCATCGGGTCGCCGTAGACGGCCGGTTCACACCCTGCCGCGATGCCGTAGAAGATCGCGCTGGTCAGCCGGTTGGAGGCTACCCGGCGGTGCCGGCGCAGCTCGGTGAGCTGCTTGTCGAGGAAGTACGGGTCGGTGTCCTTCCACCAGTGGCCCCGGTAGCCGTGGCAGATCACCCGGAACCCGGCACGTTCGTAGAGCCGGCGCACGTGGCGCATCCGGTACTCGTGCCAGTAGAGGCAGACCGTGACCGGGCCGGGCTCGGTGTCCTTGATGAGGGCGATCAGCTTGCGGTGGTCGCCCTTGACGTGCTGGCCCTCCCAGCCGTGGAACGGGTACCAGATGGTGCCCTCCCGCTGCTCGGCCGGTGGTTCCTCGGGTCGGATGGCCAGCAGGTAGCTGAACGGCGCGCCGATGACGACCACGTTGCGTCGCCCCACCGACCAGGCCCGGCGGCGGGTCTGCTCCGACCAGAGCAGGCTGGGGGTGCGCTCGGCGTACGGGTGCCCGGGGGCCAGGCCGTCGCCGATGTTCCAGCCGTGCTGCACGTACCCGTTGATCCGTGGTGGGTGCCGGTCGCCGAGGCCGGCGTACCGGGCCAGCACGTGCGCGTGGCCGTAGAAGTGGTTGGCGTGGTGCATCAGGTTCCCATCAGGCGGCGGAGCGCACCGCGCGACCCGCACCGCCGCGGTCAGCGCGTCGATGACACGGTCCTGGTCGGCGTCGCTGAGCCCCGGGTAGAGCGGCAGCGACAGCTGCTGGGAGTAGAACGACTCGGCCACCGGGCAGGATCCGCGTCGGTAGCCCAGCTCGGCGAAGGCCGGGTGCCAGTGCACCGGGAGGTAGTTGACCTGCACACCGATGCCGGCGGCCCGCATCCGGTCGTACACCTCGCGGCGGCGTCCGTCGAGCACCCGGATCGGGTAGAGGTGCCACGCCGGGTCGGCCCACGACTTGCGGGTGGGCGTCAGCACGCCGTCCAGGTCGGCCAGTGCCTGGTCGTAGCGGGCGACCAGCGCGGACCGGCGCGCCTTGAACGCGGCGAGCCGGCGCAGTTGGCTGCGGCCCAGGGCGCAGAGCACGTCCGGCAGCCGGTAGTTCAGCCCGAACTCGTGCACCTCCTGGTGCCAGCCACCCTCGTCGGGGAAGCGCAGCTCGTCGCGTTCGCGGACCACGCCGACGCCCCGGAACCGGCGGGCCCGCTTCAGGATCTCCGGGTCCAGCGCGGCGACGGCGCCGCCCTCCGCGGTGGTCAGGTTCTTGGTGGGAAAGAACGAGAACGTGGTCAGGTCGGCGAGCGAACCGACCGGCCGACCGTGGTACGTCCCGCCGATCGAGTGCGCCGCGTCGGCGAGCAGCAGCGCGTCGCTGCCCCTGAGCGACGTGCGCAGGGCGTCGTAGTCGGCCGGGTGGCCGGCGTAGTCGACAGCGGCGACCACGGTCGTCCGCGAGGTCACCGCGGCGGCGGCCGCCGCCGGGTCGAGGCAGAACGTCTCGTCGTCGACGTCCGCGAACACGATCTTCGCGCCGAGGGCTACCGCGCTGCTGGCGGTCGCCACGAACGTCATCGGCGGCACCACCACCTCGTCACCCGGTCGCACCCCGGCCGCCGCGTACGCCACGTGCAGCGCGGCGGTGCCGTTGGAGACGGCGGCGACACCGACCCCGCCGGTCCACCGGGCCAGGTCGGCCTCGAAGGCGTCGACCTGCGGCCCGGTGGTGAGCCAGTCGCCGCGCAGCACGTCGGCGACGGCCGCGATGTCGTCCTCGGTGATCGACTGCCGGCCGTACGGGAGCATCCCCGTCATGCGGTGATGCCGAGCATGTCGCGCAGCTGCTCGACGGTGAGCCACTCGTCGTTGGTGTCCGACTGGTAGGCGAAGCCGTCCGGCACCGGGTCGCAGTCGGCCGGTGGCTGGTAGCCCCAGGTGGCGATGGTCGGCTGGACGATGAACCGGCCGTCGGCGCGCAGCGTCCGCCGGCTGTCGTCGGGCGCGATCATCTCCTCGTGCAGCTTCTCGCCCGGCCGGATCCCCACCTCGTGCGTGGTGGCCTCCGGTGCGACGGCCTCGACCAGGTCGAGGATGCGCATGCTCGGGATGCGCGGCACGAAAAGCTCGCCACCCTGCATCTGGTCGAACGAGTCCAGCACGAACTGCACGGCCTGGTCGAGGGTGATCCAGAAGCGGGTCATCCGCTTGTCGGTGATCGGCAGGCTCTTGCCCTCGGCCGCCAGCCGGCGGAACAGCGGGACCACCGAGCCGCGGCTGCCCACCACGTTGCCGTAGCGCACCACAGCGAACCGGGTGGGGTGCTGGGCGGCGTAGTGGTTGGCCGAGACGAAGAGCTTGTCACCGACCAGCTTGGTCGCGCCGTACAGGTTGATCGGGCTCGACGCCTTGTCGGTGGAGAGCGCGATGACCTTCTTGACGCCGGCCTCGATCGCCGCGTCGACGACGTGCTGGGAGCCGGTGATGTTGGTGGCGATGTACTCGGAGGGGTTGTACTCCGCGGTGTCCACCTGCTTCAGCGCGGCGGCGTGCACCACGTGGTCCACGCCGTGCATGGCGCGGGTGAGGCGGTGCCGGTCCCGGATGTCGCCGATGAACCAGCGCAGCCGGGGGTCGTCGCCGAGCTGCTGGCGCAGCTCGTACTGCTTGAGCTCGTCGCGGGAGAACACCACCACGCGGGCGGGGTCGGCCTCGTTGAGGATGTGCCGGAGGAACGTCCTGCCGAAGGAACCAGTTCCCCCGGTGATCAGAATGGACGATCCATTCAACTCACTCAATGTGGTGCTCCCGTGTTCGTGGATGAACGAGCGGCCCTGGGCCGGCCGACCGGGGTGACACGCTAGCCATGGCGGGTTAACGCCTCGGCGCTCGCCGGTGAACCGCAACCTCTGCTCCCATGAATGCCGGGCACCGCGCAGGCGAACACTTCCGAACCTCCGGGATGTGGGCTGACCAGGCCGAATCGGGCCGCTACAGTGACCGCGCGCGAGCGACCCGGCGGCCTGCGCCAGCCGGTTCCCGCGTCCACCCGACATCCGCACCGGCTCGGTGCGAGCGGGTCACCCCGAGCGCCGCCGTCGCGGGCCGACGTGCCCGTCGGACCCGCGCGGGCCCGGTTCGGACGGCGGTTCTGGAGGCGTTGATGGCATCCGGTAGTGACGTGGTCGAACGGCCGGCGACGGTGGTCGGGACAGTGGGCGCCCCGCCCGCGCGGCGCTGGCTGGTGCCACTGCTGCTGGTCGTCGGTTGGCTGCTCGGCGTGGCCTGGCGGATGTGGTTGTCCCGGCACGTCGTGCTGCCGATCGCGCACACCGACGAGGACAGCTACCTCAACACCGCCCGCGCGCTGGCCGGCGGGCCGGGTGGCTTCAGCAGCGAGAACGACCTGCTGCGCCGGGTCGGCTACCCGATGCTGATCTCGCCGGCGTTCCTCGGGGACCGGGACTTCGCCGACAGCTACCGGATCGTCCAGCTGATCAACGCGATGGTGAACTCGGCGCTGCTGCCGCTGGCGTACCTGCTCGTCCGTCGCCTGTTCCCGCTGCGCCGGTCGTACGCGCTGCTCGGCGCGGTCGTGGCGGCGACCCTGCCGGCCACCGTCTTCTACGCGGGCGTCGCCATGATCGACGCGGTGATGGCGCCGCTGGTGGTCGCCTGGCTGCTCGCCGTGCACCGCTGGATCACCCGGCCCGCCCCGCTCGCCGCCGCCACCGTCGGGCTGTCGGTCGGCGGCTTCCACCTGCTGCACTCGCGCGGCCTGGTGATCGTGGCGGTGCACGCCGGGCTGGTCCTGCTGCTGTTCGTCCGCCGCCGGATCAACCCGTCCGGGGTGCTCGCGGCGCTGCTGCCGGTGCTCGCCCTGGCGCTGGTCAACGAGGCCGCCATCCGGTATCTCGGCGGCAAGGTGTACCTGTTGGGCGACAACCCCGGCGGCGGAACGGTCCAGGCGGTCGCCTCCGCCCACGGTGTGGCCCGGGCCAGCGCGGCCGTCAGCACCCAGCTCTGGTACCTCGTGGTGATCACGTTCGGGCTGGCCGGGGTGGCCTGGGCCGCCGCCGTCAGCGAACTGTGGCGGCCCCGGCACGACGACGCCGTCCGCTGGACGATGGGCGTGGCGCTGGTGGTGACCGTCGGGGTGGCCGGTGGCGCGTCGGTGATCCTGGCCGGCATCACCGGCAAGCCGTTGGACGCGATCTACGGCCGCTACGTGCAGATGCTGGCGCCGTTCTGGCTGCTGGTCGGGGTGGGGGTGCTGTTCACCGCCGGACGACGGGTGGTGCTGCACCGGTTGGCCGTCGCGGTGGCGCTGCTGGTCGGTGGCGGTGCGGTGATCGCCGCCCGGCTCGCCTACGTGGCCAGCCAGGGGCACTCGCTGCGCTACGGCGGTTTCAGCGCGCCGGAGCTGATGGTGTTGACCGACGGATGGCGGGAACTGCGCCCGGTGGTCGGGACGCTTGTCGGCATCGCCGGCTGTCTGCTGCTCCTCGCCGCGGGCTGGGTGACCCGCCTGCGGCTGCCGGTCCTCGGTGCCCTGGTGGTGGTCAACCTGGTCACCATGCAGGTGATCGAGCAACGGATCGTGCGGCCGTTCGTCGCGAGCGCCGCGCCGACCCCCGAGGTGGCCGACCTCGGCGTACGCCCCGGCGAGCGGGTCTGGGCCTCGACCGGCGTGCCCTACATCCTCCGGTTCAACCTCAGCCACCAGGTGACCTGGACCGACGTCCGGTGGTTCGGCGACCGGCAGCCGCCGGCCGCGGCGCAGGTGGTGTTCGTCCGCTGGGCGCCCGGCCAGGCCGACGACTGGGACGGCGCGGCGTCCGGCTTCGTCCGGCTCGGCGGCAACCCGGCGCAACACTGGGCGGCCTGGCGGCGGTCCTGACCCCGTCCGTGGCGGTGGACATCGGCTGATCGTGAACGGCGGATGTCCACCGGGAACACGCTCGGTTAATGCTTTCCGTCCAGCCCGGAACCGTTTCCGGTAATCAGCGCTGACGGCGGTCGGCCCGGGCCAGCGAAATCGGGATGACGGTGATTTCCCGGCCGTCGGACAGCTCCTGCCTCGGGGTGCCCTCGACGAATCGGAAACGCCGGTTCATCTGTCGTACGACGGTATTGTGGCCGAGCACCTCGCCGTCGAGCCGGTCCAGGTGCAGCCCGTCGAAGGCGTACTCGACGGCCTCCCGCATGACGCCCAGCCAGGCGGGCAGCGTCTCGCTCCGGGCGGCCAGCCCGTCGGCGTCCAGATAGAAGCCCCAGGCTCCGGTGCGTGGGCCGTCCAGCCGCAGGTCAAAGAAGGTGACGACGCCGCAGGGCCGGTCGTCGCGGAGGTACACCAGCACCCGTCGGGACGGGTCGCCGCGCACCGCCGACCACCACCGGGCGTGCTCCTCGGCGGTGATCTCGTGACTGGTCTTGCTGACCTGCCGATTGGTTTCCTGATTACGCCAGGACAACATCAGATGAACGTCGTCCGCCGTCGCTTCGCGCAGCACGTGCGTCTCGCTTTCCTAGCCGTTCACGTCGGGTCCGGGCACTTTACCCGGGCCGACCGGGAAATCAGATATCCATTCGTTGGGTTGTAGACTGCGGCGCATGAACGAATTGAGTCGCGCGCAGATCCGCGACCTCATGGCTCAGGTGCTGAAGAACCAGGACAAGGAGCTGCCGGCGGACGACGCCGCGCAGCTGCGGGAGATTGGTTTCCGGTCGCTGGACTTCTCCGAGCTGGCCCTGCGGGTGGAGGACGAGACGGGGGAGGAGCTCAACTTCGACGCCCCCGGCCTACGTCGCATCGCCACCGTCGGGGACGTCCTCGACTTCCTCGTCGAGCTGCAACACCAGTGACCGTCGCGCCTCCGCGTGCGGACGCCACCGCGCACCCGGAGCCAGCCGGTGTCGACAATCGGCTCGTCGTCGGTGGCGCCGCGCTGACCTGGCGTTCGCTGCCGACGCCGACGCTGCCCGGTCCGGCGGCGGTGCTCGCCCACTCCGCCGTGCACGCGCTCGCCGCCGCCCAGGCAGCACGCCGTGCACGGCACCGAGCTGCTGCTCAGCACCGTGCGCCGGGTCGACCCGGCGATGCGTGCCGAGCTGCTGGAGGCCGGGTTCACCGTCAGCGTCCTCGACGACGACGGCGTGCACCCGAGCGCCCCGGCCCGGCCACGGGCCGCCGAGCCCGGCCGGCTCTGGCTGCTGACCTCAGGCTCGACCGGGCGTCCCAAGCGGGTCGGGCACACCCTCGACACGCTGACCACAGTGCGGGCCGACCAACCCGACCGGACCTGGCTGTGCCCGTACGCCCCCGGCACGTACGCCTGGTGGCAGGTGGTCACCCTGTCGCTGACCCAGCCCGGCCAGCATCTGGTGGTGGTGGAACCCGAGGAGCTGGACGACTGGCCCACGATCGCGGCCGCGCACCGGGTCGACGCCGCCTCGGGCACGCCGACCTTCTGGCGGCGCACCCTCTACCGGGACGCCGAGGCGTTGGCCCGGGTGCCGCTGCGCCAGCTCACCCTCGGCGGCGAACCGGTGGACCAGGCGATCCTGGACCAGGTCCGGGAGCTCTTCCCGCTGGCCCGGATCTCCTGGATCTACGCGTCCTCCGAGGTGGGGGCGTCCATTGTGGTGCACGACGGCCGGGCCGGGTTCCCGGTCGACTGGTTGGACCGGGAGATCCCGGGTCGGCCGACGCTCTCGGTGCGCGGAGACGAGCTGGTGGTGACCTCCCCGTACCACGGTGTCGGGCTGGCCGGCCGGTGCGCACCGGGGACCGGGTGCAGGTGTCCGACGACCGGGTGCTGATCACCGGTCGGCTGGATTCCGACGAGATCAACGTCGGTGGCAGCAAGGTCTCCGCGGGCGTGGTCCGTGGCGTGCTCGCCGGGCATCCGGCGGTGGCCTGGGCCCGGGTGACCGGCCGCCGGGCCCCGGTGCTCGGCCGGATGGTGGTCGCCGAGGTGGTCCTCGCGCCGTCCTCCGTGGACACCGACGAGGCCGCGCTGGTCCGCTGGTGCGCCGACCGGCTTCCCGAACACGCCGTGCCACGCCGGATCCGCGTGCTGACCGACATTCCTGTCAAGGAGACCCTGAAGAGCGATGTCTGACCCCGCCGACACCCCACTCGTCCCGCCCAGCTCCGTCGTCCTCGTCTCCGGCGGCTCCCGGGGACTGGGCCTGGCCATCGTCACCGACCTGCTCGCCGCGGGCGTCCGGGTGGCCGCGTTCGCCCGCACCGTCACCCCGGAGCTGGAGAAGCTCGCCGCCGAGCACCCGGACCGGGTGCACGTCGGCGCGGTGGACGTCACCGACCTGCGGGCCGCGCAGAGCTTCGTCCGGGAGGTGGAGCAACGCCTCGGCCCGATCGACGGCATCGTCAACAACGCCGCCATGGGGCAGGACTCCCTGCACGCGCACACCGCCACCGACGACCTCGCCCGGATCATCGAGACCAACCTGACGGCGCCGTTGCAGCTCACCCGGCTGGTGATCCGCCGGATGCTCGCCAAGGGGCTACGCGGGCGGATCGTCAACATCACCTCGATCTGCGGGCAGCGTGGTTTCCCGGGCCTGGTCGCGTACTCGGCCACCAAGGGCGGCATGGACGCCGCCACCCGCTCGCTGGCTCGGGAGCTGGGCGGCCGGATGCTTGTCAACTCGGTCGCCCCCGGCTTCTTCGCCTCGGAGATGTCCGCCGTGCTCGGCCCGACCCAGCTCGACCAGATCGTGCGCCGCACCCCGACCGGTCACCTGACGGAGCCGGAGGAGGTCACTCCGGTGGTGCGGATGCTGCTGCGGGAGCACACCAACATCAACGGCCAGGTCATCGTGGTGGACGGTGCCGCCTCCGTCTGACCTGACCCAGCTGGCCCGGCCCCGTCCGGTGCCGGGCCAGTTGGCCGCCGCCGAACGGCACCTGCGCATCGGCGTACCCGCCGAGTTGACCGACGCGACGACCCGCAGCCACCTCGACGATGGTCGCTGTGTCGGCTGGTACGGCCCGCCGACGCCGGGGTGGCGGGTGGCGATCGACGCGGAACGCGCGCAGGCCCCGGTGCCGCCGGCGCTGGCCCGCCGGTTCGGCGTGCCGGACTTCTGGGCACGGTGGACCCGGGCCGAGTGCTGCTGCAAGCTGGCCGACGTGCCGGTGGCGCTGTGGTGGCGTCGGCACGGCCTGGGCACGCCGGCCGACGGGTCAGCGGTCTGGCGGACCCTCACCGTGGCCGACCTGGTCGTCACCGTCGGCTTCGCGCCCGCGCTGCCACTGCGTCACCCGGACCTGCCGGAAGCCGGCCGCGGTCGGTAGCCCTGCTGTGCTGGGTGGCCGGTCGAGCTGCCCCATGTCCGGGTCAGCTCGACCGGCGGTCAGCCCTGCTCCACCGCGGCCCGGCCCGGCAACCCGGTGGCGCGGACGGTCAGATCAGGTCCCAGCTCAGCGGGGTGCCGCGCGGGACGTCGGTGGCGAAGGTGCGGCCCAGGACCCGGTCGATCTCCACCGGGGCCAACCCGCCGGCCGGGCGGATCGAGCGGACGTTGTCCGCCGTCACCGGGTCACCGGCCCGGACGTCGGCGACCACGAACAGCGAACGGCGGAACCGCAGCCCCTCCCGCTCGGCCGGGGTCGGTCCGATCGCGGTGCCCCCCAGCGCGGCGTACGCGCGACCGGACTCGGCGACCAGGGCGGTCAGCTCCGCCGGGTTCAGCGAGAAGTCCGAGTCCACCCCGCCGTCGGCCCGGTCCAGCGTCACGTGCTTCTCGATGAAGCAGGCGCCGAGCGCGACCGAGGCGACCGCCACCCCGATGCCGGGGGTGTGGTCGGAGAGCCCGACCGGCACGTCGAACGCGCCGGCCAGCACCGGCAGCCGACGCAGGTTGCTGTCGGCCGGCGGCGCCGGGTAGGACGCGGTGCAGGCGAGCAGGACGATGCCCGCCGCGCCACCCTCGCGGGCGGTGCGCACGGCGGCGTCGATCTCGGCGACCGTCGCCATCCCGGTGGAGATCACCATCGGCTTGCCGGTGCTCGCCACCAGCCGGATCAGCGGCAGGTCGACCAGCTCCGACGAGGCGATCTTGTACGCGGGCGCGTCCAGCGACTCCAGCAGCTCCACGGCGGTCGCGTCGAACGGTGACGAGAACACGGTCAGGCCCCGCTCGCGGGCCCGCTCGAAGATCGGCGCGTGCCACTCGTACGGGGTGTGCGCCCGCTGGTAGAGGCGGTACAGGTTCTCCCCGCCCCACAGCTCGTGCCCGGTGGAGATGCGGAACGCCGGGGTGTCGACGTCGATGGTGATGGTGTCCGGTCGGTACGTCTGGAGCTTCAGCGCGTGCGCCCCGCTCTCCGCCACCGCGTCGACGATGGCCAGCGCCCGGTTCAGATCGCCGTTGTGGTTGCCGGACATCTCGGCGACCACGAACGGTCGCTCCCCGGCACCGACCGCGTGCGGTCCGATCTTGATTGTCGCCGTCATTCCGACCTCTGCTCCGGTACGCCCGCACCGGGGTGCGGTGGTGCTGTCGTCGTCCACCCGACGGGCGGACGACCTGGAAAACCAGGGCGCCGGGAACCGACAGGGCTCCCGGCGTGGTGTGCGGTGCTGACGATCACGGCAGCCGGCCACCGGCCAGCGCGTCGTGTCGGTGTGGGGCGAGCCCACCGTCCCGCGTCGTCGCGGCGACCGCGCCTCGGCTCGGGTCCTCGTCGGCGGTGGCCGCGCGGGTGTCCGCACCATCCGTCGAACCGGTCTCGACACCCCCTGCCGGGCCGGGCCGACGCAGCCGCCCGGCGACCCGGTGAGCCTGGCGCAGCGCCGAGTACGCCACCCAGTCACCCCGCCCGACCAGGCGGTGCTTGAGCCCGGCCACGCCCGGGGGCAGCGGGTAGCCGCAGGCTGGCAGGTACCGACGGTAGTGCGCGGCGGCCCGGTGGAAGAAGGCCCGCCGCAGGTGCGGGTGCAGCCGGCCGTCGTTGCCCACCACCACCAGGTAGTGGCTGATCATCAGCTCGAACAGCTCGGCCTGCAACCGTTCGTCGGGGTGCCGGCGCGCGACCCACGCCATCAGGCGCTCGTACTGGGCGAACGCGTCGAAGTGCCGGCCGCTGCGGGTGGAGGTGATGGCACCCTGGCGGCCCTGCCGGTACAGGTAGCAGACCCGGTCCAGCACGGAGATCTTCTCCGCACCGATCAACAGTGGGTGGCTGAACGGGATGTCCTCGTACCAGCCGGGGAAGAAGCGCAGCTCCAACTCGTCCAGAAAGTCCCGCCGGACGACCTTGTTCCAGGCGGTGTGCTGCACCCGCAGCAGCTGCGGCTGGTCGGCGAGGCGGGTGACGCCGGGGACTCCGCCCAGCAGGTGACTGCTCGCGTCGACCTCCCGCCGGCCGTCCTCGTGCACCCGCAGGTGGTCCAGCATCAGCACGTCGGGCTCGTGCTGGCGCAGCCGGTCCAGCACCGCCCGGATCGTGCCCGGCGGCAGCCAGTCGTCGCTGTCGACGAACCACACGTACCGGCCGGTGGCCACGTCGAGCCCGGCGTTGCGGGCCAGCCCCAGACCGACGTTGCTGCTCAGGTGCACGACGCGGACTTGGTCTCGGCCGGCGGCGTACGAGCGGAGCATGTCACCACAGCCGTCGGGGGAGGCGTCGTCGACGGCGATCAGCTCGACCGCGTCCGACTCGCCCGCCGGGATGTCGGCCCGGATCGACTCGAGGCACTGGTACAGGTACGCCTCGACGCCGTACACGGGCACGACGATGCTCAGCAGCGGCGCGTGCGTCGGCTCTTTGACCACGTCCGCCACCTTCGACGACCTGGGTGGCCGGGCCCGGAACCTGACGTTGCCGCCGATGGTGGAGTCGCTGAACTCCCGCCGAGCGGAAGGTTAACGCCGGCCGCCCGGTAGGGTGCCCCGGTGACCCTGCGCAGCTTCGGGATCCCGGCATGACGAGCGACGCCGCGCCGTCGGCCGCCTCCGCACCGGCCCGGCTACCCTCGCTGACCGGGCTGCGCTGGATCGCCGCGCTGCTGGTCTTCGGTTTCCACGCCGGCACCATGCGGATCATCGCCGAGCCGGACTACCAGGCCGTGATCGACGCGCTGTTCACCCTCGGCCTCTCCGGGGTGCAGTTCTTCTTCATCCTCAGCGGCTTCGTGCTGGTCTGGTCGGCCCGCACGGGGGACTCCCGACGCACCTTCTGGCGGCGGCGGGTCGCCAAGATCTATCCGAACCACCTGGTGCTGTGGGGGGCGACGATCGCTGTCGCCTGGTTCTTCGCCGACCCGGTCCTGCCGGCGGCCGCGCTGGAGAACCTCCTGCTGTTGCAGGCCTGGGACCCCCGGCCGGGCTGGTTCTACAGCATCAACACGGTCAGCTGGTCGCTCTCCTGCGAGTTCTTCTTCTACCTCTGTCTGCCGTTGGCGCTGCCGCTGCTGCGCCGGGCCCGGCCGAGGTTGCTCTGGGTGCTGATCGTCGCGCTGCCGCTGCTGATCCTCGCCCTCTGGCCGGCCCAGCACCTGGTGCCGGAGGTGAGCCGTTGGTGGTTCACCCAGATCTTCCCGCCGGTGCGGTCGCTGGAGTTCTGGCTGGGTGCGGTCGCGGCCGAGCTGATGCGCCGGGGTCTCTGGCGTGGTCCCGGGCTGACCGTGGCCAGCGGGATCTTCGTGGCGACCTGGGTGGCGGCCGCGCAGTGGATCCGCGCCGAGCTGTGGACCACGTTGCTCGCGGTCGCGTACCTGTTGGTGATCACCGCCGCCGCGGACGCGGACGTGCGGGGTCGGCGCTCGCCGTGGCGGTCCCGGCCGTTGGTGTGGCTCGGTGAGGTCTCCTTCGCCTTCTACCTGGTGCACGTGCTGGTGATGACGAGCGTGCTGCGCTTCACCGGGGACTGGGGGACCGGCTTCAACGGCTGGCGCGGCCCGGCCGTGGTGCTCGGTTTCCTGGTGGGAAACCTGATCCTCGCCGGGCTGCTGCACCGCTTCGTGGAGACTCCGATGATGCGCCGGCTCGCGCCGCGCCGTCCGGCCCGCCCCGCACCCATCCCCGCGCCACGCCCGGCCGGCGGGCCAGCCGCC
>NZ_JAEVHL010000152.1 GCF_016803395.1 Micromonospora tarensis | reverse complement strand
CGCGCACTGCCGCGTCGCCGACGAGGTGGCCGAGGCGGTCCGCGTCGCCGCCCGGTGCCACCTGCCCGTCTCGGTCCGCTCCGGCGGGCACGACTGGGCCGGCCGGGCGCTGCGCGACGGCGGGCTGGTGCTCGACCTGACCGGGCTGCACCGCGTGCGGGTCGATCCGGCCGCGGCCACGGTCACCGTCGGCGGCGGCACCACCGGAGCCCAACTGCTCGCCGCCGCCCGCCCGTACGACCTGGTGGTGCCCACCGGCGTGGTCCGGGACGTGGGCATGGCCGGGCTGACCCTCGCCGGCGGGTACGGCCCGCTGTGCGGCCGGTTCGGTCTGACAGTGGACAACCTGCTCGGTGCGGAGGTGGTCCTCGCCGACGGCCGTCGGGTCACCGCCGACCCCCGGCACGACGCCGAGCTGTACTGGGCGCTGCGCGGCGGCGGTGGAAACCTCGGCATCGCCACCGAACTGCGCTTCCGGGCGCACCGGCTGCCCGGCGTGCTGGCCGGCATGATCATGTTTCGCTGGCCGAGGCGCCGACCGTGCTGCGTGGCTACCGCGCGCTGGTCGCCGAGGCCCCGGACGAGTTGACGGTGATGGCCGGCTTCCTGCCCGGCCCGGCCGGCGAGCCGGTGGTCTTCGTCTGCCCGTTCTACAGCGGCCCGGACCTGGCCGCCGGGGCGCCGTGGCTGGACCGGTTACGCGCGCTGGGCACCCCGCTGGTCGACCAGGTCAACCCCATGCCGTACCCGGACGCGCTGGGGATGTTCGACGGCGGGATGGTCGACGGTAACCACTATCTGCTGCGTACCCGGTGGCTGAGCGCGCTCACCGACGGCGCGGTGGACGCCCTGGTCGACGCGGCCCGGCAGGTCAGCTCACCGTTCTCCGCGCTGGCGGTGCACCACTTCCACGGGGCGGCCAGCCGGGTCCGAACCGCCGACACGGCATTCGGACTGCGCACCGACCACCTGTTGACCGAGATCATCGCGGGGTGGGCGCCCGGCGAGCCGGACCGCCCGCACCGGGAGTGGGCCGAGCGCACCTCGGCGGCGCTCGCCGCACACGCCCTGCCCGGCGGTTATCCCAACCTGCTCGCCCCGGAGGAGACCGACCGGGTCCGGCTCGCCTACGGCGCGAACTGGCCCCGGCTGCGCCGGGCCAAGCACCGCTACGACCCCCGCGACCTGCTCGACGCGGTGCCCACCCTGCCGCCGTCGGTGCGCCCGGAGTGACCCGCCGCCGGGAGCACCCCGACACCGCCCCCCGCCGGAGGCGTACGATTCCCGGCGCGCGGTCGCTGATGCCCGTCGCCACCACGTTCCCGGTGCGGTTCCGCCCGCCGGCCCGACGCGCACCGCGCGTCGTTGGACATTTGTTCCGCTGCCTGCAAGGGGTCGGCCACGAGTCCGACCTGAAGGAGAGACTAGCCTGATGGGCGTGACACGCCGCGCGAAGATCGTCTGCACTCTTGGTCCCGCCACCTCGTCCCCGGAGCGCATTCGGGGTCTTGTCGAGGCCGGCATGAACGTGGCGAGGCTCAACTTCAGCCACGGCAGTCACGCCGACCACGAGGCGGTCTATCGACTGGTCCGGGAGGCGTCCGAGGCGGCGGGTAAGCCGGTGGCCGTCCTCGCCGACCTGCAGGGCCCCAAGATCCGGCTCGGTCGGTTCGCCGACGGCCCGCACGAGTGGCGCACCGGTGACTCGGTCGTGATCACCGGCGACGACATCCTCGGCACCAGGGAGCGGGTCTCCTGCACCTACCAGAAGCTGCCGCACGAGGTGAAGCCCGGCGACCGGCTGCTGATCGACGACGGTCGGGTCGCCGTCGAGGTCACCGACGTCACCGGCAACGACATCCGCGTCCTGGTCACCGAGGGTGGCCCGGTCTCCAACAACAAGGGCGTCTCGCTGCCGAACGTGGCGGTCAGCGTGCCCGCCATGTCGGAGAAGGACGCCGAGGACCTGCGTTTCTCCCTCGGGCTCGGCGTCGACCTGGTCGCGCTCTCCTTCGTCCGCTCGGCCGAGGACATCAAGCTCGTGCACGGCATCATGGCCGAGGAGGGCGTGTTCCGCCCGGTGCTGGCCAAGGTCGAGAAGCCGGAGGCGGTGGACGAGCTGGAGGCCATCGTGCTGGCCTTCGACGGCGTCATGGTCGCCCGCGGCGACCTCGGTGTCGAGATGCCGCTGGACCAGGTCCCGCTCGTTCAGAAGCGCGCCGTGCAGCTGTGCCGGGAGAACGCCAAGCCGGTCATCGTCGCGACCCAGATGCTCGACTCGATGATCGAGAACTCCCGCCCCACCCGGGCGGAGGCCTCCGACGTCGCCAACGCGGTGCTCGACGGCGCGGACGCGGTGATGCTCTCCGGCGAGACCAGCGTCGGCAAGTATCCGGTGCTGACCGTCAGCACCATGGCCAAGATCATCACGACCACCGAGTCCGGCTCGATCGGGGTGCCGCGGCTGCAGCACGACCCGCGTACCCACGGTGGCGCGCTCACCGTGGCCGCCTCGTCGATCGCCCGGGCCATCAACGCCAAGGCGCTGGTCGCCTTCTCGCAGACCGGTGACACCGTGCGGCGGCTGTCCCGCCTGCACTGCGACCTGCCGCTGCTGGCCTTCACCCCGGTCCCCGAGGTGCGCGACCAGCTCGCCCTCACCTGGGGCGTGGAGACCTTCCTGATGCCGTTCGTGCAGCACACCGACGACATGTTCCGTCAGGTCGACCAGGCGCTGCTCGGCCTCAACCGGGCCAACCCCGGTGACTACGTGGTGATCGTGGCGGGCAGCCCGCCCGGCACCCCCGGCTCGACCAACACCCTGCGCGTGCACCAGCTCGGCTCGCTGGTCGACGCGGCGTCGGCGCGGGCGCTGCAGTGAGCGACGGTCGGGTCGCGGTCGGCCAGGCGGCGGTGGACCAGCTGCTGGAGGTGCTGGACCTCGACTCGACCGGGAACATGGCCTTCCGGGGGATGAGCCCCCCGGTCGGCCCGCAACGGGTGTACGGCGGCCAGGTTGCCGGTCAGGCCCTGGTCGCCGCCGGCCGCACTGTCGACCCGGAGCGGTTCGTGCACTCGCTGCACGGCTACTTCGTCCGCCCCGGCGACCCGGCCGAGCCGATCGCGTACGAGGTGGAGAACATCCGCGACGGGCGGTCCTTCTCGGTCCGCCGCTCGGTCGCCCTGCAACACGGCAAGCCGATCTTCTTCATGTCGGCGTCGTTCCAGCGGGCCGAGGAGGGCCTGGACCACCAGGTCACCGCCCCCCTGGACGTACCCCCGCCGCAGGACGTGCCGACGATGGCCGACCGGCTCGCCCGCTACCCGGAGCGGCTGGGCATCTGGGGCCAGATCCCACGACCGATCGACGTGCGTTACGTGGGCGAGCCCGGCTGGGTCCGCCCCGGCGACCGGCCGGCCGACCCGCACCAGCGGGTCTGGATGCGCATCGACGGCAAGCTGCCCGACGATCCGCTACTGCACGCCTGCGCGCTCACCTACGCCTCGGACCTCACCCTGCTGGACTCGGTGCTCTCCGCGCACGGCGAGGTGTGGGGGCCGGGCGGGCTGGTCGGCGCGAGCCTGGACCACGCGCTCTGGTTCCACCGACCGTTCCGGGCCGACGAGTGGTTCCTCTACGACTGCCTGAGCCCGTCGGCGTCCGGGGCGCGCGGGCTGGCCACCGGCCGGATGTTCACCACCGACGGCCGGCAGATCGCCAGCGCCGTCCAGGAGGGTCTGTTGCGCCGGGTCGGCGCCTGAGGCCTCCTGGTCAGGCCTGGTGGATGGCCTCGCCGGCGATCTCGATCTGCACCGTCCTGCCGACCAGCACCCCGCCGCTCTCCAGGGCGACATTCCAGAGCAGGCCGTAGTCCTCGCGGTTGATCTCGGCCGTCGCGCTGAATCCGAAGATGTTCTGCCCATACGGATCCTGCCGAGCGCCGCCGAAATTCACCGTCAGGTCGACCGCCCGGGTGATTCCCTTCACGGTCAACTCGCCGGTGAGGACGAATCGATCGGGCGTGCCATCGGTCGGCGGCGGAAGAATGTGACTTCTGCCTCGTCCGGCGAGCCGGTGGTTACGCAGTCGGGCCCACTGGAATATCGGGTTGTCGTTGCCCTGCCATTTAACGCCGGTGCTTCGATATTCGAGGGTGGGGTGGCGCTCCACGTCGAGAAAGTCGGCACTCTTCAGGTGGGTGTCCCGGTCGATGCTCCCGGTGGTGATGCTGGCCGAGATGATGGTGGCCGTCACCGCGGAGTGCAGAGGGTCCTCCGCCACCCGGATCTGCGCTGTGGCCTCGGCGAACTCGCCGCGTACCGGGCTCACCATCATGTGCCGGGACAGGAAACCGATCCGCTTGTGCGCCTGATCGAGAAGATAGGTGCCGGCAACCGGGATGGTCATGCCATCCCAGGTACGTGTCGCGGTATCGGTCATCGTGTTGCCTTCCCCCCGAGGGTGCCCGGGCGTTTATCAATATCTTGCCGGCGGTCGGGTAAACGGCCAGGCAGTCGTACTCCCGCTCAGCATAAGGACGCTCCGGAACGGCTTTTCGGCCGCCACCTCGTCGTGGATCATGGCGCACTTCACTGCTCGTCTCCGAGCTGCGGGGCCGCGGATTTTCGTCGATGCGTGACCGATCGGCCGAGGGTCGGCCGCCCGCCCGGTTGACCAACGGCTAACCTTGCCGGCATGCGCCTCTCCGCCCGGGTCGACTACGCCCTCCGCGCGGCCGCCGAGCTCGCCGCGACGGCCAGTGGCCCTGGGCGCGGCCGGCCGGTCACGGCCGACCAGATCGCCCGTGCCCAGGAGATCCCGCCGAAGTTCCTGGAGAGCATCCTGCTCCAGCTGCGTCGGGGCGGCATCGTGCACGCCCAGCGTGGCCCGGAGGGCGGCTACTGGCTGGCCCGCCCGGCCGAGGAGATCTCCCTCGCGGAGGTGATCCGGGTGATCGACGGGCCGCTCGCGCACGTGCGTGGGCAGCGCCCGGAACAGCTCGGCTACCACGGGCCGGCCCGTGCGCTCCAGGAGGTCTGGATCGCACTGCGGGCCAGCGAGCGGGAGATCCTGGAGCTGGTGAGCGTCGCCGACGTGGCGGCGGGCACCCTGCCCGCGCGCGTCACCGAGCTGGCCGCCGATCCGCGCGCCTGGATCTGAGCGCCGGCCTCCCGCGGCCTCCCGGTGAGATCTTGGACAGTTTCCGTTCACGCCTGACGGAAACTGTCCAGGATCTCATCGAGGTGAGGCATTTCCTGGTCGGGCACGGCTGCGGTGCGTCGCTGGTGGGTCTGCCGGGGCGCGCTGGGCGGCGACGTCCCATCCACCGATCGGGGGCTTGACCGCGGCTGCCCCGTGCCGCATTGTCGACCAAGTCGATAGGAGATACCGAAAAGTCAGGGGGCGCTCGTGCGCAAGCTACTGGTCCTCGCTCTGGTCGGGCTCGTCGCGCAGTTGATCGATGGTTCGCTCGGTATGGCCTACGGGCTGACCTCGTCCACATTGCTGCTGGTCGCCGGGGTCGCGCCCGCCGCGGCCTCGGCGTCGGTGCACCTGGCCGAGATCGGCACCACGCTCGCGGCCGGGGTCGCGCACTGGCGGTTCGGCAACGTCGACTGGCGGGTGGTGACCCGCATCGCCCTGCCCGGCGCGATCGGCGCCTTCCTCGGCGCCACAGTGCTCAGCTCGATCTCCACCGAGGCGGCCGGGCCGTGGATGGCCGGCATCCTCTTCGCGCTCGGCACGTACCTGCTGGTGCGCTTCGCCCGACCGCTGCGCACCGGCCGGGTCGGCGGGCGGCTACGTGGGCGGTTCCTCGGCCCGCTGGGCCTGGTCGCCGGCTTCGTCGACGCGACCGGCGGCGGCGGGTGGGGCCCGGTGGCCACCCCGGCGCTGCTGGTCTCCGGTCGGATGGAGCCCCGCAAGGTGATCGGTTCGGTGGACACCGCCGAGTTCGTCGTGGCCGGCGCCGCCAGCGTCGGTTTCCTGATCGGGCTGGGTACGGAGGGGTTCCTCCTCCCCACCGTCGCCGCCCTGCTGATCGGCGGGCTCATCGCCGCCCCGCTGGCCGCCTGGCTGGTGCGCATCGTGCCCGCCCAGCTGCTCGGCGCGGCGGTCGGCGGCGTGATCGTGCTGACCAACGCCCGCACCCTGATCCGCTCCGCCGAACTGGGCGGTCCGCTCCGCCCCACCCTGTACGCCCTGCTGGCCGCCGGCTGGCTGACCGCGCTGGTGTTCGCCGTCCGCGCGCTGCGTCGCACCCGTCGAGCCCGCGCCGAGGGCGCGAACGCTCTCCCCGTGGCCGGCGAGCCCGCTGTCGCCGCCACTGCCAGCGACGTCCCGGCCGGTCTGGCCGCATCGGGTACGTCCACTCGACACTGACCGCACTCCGCCCCGCCGTCGCGGTACCTTCTCCCGGCTTGCCGTCGGCCGTCCCGGCTCGCCGCCACCCGTCCGGCCCCGCCCTGCCCCGCCCTGCACGTCCTGCCCCGTCCGGTCGGGCTGTGCCGTCCTGGGTGCCGCGAGATCGCGCAACATCCTGGGTCGAGTGGCCTTCCCCGGGCTACGTGACCACTGCATCCTGGATCGAGGGCCACCTTGACCGCCGCGGGCGGGCGGCGAGGGCTAGGGGATGGGCAGGGCGTCGGCCGCCTCGGAGAGCAGGGTCCAGGCCGCGTCGATGTGCCGTTCGGTGGTCTGCGGCGAGCCGACCGCCAGCCGTAGCGTGTAGCGGCCGGCGACGCGGGTGTGGGTCAGGTGCACCCGCCCGGTGGCGTTGACCGAGGCCAGCAAGGCCGCGTTGGTGTCGTCGTCGGCGCGTAGTCGGAAGCAGACCAGGGAGAACGGGTGCGCCGCCGCCAACTCGAACCGGTCGTCGGCGCGGACCCGCTCGGCGAACCGCGCGGCCAGCGCCACTCCGGAGCGGATGTGCGCCCGCAGCCCTTCGACGCCGTACCAGCGCAGCACGAACCACAGCTTCAGGGCGCGGAACCGGCGGCCCAGCGGCACCTGCCAGTCCCGGTAGTCGATCACCGCGCCGGACTCCGAGGCGGCGTTGCGCAGGTACTCCGGCAGCACGGTCAGTGCCTCGACCAGCTCGGTCCGGTCGGCTACCCAGAAGGCGTCGCAGTCGAAGCCGGTGAGCAGCCACTTGTGCGGATCGAAGCAGTACGAGTCGGCGTACTCCAGGCCGGCGTGCGACCACCGCAGTTCGGGGCAGACGGCGGCGGCGCCCGCGTACGCGGCGTCCACGTGCAGCCAGATGCCGTACTCGGCGCAGATCGCCCCGATCTCGGGCAGCGGGTCGACGGAGGTGGTGGAGGTGGTGCCGATGGTCGCCACCACGATGGCCGGCACGTCACCGGCGGCCAGGTCGGCTTCGATCGCCGCGCGGAGCGCGCCCGGCAGTAGCGCCTGGGTGTCCGGGTCGACCTCGATCGACCGGACCCCGTCGCTGCCCAGCCCGGCGATCCGCACCGCCTTCTCGATGGAGGAGTGCCCGAGCGTGGAGGTGTACGCCCGGTAGCGCCGGTCGATGCCGGTGTCCCGCCAGCGGCCCGCGCTGGCCCGGTGCAGTGCGGCCAGGGTGGCCACCAGCGTCGCCGAGGAGGCCGAGTCCTGGATGACCCCACCGCCGCTGCCGGTCGACCGGAACCGTTCCGGCAACTCCAGCAGGTGGGCCAGCCAGTCCATCAGCACCGTCTCCAGTTCGGTGCAGGCGGGGCTGGTGGCCCAGAGCATGCCCTGCACGCCGAGTCCGGCGCTGACCAGGTCGCCGAGCACGCTCGGGCCGGAGGTGTTGGCCGGGAAGTAGCCGAAGAAGCCGGGGTGCTGCCAGTGGGTCAGCCCGGGCACGACTATCGAGTCCAGGTCGGCGAGGACCGCCTCGACCGGTTCACCGCCGGTGGTGGGCGGAGCGGTGGGGAGGGCGGCGGCGACCGTACCGGGCGGATCTGCCGGAGCGACCGGTCGTTGCTCCACTGTCGTCCAGTAGTCAGCGATCCAGTCGACGACGGCGTGGCCGGCGCGACGGAACTCCGCGGGGTCCATGTGGTGGGCGCTCACCCGTACGAGTTGATCAGGAAGCGATCGTCGAGACAAGAGGCGGAGCCGCCAGCCAGCGACAACCGTCGATGTTGCGCGCCGGAAAGCGCTTGCCTTACGATGCGCGGTGAGTCGGATCCGTGAGTTCCAGGGCGTTCCACCCCGATCAGATCGCCGTCCGCCGCCGTCGCGGCAGGATCGGTCCACTGTGCTTCCCGGGCCGGCCGGTGGGCCGCAGCGATCACCACCGGATTCTCGGAGGCAGTCCATGCACCCGTCCAGACATCGGTTGTTCCTGCTCGCCGCCACGACGGCGACCGCCGTCGTGGCCGGCACCCTCGGCACGGTCGCCGCCTCGGCCGCCGCCGTCGGCTGTCGGGTCGACTACCAGATCACGAACCAGTGGCAGGGCGGCTTCGGCACCAACGTCACCGTCACCAACCTCGGCGACCCGGTCAACGGGTGGACTCTGACCTGGTCGTACGCCGCGGGCCAACAGGTCACCCAGGCGTGGAACGCCACTGTCACGCAGTCCGGCGCCCAGGTCACCGCGCGCAACGCCGACCACAACGCCAGCATCGGCACGAACGGCAGCGCGTCGTTCGGCTTCAACGGTTCGTGGACGGGCAGCAACCCGGTGCCGAGCGGCTTCGCGCTCAACGGCACCAGCTGCACCGGCGCCCCGCCCACCGAGGAGCCGACCACCCCGCCGCCCACCACCCCGCCGCCGACCACGCCGCCCTCGTCGAGCGGGGTGGTGCAGATGGAGAACCTGGACCGCGGGCTGATCAGTGTCCGCTCCGGCAGCGGCAACCTGGTCTCCTGGCGGCTGCTCGGCACCGAGACCTCCGGGGTGGCGTTCAACCTGTACCGAGGCTCCACCAGGGTCAACGCCAGCCCGATCACCGGGGCCACCAACTACCTCGACAGCGGCGCGGCGGCCGGGTCGGCGTACACGGTGCGGGCCGTGGTGGGCGGCGTCGAGCAGGCGGCGTCGGCACCGGCGTTGCAGTTCGGCGCGGGCTACCTGGACGTGCCGTTGCAGGTCCCGGCCGGTGGCAGCACCCCCAGCGGGGAGAGCTACTCCTACAGCGCCAACGACGCCTCGGTCGGTGACCTGAACGGCGACGGCAGCTACGAGGTAGTGCTCAAGTGGGACCCGTCGAACGCGAAGGACAACTCCCAGTCCGGCTACACCGGCAACGTCTACGTCGACGCGTACACCCTCACCGGCACCCGGTTGTGGCGGATCGACCTGGGCCGCAACATCCGGGCCGGCGCGCACTACACCCAGTTCCAGGTGTACGACTACGACGGCGACGGCAGGGCCGAGGTGGCCATGAAGACCGCCGACGGCACCCGCTCCGGTACCGGTCAGGTCATCGGCTCCGCGTCGGCGGACTACCGCAACTCCAGCGGTTACGTGCTGTCCGGCCCGGAGTACCTGACCATGTTCGACGGTCAGACCGGCGCGGTGCTCTCCACCGTCAACTACGACCCGGCGCGCGGCACCGTGTCGTCCTGGGGCGACTCGTACGGCAACCGGGTGGACCGGTTCCTGGCCGGCACCGCGTACCTGGACGGGCAGCGCCCCTCGCTGATCATGGCCCGGGGGTACTACACCCGCGCGGTGATCGCGGCCTGGGACTTCCGCAACGGCACGCTGACCAAGCGCTGGACGTTCGACTCGAACTCGCCCGGCAACGGTGCCGCCGCCGGTCAGGGCAACCATCAGCTCTCCGTCGCGGACGTCGACGTGACGGCCGCCAGGAGATCGTGTACGGCGCCGCCACCATCGACGACAACGGCCGGCTGCTGTACTCGACGGGCAACGGCCACGGCGACGCCCTGCACGTCGGGGACCTGGACCCGGGCCGCACCGGCCTGGAGGTGTTCAAGGTCGACGAGGATGCCAGCAAGCCCAGCTCCTGGTTCGCCGACGCCCGTACCGGTCAGGTGCTCTGGTCCACGCCGGCTTCCGGCGACAACGGCCGGGGCGTGTCCGCGGACATCTGGGCGGGCAGCCCCGGCGCCGAGTCGTGGTCGTCAGCGGTCGCCGGACTGGCCAACCCGAGAGGGCAGAACGTCGGCCGCAAGCCGTCCTCGGCCAACTTCCTTGCCTGGTGGGACGGCGACCCGGTGCGGGAACTGCTCGACGCCACAAAGATCGACAAGTACGGCACCGGCGGCGAGACCCGGTTGCTCGACGGCAGTGGGGTGGCGTCCAACAACGGCACCAAGTCCACCCCGGCGCTCTCCGGCGACATCCTGGGCGACTGGCGCGAGGAGGTGATCTGGCGAACCACCGACAGCCGGGCGTTGCGCATCTACAGCACACCCACCCCGACCAGCACCAGGATCTACACCCTGATGCACGACCCGCAGTATCGGGTCGCGGTCGCCTGGCAGAACACCGCCTACAACCAGCCACCACACCCGGGCTTCTTCATCGGCAACGGGATGGCCAACCCGCCCACGCCGGACATCCACCTACGGTGAGTCGATCCTGGGCGGGCCCGAACGGGGTCGCCCAGGGTGGCAGGCACCGGGCCGCAGCCGCGGAATCCGCTCAGCTCCGGCCCGGTGCGCCACACCGCGGCATTCCCAACCCGTCCCGACCGGGAATGCCGTACCACCACCGGCACCAACATTAGGGACCGTCCGGGTCGGTGGGGTGACGCTGACGTGAAGATCGTGTTTCACGCCGGCTGGCGCAGACCGCCCGCCACCTGCTCGGCGATCAGCTCGTACGACCGCACCCGGTCCTTCACGTCGTACACCAGCGTGGTCAGCATCAGCTCGTCCGCGCCGGTGCGCTCCTGCAACTCGGTGAGCTGCCGGCGCACCGTCTCCGGGGAGCCCATCGCCTGGCCGTCGCGGCGTGCCAGGACGAACTCCCGCTCGACCTCGGAGTACGGGTACGCGGCCGCCTCGTCGGGGGTCGACAGCGGCTCGGGGCGTCCGGAGCGCAACTTCAAAAACGACAGCGCGCTCGGCCCGGCCAACCACTCGGCCCGCTCGTCGGTCTCCGCGCACACCGCGTTGACCGCCACCATCGCGTACGGCTTGTCCAACCACTGCGACGGCCGGAAGTTCTGCCGGTACAGGGCCAGCGCCGGCAGGGTGTTCGCCGAGCTGAAGTGGTGGGCGAAGGAGAACGGCAGGCCGAGCAGGCCGGCGAGCTGGGCGCTGAAACCGCTGGAGCCCAGCAGCCACACGGCCGGCTGCGCGCCCAGACCAGGCATGGCGATGATCTGCCCCGGCTTCTCGCCGCTGAAGTAGTTCATCAGGTCCGCCAACTCGCGGGGAAAGTGCTCCGCGGACAGGCCCTCCATGGTGCGTCGCAACGCCAGCGCGGTCACCTGGTCGGTGCCCGGGGCGCGGCCGATGCCCAGGTCGATCCGGCCCGGGTGCAGCGCCTCCAGGGTGCCGAACTGCTCGGCGACCACCAGCGGCGCGTGGTTGGGCAGCATCACCCCGCCCGAACCGAGCCGGATCGTCGAGGTGTTGGCGGCCAGGTGCGCCAGCAGCACCGCTGGGGCCGAGCTGGCGATCGCCGGCATGTTGTGGTGCTCGGCCACCCAGAACCGGCGGTAGCCCAGCTCCTCGGTGCGTCGGGCCAGCTCTGTGGTGGCCGCCAGGGCCGCGCCGACAGTGGTGCCCTTGGCGACCGGGGCAAGATCAAGAACAGACAACGGTACGGTGATCACACGTGGTGCCAACTCGCTGGCCTGCCCGTTCATTCCGCCCGCCGGTCAGCCCATCCCGCGCGCCTGCTCGAAGATCAGGCTGGTCTGGGTGTGCTGCACCACCGGGTCGACCGCGAGATGGTCCAGCACGAAGTCCCGCAACGCGTCACCCGACGCCGCCCGCACGTGCAGCACGTAGTCCTCCGCGCCAGCCACGTGGAACACCGACACCACTCCCGGCAGTCGCACCGACCGGGCCCGGAAGGCGTCCACCGCCGCCCGCTCGTGCGCGGTCAGCCGCACCGACACCAGCGCCTGCAACGGCAGGCCGAGCGCGGCCGGGTCCACCTCGGCGTGAAAACCGCGGATGGCCCCGCGCTCGCGCAGCGCCCGGGTGCGGGTCAGACAGGTCGACGGGGCCACGCCCACCCGCTCGGCGAGCGCGTTGTTCGGCAGCCGGCCATCCGCGGCCAACTCGGCCAGGATCGCGCGGTCCACCTCGTCCAGCGGCGGGCAGGGCCGCACATCATTCGGCTCAGGGGGCATACCGTCATCCTCGCCCGAATTCAGCGCGGAAACCAGCCCACTTCACAGAATCATCCACCCATCTGTTGCATCTGATCCGCCTGATGTTCGAGGCTACCGCCATGACGACGGTGGACACCCGGGCCGTACACGCCGGCCGCGACGACCTGCGCGCGCTCGGCGTGCACGTACCACCCATCGATTTGTCCACCACCAACCCGCTGCCCTCGGTCGACGACGGCGGCGCCGCGTACGAGCAGCTCGCCACCGGCGGCACCCTGCCCGCCGAGGGCGGGGCCGTCTACCAGCGGCTCTGGAACCCGACCGTCGCCCGGTTCGAGAGCGCCCTCGCCGAACTGGAGGGCACCGCCCAGGCCGTCGCCTTCGCCAGTGGAATGGCCGCCCTCACCGCGACAGTGCTCGCCGCCGCCCGCGACGACCACCGGCACGTCGTCGCCGTCCGGCCCCTGTACGGCGGCACCGACCACGTCCTCGCCACCGGTCTGCTCGGCACCACCGTCAGCTGGGCGCGCCCCGGCGAGGTGGCCGCCGCCATCCGCCCCGACACCGCGCTGGTCATCGCCGAGACACCCGCCAACCCCACACTCGACCTGGTCGACATCGCCGCCCTCGCCGCCGAGGCCGGCGACGTCCCGCTGCTGGTCGACAACACCGTGGCCACCCCGGTGCTGCAACAACCCGCCCGACACGGCGCCGCCCTGGTCCTGCACAGCGCCACCAAGAGCATCGGCGGGCACGGCGACGTGCTCGCCGGGGTCGTCGCCTGCGACGGCGACTGGGCCGTGCGACTCCGTCAGGTCCGCGCGGTCACCGGCGCGGTGCTGCACCCGCTCGGCGGCTACCTGCTGCACCGCGGCCTGCAAACCCTGCCGCTGCGGGTCCGCGCCCAGCAGGCCAGCGCCGAGAAACTGGCCGGCTGGCTCGCCGGCCATCCCGCCGTACAACTGGTGCACCACCCCTCGGTGCACGACCCGGCGGCGCTCGTCGGCCGGCAGATGGCCGGGCCCGGCAGCCTGCTCGCCTTCGAGGTACGCGGCGGCGCGCCCGCCGCGGCCACCGTCGCCGGTGCCTGTCACCTCATCACCCACGCGGTCTCCCTCGGCGGCGTGGACACCCTCATCCAGCACCCGGCCTCGCTCACCCACCGGCCCGTCGAGAGCGACGCGAAACCCGCCACCGCCCTGCTGCGCCTCTCGGTCGGCCTGGAGGACTTCGAGGACCTGCGCGCCGACCTCGCCCGCGCGCTCGACACGATCGCCTGATCAGCGCAGCTCTCGGTTGCCCAACACCCGGGTCGGCGAGCCCTGCCGCGCCACCCGCAGCATCGCCCGACCGATCCCGTCGGTAGTGGTGACCTGGTTCGGCAGCAACCGACGCAGCACCGGGAACAGCGGACGCGTCACCGCGTACCCGATCCGGTACCCGCGGGTCCGCGACACCGCCCCGTGGGTCGGCTGGATGAACCCCGGCCGTGCCGCGTAGCCGTTGGGCAGCAGATCCATGATCTCGTTCTCGGTGCGGCCCTTGACCCGCGCCCACATCACCCGACCCCGACCCGACGAGTCCGTCCCGACCCCCGAGACGTAGACGAAGGTGACCTGCGGGCTGACCTCGGCCAGCAACCGCGCCGCCGCGAGCGGGTAGTCGTAACTGACCCGGGTGTACGCGGCCTCGTCCAGACCCAGCGAGGACACGCCAAGGCAGTAGAAACACGCGTCCACACCGGTCAACTCGGCGCGCACCGACGCCAACTCGCCCACGTCCGCGACGGTCAGCTCCCGCAGCTTCGGATCTCGCCGACCGGTCGGCCGGCGACCGACGGTGAGCACCTCCCGCACATCCTCGGCGAGCAGCCGGCCTCCCGCAACACACCCTGGCCGACCATGCCTGTCGCACCGAAGATGACCACCCGCATCAGATCCCACCCCTGTCGCCGCCCACTGTCACCGGCCATCCGCCCGCGCGTCCGCCAGGCTGCCACGGTCGGCGTGATCCGCGCCGTATCGGTCAGGACTTCGGGCCGACGTGGCCGTCCAGCGTGGCGACCGCGTCGCGCCGGGCCACCGACAGCGAGTTGCGCCGGTTCATCCGCCAGGCGACGCCGAGCAGGTCGAGGCCCCACTGGCACAGCCCCATGATGTCTGTCGACTCGTTGACGAACATGTAACGCGGATAGACGTACGCCTTGCCGCGCACTGTCACCCGGTTGGCGAACCGACAGCCGTCGGAGTGGAACAAGCCGCGGAGGAAGTCACCCGGATGCCTTGCGACGATGTCCCGTTGCCAACCGGCGAGAATGATCGGACGTTCGTGCTTCTTGCCGGGACCATGCTGGGGAAGCAGGCATGGCCAGTGCTTGCCGGAGCTCTGCACGCTGACGCAACCAGGCTGCTGGACGCGCTGGACCTTCGCCGCGAGCACCTGCCGCATGCTGGCGTCGCACGCCTCGATCAAGCCCGGCCAACTACTGCTGCAAGCGATGCGCAGCACCGGTACCCGTGCGGAGGTGACGAGATGCCCGTCGCCCAGGTAGAGACCGAGCAGGTAGAGGTACGCAGACGGATCTGTCTGATTCTCGACCTCGGGCCGGCAGCGAAAGCAACGAAGCTCGCTGCCGGACCTTCTCGGCTCGACCTGGTGCTTGCACCAGCCCCTGACCGTCGCGTACGGAAGTCTTAGACGTCTGGCGACCTCGGCGACCGTACTGCCGGCGAGGTGCTGCTGCCGCGCACGAATGAGTAGTTCGGGTGGATGCACACGACGATTTTGGAACAGCCGTACGACGCTTTTGGTGCCCCCGGTGGGATTCGAACCCACACTGTCGGAGGTTTGAGCTCCGCTTCTCTGCCGGTTGGAATACGGGGACGCTTGGCCGAATGCTCTGGTGGCCTCCCATAGGTTACCTACTACGCTGAGGGCGGCGACACCCGGTCGGGTTGGTGTCGGCTTATGACTGGTGGGGGTAGGGCTGGTGGCTGAGACGCCGACGGATGCCGAGCGCAGGCGCGTACTGATCGCCGAGGACGAGGCGCTGATCCGGCTGGACCTCGCCGAGATGCTTGTCGAAGAGGGTTATGAGGTGGTGGGGGAGGCCGGTGACGGCGAGACAGCCGTCCGCCTCGCCGAGGAGCTGAAGCCCGACCTGGTCATCCTCGACATCAAGATGCCGATCATGGATGGGCTGGCCGCCGCCGAGCGCATCGCCGGCGCCCGGATCGCCCCGGTGATCATCTTGACCGCGTTCAGCCAGCGTGACCTGGTGGAGCGGGCCCGCGCGGCGGGCGCGATGGCGTACCTCGTGAAGCCGTTCCAGAAGAGCGACCTGGTCCCGGCGGTGGAGATCGCGCTGTCGCGCTACTCCGAGGTCGCGGCCCTGGAGGCGGAGGTCGCGAGCCTGACCGACCGGCTGGAGATCCGTAAGTCGGTGGAGCGCGCCAAGGGCGCGCTGATGACCACGTACGGGATGACCGAGCCGCAGGCGTTCAAGTGGATCCAGCGCACCGCGATGGACCACCGGATGACCATGAAAGAGGTTGCCGAGCGGATCCTCGCCGAGACCGCCGGTGGCGAGGTGTCGCAGCAGCCGTCCGTCTGAGCACCTGACGCGGCTCGCGCGGGGCCACCGCGGCTGACCTCTGGTGGCTAGCATCGAATGGTGTCCGTCCGACGGGTGATCACGGTGTTCGGCCTCTTCGCGCTGCTGCTCGCCGGGTGCGACGGGCCGAGTGGCCCCGGCCCGTCGGCCGCGCCGAGCGGCGCC
>NZ_JAEVHL010000151.1 GCF_016803395.1 Micromonospora tarensis | reverse complement strand
CGTCGCCGCCCGCCCGCTGCGCTGGGTGAACCGCACCGACCCGGCCGCGGCCTTCTGCGCCAGCAACGTCACATCCGTGCTGCCCTCCCGGACCAGGGCGTCGAAGACCGGCACCGCCACCCCGTGCCCCAACCCGACATCCGCGGCGACCGCGTCGACCAGCCGGTTCACCCACGGAATGCCGTCCGGGTCGGCGCCGGTCACCCCGGCCAACCGCAGCACCGCCCGCTCCACCGACACCGTGGTGTGGCTGCGCGCCAGGTCCACCACCGGCTGCCCGGCCCGCCGCGCCAACTCCCGCGCCCGCGCCACCAGCACCGGATCAAGATCAAGCTTCCCGGTCACGACGCCCCTCCCTCATAGATGACCTCACCGCGCAGCACCAGCCGCCGGCACACCGGCAACGGCGTCGGGTCGTCCGGCCCGCGCGCCTCCGGGTCCTCGGCCAACAGCACCGGCAGGCCCCGCTCCACCCCCGCCGGCGTCGACCACACCGCGAACGTCGCCGGCGCCCCCAACGCGAGAACCCCCTCGACGTCCAGGTGCACCGCCCGCCACCCACCCCGGGTGTGCGCCGCGAACGCCGCCCGCACACTCATCCGCTGCGCCGGATTGTGGTGCGCCGCCGCCGCCCGTACCGACCCCCACGGATCCAACGGCGTCACCGGCGAGTCCGACCCGAACGCCAACGCCACCCCCACCGAGTGCATCGCACCCATCGGGTTCGACTCCAACGACCGATCCAGACCCAACCGCGCCTCGTACATCCGCCCCGCGCCACCCCACAACCGGTCGAACGCCGGCTGCATGCTCGCCACCACCCCGTACTCCACGAAACCGGCGATCAACCGCTTGTTCATGATCTCCGCGTGCTCGATCCGGTGCCGGGCCGCGCGCAACCGCTCCACGCCCACCGTCTCGGCCGCCGCCGCGAACCCATCCAGCACCGTGCCGATCGCCGCGTCACCGATCGCGTGGAACCCGCCCTGCATGCCGTGCGCCGCGCAGTCCAACAGGTGATCACGCACCTGCTCGGCCGTCAGGTACCCGTGCCCGCACCCGTCCCCGTCGCCGTACGCCCGGGACACGTGCGCCGTGCGCGAACCCAACGCCCCGTCGGCGAACAGGTCCCCACCGGCGCCCACCGCACCCAACTCCCGGGCCCGCGCCGCGCCACCCAACTCACCCCAGTACCCGTACACCTCCGGCAACCCCGCCCCGGAGATGCCCAGCAGACCGGTGAAGTCCTCCTCGTCGGAGATCTCCGGACCACCACACTCGTGCACCGCGGCGATACCCAGCGACGCCGCGTGCGCCAGCGCCACCCGCTGCGCGGCGACCCGCTGCGCCCGACTCACCGACCCCTGCGCCGCCGCCCGCACCACGTGGTGCGCGTCGCGACGCAACCACCCCGACGCGTCGTACCCGGGCACGTCGGCCGCCTGCGGGCAGGCCGCCAGCAACGCCGACGACACCAACGCCGAATGGATCGACGCCTGCGACAGGTACACCCGCCGACCACCGGCCGCCCGGTCCAGCGCCGCCGCGTCCGGCAACGCCGGGTCCGGCCACACCGACTCGTCCCAGCCGTGCCCCAGCACCACAGCGTCCGCCGGCAGACCCGCCGCGAACCCGGCCACCGCGTCCAGCAACTGCCCCGCCGAGCGCACCCCGGACAGGTCCAGCCCGGACAACGCCAATCCGGTGTCGGTGGCGTGCACGTGCGCGTCCACGAACGCCGGCGTCACCAGCGCCCCACCCAGGTCCACCACCCGGTCGGCCGACGGCGCGTCACCGTCGGTCCCCAACCAGGCAATCCGCCCACCGGACACCAGCAGCGCGGTAGCGCTCGGGTCGGCGGGACAGTGCAGCACGCCGCCGCGGTACAACGTCGAGGGGTTCGTCATGACCTCAGTCTGCCGCGACCCGCGCCGCGAACAGCCGACGCACCCCCGGCTCGGCGCGCAGCAACCCCAACGCCAACTCCGCGTGCCCCGGCACGTACCCGTTGCCCACCAGCATCGTCACGTCCGCCGCCAACCCCTCCGCGCCCAACGCCGCGGCGGAGAAGCTCGTCGCCATCGAGAAGAAGATCACCGTGCCGCCGTCCGCGGTGGCCAACACCGCCCCGTGCTCACACCCCGGCACGTCCACGCACACCACGGTGACGTCCGCCGGCACACCCAGCGCGGTGGTCACCGCCGTGGACAACCCCACCGGGTCCCGCGCGTCGGCCAACGCCACCACCGACGCCAGCCCGGCGGCCACCAGCGCGTCGCGCTCCGCCGCCACCGGCACCACCCCGACGGTACGCGCGGCGCCCGCCCGCCGCGCCGCCGCGAGCGACAGCGACCCGCTCTTACCGGCCCCACCGATCACCGCGACCCGCACCGGAGTCGGATCACCGACCCGACGACGATCCTCGACGTAACGCGACACCACCCGAGCGGTCAACGCGGGCGCCCCACACACGTCCAGCACCGCCAGTGACAACTGCGGATCCTCGTCCTCCGGCAGCACCGCGGCGATGGACCGCGCGAACAGGATCGCCCACCCGTCACAGGGCACCTGCTCGCTGCGCCCGTCCCACCGAGCCAGCCCGTCGGTGATCACCAGAGGCGTCAGCGTCAGCGACACCAGGGTGGCGACCCGCTGCCCGGCCTTCAGCCCGAGCGGGGACCGCCGGCCGGCCTCCTCGACGGTGCCGATCAGCATCCCCCCGGACCCGGTCACCGGGTTCTGCATCTTCCCCCGGGTCGAGATGATCTCCAGCACCTCGGCGCGGACCGCGTCGCCGTCCCCGCCGTGCTTCTCCGACAACTGCCGGAAGCTCGCCGCGTCCAGGTTGAGCCGCAGCACCCGGATCCGCACCTCGTTCGGCCCGATCGCCGCCGACGCGTCCAGGCGCCAGGCCGCCTGCGGCAGCACCCCCGCCGGTTGCACGACGCGGTGCAGCCCCACCGGTGACGTCACGCCAACCTCCCCTGCCCAGCCGCCCGAAGCCCCGACCAAGGCTCGCGTAACGGGAAAACTTACGGCAGACTAATTTCTTCGCCGGATATTTTCCAGTAGCCTTCGGGCTCCGCTGACCAGCCGCACCACCGAGGAGGGGCCGTGACCCAGACCCAACCGGTTGAGACCATCCCTCAACCCCGTCACGCCCCGGTCGCCGCACCGACCGCCGGGCAGCCCTACGAATACCACCGCCGCCCCCTGGTCGAACCCGACTGGACCCGCTTCCCCGGCTGGCGCCACGTCACCCGCGACCAGTGGGAATCCGCCCAGTGGCAACGCGTCAACTGCGTCAAGAACACCAAGCAGCTCCGCGCCGTCCTCGGCGACCTCGTCGACGACACCTTCTACGCCGACCTCGAGGCCGACCAGAAGGCCCTGGCCACCATGTCCATGCTGGTGCCGCCACAAATGATCAACACGATGGTGCCGTTCGCCACCCCCACCACCGAGGCGCTGCTCGCCGACCCGATCCGCCGCTACATGCTCCCGGTCGCCTCCGACCGACGCACCGACTGGCCCTCACACCCCTACGCCAGCCGCGACAGCCTGCACGAGCACGACATGTGGGTCGCCGAAGGGCTCACCCACCGCTACCCCACCAAGGTCCTCGCCGAACTGCTCTCCACCTGCCCCCAGTACTGCGGACACTGCACCCGGATGGACCTCGTCGGCAACTCCACCCCCGCCGTCGACAAACTCAAACTCACCCTCAAGCCCGTCGACCGCTACGACGCCCACATCGCCTACCTCAAGGCCCACCCCGGCGTCCGCGACGTCGTCGTCTCCGGCGGCGACGTCGCCAACGTCCCCTGGCGCAACCTCGAGTCATACCTCATGCGCCTGCTGGAACTGGAAACGGTCCGCGACATCCGACTCGCCACCAAAGCCCTCATGGGCCTACCCCAGCACTGGCTGCAACCCGACGTCGTCGAAGGCCTCGAACGCGTCGCCCGCACCGCCGCCCGCCGCGGCGTCAACCTCGCCATCCACACCCACGTCAACCACGCCCAGTCGCTCACCCCACTGGTCGCCAAGGCCACCCAGACCGCCCTCGACGTCGGCGTCCGCGACGTCCGCAACCAGGGCGTACTCATGCGCGGCGTCAACGCCACCACCCCCGACCTGCTCGACCTCTGCTTCGCCCTGCAGGGTGAGGCCGGCATCCTGCCGTACTACTTCTACATGTGCGACATGATCCCCAACGCCGAACACTGGCGGGTCCCGGTCTGGCACGCCCAGCAACTCCAGCACGACATCATGGGCTACCTACCCGGCTACGCCACCCCACGGATCGTCTGCGACGTCCCCTTCGTCGGCAAGCGCTGGGTGCACATGCTCACCGACTACGACCGGCAGCGCGGCATCTCCTACTGGACCAAGAACTACCGCACCTCCATCGAGTCCGCCGACCAGGAGGCGCTCAACAAGCGCTACGCCTACTACGACCCGATCGACACGCTGCCCGCCGACGGCCAGCAGTGGTGGACCGACCACCGCGACGACTGACCCCACCGACGGCGCACCCCCGGGCGATCTCCCCGGGGGTGCCGCCGTTCCCGTCACCGGCAGCCCAGACCCTCGACGTACCCGGACCGCCGCCGGAGACACCCCCAGCACCGCGGCCACCTCATGCGGCTGCAGCCCCTCCCACACGGTGAGCATCAGCACCTCCCGGTCCACCTCGGCCAGACCCGCCAACCCCGCCCGAACGGCAAGACGCTCCGGCACCTCACTGCCCGGATCGGCGACCGACGCGACAATCTGCTGGCGTAACCGCTCACCGAGGCGCTGCCGACGAACGCCACCGCGGTGATGGTTCGCCAACACCCGCCGGGCCACCCCGTACAGCCACAGCCGGGCCGCACCGGCAACCGGAATGTCCTGCCGGCGACGCCACGCCACCAGGAACGTTTCCGCGACCACGTCGGCCGCGTCCTCCGGATGTGCCACCCGCCGCAACGCGTACGCCAACAGCGACTCGAAATCCTCGGCGTACATTCGCCGGAAGCGGTCCTCGTCCTGCTCTGTCCCGGAGCTCACACCCACTCCATGTCCGGTGGGACCCCAACCGTGACAGCCGAGCCGACACGGGCCGTGCCGTCTCAGGCGCCGGTCAGCACCTCGGACAACGGCGCCGGCACCTGCTCCCGCTCCAGCAGATCGAGGATGCGCAGGTTCGCGTACGACTTCACCCGGCCGGACCGCAGACTGGCCAACATCCCGTCGGTCATGTCCGCGTCGAAGGTCAACGCCACCTTCGCACCAGTGCGCGGACCGTGATCCACCACCGGCGCCCTGGTTCCCACCCGCGTCGCCCCGGGAACAGTCGGAACCGTCGGCGTCGGGACAACCTGCGATGCGCCGGGACCTGTTGGCGTCGGAACCATCCGCGGTGACGTGGCGCTGGCCGAGGGCAGGCCCGGAGAGGCGGACGAGCCGACGAAGACCGGTTCGTCCGACGACGGCACTCGGGAGGCCGTACACGCGGCACTGCCGACAACGGCCAGCGTAACCAGCACGCCGCACAGCGGACGCACCCAAGATCTGATCACGGCGGTGATCATCGCAAACGTGAAGGCGAAGCGTTGTCCCCCGTTTTTCAACCCGGCCCGGTCGGACCCTCTCCCGAAACTGGCGAGTCCTTGCACGATCCTGCCGCTGACCGGCGGCCACCGCGCGTCCCGTGCTGCAATCGGGACATGCCCCTGGACGAGCTACGCGACCTGTTGGAACGGCACGTGCGCCTCGACCTGACCACCGACATCGAGGGCGTCCGGGTCTGCAGGATCGACCACACCGCCTCCCCGGTCTCCTCAATGTCCGGCAAGGTGCTGGCGGTCATCGCCCGCGGAGGCAAGCGGCTCGCCCTCGGCGACCAGGTCTACGACTACGGCCCCGGCCAGTACCTCGTCGCCTCGATCGACCTTCCAGTGACGGGGCACGTCATCAATGCCGCCCCGGGCCACCCCGTGCTCGGCTTCGGGATGACCCTGGACCCCACCGCGATCGCGGAGCTGTTGCTGCAGGCCGGCCCGGGCGATCTGCCACGTTCCCCCAGCACCGCGCGGCCGGGAATCGCGGTCAGCGACGCCCCGGACGAACTGCTCGACGCCATCGTGCGGCTGCTACGCCTGCTGGACCGGCCAGGGGACCGCAGAGCACTGGCCCCCCTGTTCAAGCGCGAGATCCTCTGGCGGCTGATGACCGGCGAACAGGGTGACGTCGTCCGACAGATCGGCCTCGCCGACAGCAGCCTGAGCCACATCACCCGAGCGGTCCAATGGATCCGCGAGAACTACACCCGACCATTCCGTGTCGACGAGATGGCACAGCTTTCCGGGATGAGTGTCTCCGCGTTCCACCGAAACTTCCAGGCCGTGACGGCGATGAGCCCCATCCAGTTCCAGAAGCACATCCGCCTGCAGACGGCGAGACTGCTGCTGACAAACAGCCCCCACGAAATCACCCGCGTCGCCCATCGCGTCGGTTACGACAGCCCGTCCCAATTCAGCCGCGAGTACCGGCGACTGTTCGGTGCTCCGCCCAGCATCGACGCGCTACGCATCCGCGCCGGATCCGAAAATGCCGGGGCCGCCCTCCCCTGACCTCGACGAAGAAGATCAGGCAACCAGACGAGACGATTTCACTAGTTCCACGCCCTCCGCGGCGCTTCGATGGAGTAACCGAACCAAACATCACCGGACCACTCCGAAGGACAACAGTGAAATACCGCAACCTGGGCCGGACCGGAATCGACGTCAGCCCGTACTGCCTCGGCGCCATGATGTTCGGCGCCATGGGAAACACCGAGCACGACGACTCCGTCCGCATAATCCACAAGGCACTCGACGCAGGAATCAACTTCATCGACACCGCCGACGTGTACTCCGCCGGCGAATCTGAAGTGATCGTCGGCAAGGCCCTCAAGGGTCGCCGCGACAACGTCGTACTAGCCAGCAAGCTGCACTATCCCATGGGCAACGACCCGAACCAGCGCGGGAACTCACGGCGCTGGATCACCACCGCGGTCGAGGACTCCCTACGCCGCCTGCAGACCGACCACCTCGACCTCTACCAGGTCCACCGCCCCGACCCGTCGGTCGACCTGGAGGAGACGCTGTCCGCCCTGTCCGACCTGGTCCACAGCGGCAAGGTGCGCGCGATCGGTGCGTCGTCCTTCCCCGCGTCGGAGATCGTCGAAGCGCAGTGGGTCGCCGAGCGACGTGGCCTCGAACGCTTCCGCACCGAACAACCACCGTATTCGATCATCAATCGGAGCATCGAACGCGAGGTGCTGCCGGTTTGCCAGCGCTACGGGATGGGCGCACTCGTCTGGAGCCCGCTGGGTCAGGGCCTGCTCACCGGCCGGTATCGCAAGGGCCAGGAGTTCGACAGCCACCGGTCCGGCCACACCCCGCAGCACTTCAGCGACGAGCGCAAGCTCGACGTCGTGGAGCAGCTCGTCCCGCTCGCCGAACAGGCCGGCCTGTCCATGACCCACCTCGCGATGGCGTTCGCGATCGCGCACCCGGGCGTCACCTCCGCGATCATCGGGCCGCGCACCATGGCACAGCTCGATGACCTGCTGGCCGGCGCCGGCGTCACCCTGAGCGACGAAATCCTCGACCGGATCGACGAGATCGCCCCGCCCGGCACCGACGCCGGCCCCAACGACGTGGCCTACGTACCGCCCGCCATCTCGAGCGTGGGCCTGCGGCGCCGACCGGCCGCGGAGCGTTCCGCCGTGTGAACGACGACGGCGCGTCGGCAAGCCACCGACGCTAGGCAGCAGCGCCGCGCGGGGCGTACATGATGACGGCCACGCCGAGCAGGCAGAGCGCCGCGCCGGTCAGGTCCCACCGGTCCGGGCGGAATCCGTCCACCACCATCGCCCAGCCCAACGACCCGGCCACGAACACCCCGCCGTACGCCGCCAGGATCCGGCCGAAGTTCGGGTCCGGCTGGAACGTCGCGACGAAGCCGTAGCAGCCCAGCGCGACCACCCCGGCCGCGATCCACCACAACCCGCGCTGCTCCCGCCAGCCCTGCCAGACCAGCCAGGCACCGCCGATCTCGGCCAACGCGGCCAGCGCGAACAACACCAGGGAACGCAGCACAGTCACGCCGCCGACAGTAGCGGCCCACACGTGTCGGGTCCCCGGGCAGCACCTGCCCGGGGACCCGACGACCGCTCAGGTCACTTGTTGAAGGCGTCCTTAATCTTGCTGCCGGCATCCTTCATGCTCTGCTTGGCGCGCGCGTCGCCCTGCTGGCTCGCGCCCCCACCACGCATCGACTCGTTGTTGGTCATGTCGCCGACGCGCTCTCTCGCGGCGCCAGCCATCTGCTCAACCTTGTTCTTTGCCTTCTCGGTGAAGCTCATCGCGCCTCCTCGGTCTGGCGACTGTCCCCGCTCGCTTGCCCGGTCTCCGGGTGCCGAAACCGGTGGTGCCGGTCGCCACACTCCGTAAGGCATCCTAGGAAGATAGGTTGTGGGAGGGTTGCCAGCTCGTCCCGCCCACGGTGGTTAACTGACCGCATGGGAGAGCTCCTGCTGATCAGACACGGCGAGACCACCTGGAGCGCCAGCCTGCGGCACACCTCGTACACCGATCTGGAGTTGACCCCCGACGGCGAGCGACAGGCCCGCACCCTCGCCGCGTTCCTGGCCGGCCGCCGGTTCGTCACCGTGCTGTCCAGCCCCCGCTCCCGCGCGTTGCGCACCGCGCAGCTGGCCGGGCTCACCGTCGACGCCGTCGACGAGGACCTCAGCGAGTGGAACTACGGCGAGTACGAGGGCCGCACCACCGTCGACATCCACGACGACGATCCGCGCTGGAACATCTGGACCGACGGCTGCCCCGGCGGGGAGTCCCCCGCGCAGGTCGGTGAACGGCTCGACCGGGTGCTGGCCCGGGTCACCCCGCTCCTCGACCGGGGCACCGTCGCGCTGGTCGGACACGCGCACAGCCTGCGGGTGCTCGGCGCACGGTGGATCGGCCTGCCCCCGTCCGCCGGCGGACGGCTACGCCTGGAGACCGCCACGGTCAGCGCGCTCGGTCACGAGCACGGCCGGCAGGTCATCCTGCGGTGGAACCAGCCGGCTCCTCCGGCCCCCGGGACCGCTACCGACTCGGTGCCCCCGCAGTGATCTTCGGCGGCCGGTTCTCGTACGGCGTGGACAGCACCACGGTGGTGCGGGTGGTGACGTTGGCCGAGGTACGGATCTCCTGCAACAGCCGCTCCAGGTCGGTCGGGCTGGCCACCCGCACCAACAACAGGTAGAAATCCTCCCCCGCAACCGAGTAGCAGGAGTCGATCTCGGGCAGGTGGGCCAACCGGTCCGGCGCGTCGTCCGGCTGCGACGGGTCGAACGGACGGATCGCCACGAACGCGGTCAGCGGCAGGTCCAACGCCTCGAACGACACTCGGGCCGCGTACCCCTTGACCACCCCGCGCTGCTCCAGCCGGCGCACCCGCTGGTGCACGGCCGACACCGACAGCCCCACCCGCTCGGCCAGATCGGTGTACGACAGACGGCCGTCGGCGGTCAGCGCGGCGACGATGGCGCGGTCGATCTCCTCCACGGCGTGCAACCTACCGGAAAACGGCCCGGCGGCGACGAAGTACCCACCACCGGGCGCGGGGCACGGCCGCGGTGCACCCACCGCAGCCGTACCCCTCACCCGTCGTCGAGGTGGCTCAGCCCTTCGCCAACGCTCGGGAGATCACCATCCGCTGGATCTGGTTGGTGCCCTCCACGATCTGCAGCACCTTCGCCTCGCGCATGTACCGCTCCACCGGGTGGTCGGCCACGTAGCCGGCACCGCCGAGCACCTGCACCGCGTCGGTGGTCACCCGCATCGCCATGTCGGTGGCGAAGAGCTTCGCCTTGGCCGCCTCGATCGCGTACGGACGGCCGGCATCGCGCAGCCGGGCCGCCGCCAGGGTCAGCGCGCGGGCGGCGGAGACCTGGGTCGCCGCGTCGGCGAGGAGGAACCCGAGCCCCTGGAAGTCGATGATGGAACGCCCGAACTGCTGCCGCTCCCGGGCGTAGGAGACCGCGTAGTCCAGGGCCGCCTGGGCGAGCCCGACCGCGCAGGCCGCGATGCCCAGCCGGCCGGAGTCCAGCGCGGACATCGCGATGGTGAAGCCCGTCCCCTCGCCGCCGATCAGCCGGTCGGCCGGCACCCGGGCGTCCTCGAAGACGATCTGCGCCACCGGGGAGGCGCGCAGACCCATTGTGCGCTCGGCCGCCTGCGGGGTGATGCCAGCGGTGCCCGCGTCGGCGAGCAGGCAGGAGATCCCCTTCGGACCGGACCCGCCGGTGCGGCAGAAGACGTTGTAGAAGTCGGCCGTCAGGGCGTGGGTGATCCAGGCCTTGGTGCCGGAGAGCAGGTAGGCGTCACCGTCGAGAACCGCCCGGGTGCTCAGCGCCGCCGCGTCCGAGCCACCCTGCGGCTCGGAGAGGCAGTACGCGCCCAGCAACTCGCCGCCGAGCATGTCCGGCAGCAGCTTGCGCTGCTCGACGGTGCCGAACGCCGCCACCGGGTAGCAGGACAGGGTGTGCACGCTGACCGCCTCGGCGACCGCGAGCCAACGACCGGCCAGGATCTCCAGCACCTGCAGGTACACCTCGTACGGCTGCGCCGCGCCGCCGTACTCCTCGGGTAGGGCAGGCCGAGCAGGCCGGCCCGGCCGAGGGTGCGCAGTACCTCGCGGGGGAACTCGGCGCGTTCCTCGAAGGCGGCGGCCTTCGGCGCGAGCTCGCGGTCGGCGAGCTCGGTGGCGAGGCCCAGCAGGTCGTGGGCCTCGTCGGTGGGGAGGATCCGGTCGACAGTCATAGTGCGATGAGCTCCGTGGGGGTGGTGTTGAGCCGCTGCACGCCGTCCGTGGTGCAGACGACGATGTCCTCGATGCGGGCGCCGTGTCGGCCCGCGAGGTAGATGCCCGGTTCGATGGAGAACGCCATCCCGGCCTCCAGGGGCCGGTCGTTGCCGGCCACCAGGTACGGGTCCTCGTGACCGTCGAGACCGATGCCGTGCCCGGTGCGGTGCAGGAACGCGGGGCCGAAGCCGGCGGCGGCGATCGGCTCCCGGGCCGCGGCGTCTACCGCCGCCCCGGTGACCCCCTGTCGCACCGCCGCGACGGCGGCGCGTTGGGCGTCGCGCAGCACCGCGTAGTAGTCCAGGAAATCGGCCGGCGCCGGCCCGCCCCCCGCCAGGTAGGTGCGGGTGCAGTCCGAGCGGTAACCCGAGGCCATCGTGCCGCCGATGTCGACCACCACCGGCTCGCCCGCGCCGATTGGCCGGTCCGACGTGCCGTGGTGCGGACTGGCCCCGTTCGGCCCTGCCGCCACGATGACGAAGTCGACGGTGACGTGCCCGGCCGCCCGGATCGCCGCGGCGATGTCGGTGCCGACCTCGGCCTCGGTGCGGCCGGGGCGCAGCCACTCACCCATCCGCAGGTGCACCTCGTCGATCGCGGCGCCGGCCTCGGTGAGCGCCGCGACCTCCGCCGGGGACTTGCGGATCCGCAGCTCGCGCAGCACCTCCCCGGCGAGTCGTTGGGCGGCGTCGGGCAGCGCCGCGCGCAGCGCGAGGAGCTGCTCGGCCCACATCCGGTCGGCGAGCCCGACCGCCGTGACCGGTCCGCCGAGGGCGGCGACCACCAGGGGGTACGGGTCGGTGCCGTCGACGTGGTCGACGATGCGTACCCCGGTGGCGGGCGCGGGGGACGCCTCCGCTGCCGGGCGTTCCAGTCTCGGCACGATCAGCGTCGGCTCGCCCTCGGCGGGCAGCACCAGGCAGGTCAGCCGCTCCCCCGGGTGGGCGTCGTACCCGGTCAGGTAGCGCAGGTCGGAGCCGGGGGTGAGCAGCAGGGCGTCCAGACCGGCGGCGGCGGTGGCGCGCCGCGCGGCGGTCAGCCGATCCGGCGGATACAGCTCGTCGACTCCCATCCCGTCAGCTTAACGGTCGTTTGGGCAAACTCCATATCGCCACCGACGGTCCGGAAATACACGGATGTTGATTGACTCGGACAGTTAACACTCTTTAAGATTTGGCTGCCTCGAGGCCCACCCGTCCCTGCGTCCCGCACCTCCCGCCCGCGCCAACCCCGCGCGGGCGGTGTCGTCGTCGTCCCCCGCCCACGGGAAGGCCCCCGATGTCCTCACCACTGCGCCGCGCCCTCGCCGCCGGCCTGCTCGCGCTGGCCACCGCCGCCGCCACCCTCACCGTCACGTCCACCGCCGCGCAGGCCGTGGTGCTGCCGAACAACTTCAAGAGCGTCGGCTACATGCCCTCCTGGGCCGGCAACATCAACACCATCCAGTACAACAAGCTGACCCACATCAACTACGCCTTCATCCTGCCCAACAGCGACGGCAGCCTGCAGGGCGTGGACGGGGCCCGGCTCTCCTCGCTGGTCTCGCAGGGACACGCCAACAACGTCAAGGTCTCGATCGCGGTCGGCGGCTGGAACGACGGCAACGACTCGGCCTTCGAGGCCCTCGCCGCCAACTCCGGCAGCCGGACCAACTTCGTCAACAACCTGGTCAACTTCGTCAACCAGTACAACCTCGACGGCGTCGACATGGACTGGGAGTACCCCGACCCGGGCGCCTCGGCCAACAACTACACGGCGCTCATGACGCAGCTCGGCGGCGCCCTGCGCAGCCGCGGCAAGCTGCTCACCGCCGCCGTGGTCAGCGAGGGCTACTCCGTCGACGGCGTGCAGCCGGCCGTCTTCAACCAGGTCGACTGGCTCAACATCATGGCGTACGACGGCGGCAGCCCACACGCCAACTACGACTGGTCGATCAACAGCATCAACCTGTGGAAGGCCCGCGGCCTGCCGGCCAGCAAGGCGGTGCTCGGCATCCCGTTCTACAGCCGCCCGGTCTACTACAACTACTCGTACCTGGTCGGTCTGGACCCGGCGAACGCCAACCGGGACTGCGCCACGATCGGCGGGTCACAGCAGTGCTGGAACGGCATCCCGACGGTCAAGCGCAAGACGCAGTGGGCGCTGGCCAACGCCGGCGGCGTGATGAACTGGGAGCTGAGCCAGGACACCAGCGGCTCGACCTCGCTGCTCAGCGCGATGTACGACACCATCATGGGCGGCACCACCCCGCCGCCGACCGGTCGCACCGGCCGGATCACCGGCATCGGCGGCAAGTGCGTCGACGTGGCCTCGGCGAGCACCGCCAACGGCGCCGCCATCCAGCTCTGGACCTGCAACGGCACCACCGCCCAGACCTGGACCGTGGCCAGCGACAGCACGCTGCGCGCCCTCGGCAAGTGCGCCGACATCACCAGCGGCTCCACCGCCAACGGCGCGAAGGTCCAACTCTGGGACTGCAACGGCAGCGGCGCCCAGGTCTGGCAGGCGCAGTCCAACGGCACGCTGCGTAACCCGCAGTCGAACAAGTGCCTGGACGCCGCCGACAACAGCTCGGCCGACGGCACCCGGTTGCAGATCTGGGACTGCTTCGCCGGCGCCAACCAGCGCTGGACGCTCCCGGCCTGACGATTCCCCCGGTCCCCGGTTGACGCGCCGCGTCAGCCGGGGACCGTCGTGTGTCCCCGGGCCAGGGCGAGCATCTCGTCCACCGAGCCGGCCGGGTCGGTGACCGGGAACTGCACGGCTCGGACCACCGCCGACGCGTCGACCAGCAGCGTCAGGCGCTTGAACCGGGTCAACCCACCCGCGCGGAAGACGGGCAGCAGCAGCCCGGCGCCCAGCCGGCCGTCCTGGTCGGACAGCAGCGGGAACGGTATCCCGGCGTGCGCGGCGAAGTCGGCGAGCTGGTCGGGCCGCTGGGTGCTGATCCCGTACACCTCGACCCCGGCGGCCCGGAAATCCGGGTGCCGCTTGGCGTAGGTGGTCGACTCCAGGGTGCATCCCCGGGCACCGGGGATCTCCGCCCAACCCGGCGGATAGCCCGTGCTGCCCGGCGCGTACGCCCCGGGGAAGAAGTAGAGGACCCGCCACCCGCCCGCCGCACCCACCGCGACCGACTGCCCGTCGGGTCCGGGCAGGACGACCTCGGGCATCCGCTGCCCAACCAGGTCGTGCGCTCGGCGCTCCTCGGCGGAGCCGGCGGCGGCCGTCGCGGTCACCGTGCCGTCGCCCATGAGATGCCTGGTCCCCCAGTCCTGGAGGGCGATCAGCACCGGCAACAGCCCCTCGCCCTTCCCGGTGAGCAGATAGTCGTGCCGTGGCGGGTGCGCGGAGTACGGGCGGCGTTGCAGCACGCCGTGCTCGACCAGGGCGGCGAGACGTTCGGTGAGCGCCCGCCGACTGATACCCAGCTCACGGTGGAGCGCGTCGAAACGGGTCGTCCCGCCGGCGACGTCGCGCACGATGAGAAAAGTCCACCAGTCCCCCAGCACGCCGAGCGCCTGCGCGATACCGCAGTCCGCATCGGCGAGATCTTCTCGCCGCACCCCGCCACCCCCATTCCGTGCCGACCTCGACTATAGTCCGTTCCGGATTGGAACTCGCTCGGCTCGACAGGACGGGGGCGGACGACACGCACGTCCGAGAACGAGCCGGAGTGTTCTGGCGCTGGTGGACCGCCGGCCCAACCAGCATGGTCGGGTCGGCGGTCGGCTCGGTCGCCCTCCCGCTGACCGCGGGCACCTGCCGGGCCCACCTCGACCCGGCAGGGTGGCTGGTTTGCCGGGCCGGACGGCAGCGGTGGTCATAGCCTGACATCGGGGAGCCCGCGTGGGGTCTCCCGCACCGGGAGGACCTCGTGGCACCTGACCAGGCCAGCCGGGCGGCGGCGCGCCGTCGACGTCAACTGTGGGCCGGGGTCCTCGCCCTCGTCGGCCTGGTCCTGCTGATCGTCGGCCTCACCGTGGCCGACGGCGTCGCGGCCTGGGTCGAGGTGGTGGTCGCGGTGCTGCTGCTGGTGACCAGCTACGTCGTGCAGCACCTCGCCCGGCGGGAGAGCGTCTACCGCTCCGAGGATCGGCGCTGATCCCGCCCGACGGCCGGGCGTACGCCTGATCGTCGGAGGGTTGTGCCAGGCTGTCCGGCGTGGCACACCGACCCCCGATCCTGCTGATCGACTCAGCCAGCCTCTACTTCCGGGCCTACTTCGGCATTCCGGAGTCCGCCGCCCAAGCCGAGGACGGCACCCCGGTCAACGCGGTACGCGGCTTCCTCGACATGCTCGCCACCCTGATCCGCGGGCGCGGCGCGGACCGGATGGTCTGCGCACTGGACTACGACTGGCGCCCGGCGTGGCGGGTTGACCTGCTGCCGTCGTACAAGGCGCACCGGGTGGCCCCGCAGGGTGGCGAGGTCGTCCCGGACACGCTCTCCCCGCAGGTGCCGATGATCCTGGAGGTGCTGGCCGCGGTCGGCATCACCACGGTCGGCGCGACCGGCTACGAGGCCGACGACGTGCTCGGCACGCTCTCGGTCACCCAGCCGGGCCCGGTCGAGGTGGTCTCCGGGGACCGGGACCTGTTCCAGCTCGTCGACGACGCCCGACCGGTCCGGCTGCTCTACGTCGGGCGCGGCGTCGCCAAGCTCGACGACTGCGACGACGCCGCGGTGCGGGCCCGCTACGGCGTGCCGGCCGACCGGTACGCCGACTTCGCCGCCCTGCGCGGCGACCCCAGCGACGGGCTGCCCGGGGTGGCGGGCGTCGGCGATAAGACCGCCGCCCGGCTGATCGAGCGCTACGGCAGCATCGCCGGCATCCTGGCCGCCCTCGACGACTCCGACTCGTCCTTCGCGCCAGGCCTGCGGGCCAAGCTGGTCGCGGCGCGTGACTACCTGGCCGTCGCGCCGACGGTGGTCCGGGTCGCCCTGGACGTGCCCCTGCCGGAGCTGTCCACCGCGCTGCCGACCGCCCCGGTCGACCCGGAGCGCCTGCTCGACCTCGCCGGGCGGTGGAACCTGGCCGGCTCCGCCCGCCGCCTGGTTGACGCCCTCGCCGCCCGCGCCGACGCCTGACCGCCGCCCGCGCCGACGCCTGGCCGCGCGACGGCTCGGCCGGTCGGCC
>NZ_JAEVHL010000150.1 GCF_016803395.1 Micromonospora tarensis | reverse complement strand
ACGTGACCTGCTGGGTGCGCTGCCCGGGCTGCTGCCCGGCGCGACCCGGGCGGCGGTGCTGCACGCGCCGCCACTGAAGGCGCTCGCGGACGGGCTCGGCGAGCGGCTGCGCGCCGCCGGCGTCGAGCCGCTGCCGATCGAGGTGCCCGACGCCGAGTCGGGCAAACACATCGACGTGGCCGCCGCCTGTTGGGACCGGCTCGGCTCGGCCGGCTTCACCCGCACCGACGCGGTGGTCGGGGTGGGCGGCGGCGCGGTGACCGACCTCGCCGGCTTCGTCGCGGCCTGCTGGCTGCGCGGGGTGCGCTGGGTGCCGGTGGCGACCTCGCTGTTGGGCATGGTGGACGCCGCGGTGGGCGGCAAGACGGGCATCAACACGGCGGCCGGCAAGAACCTGGTGGGCGCGTTCCACCCGCCGGTCGGCGTGTTGGCCGACCTGGCCACGCTGGACAGCCTGCCCCCGGTCGATCTGGCGGCCGGGCTGGCCGAGGTGGTCAAGTGCGGGTTCATCGCCGATCCGGTGATCCTGGATCTCATCGAGGGCGACCCGGCTGCCGCCACCGACGCCCGCGGGCCGGTGAGCCGGCAGCTGATCGAGCGGGCGATCCGGGTCAAGGCCGACGTGGTCGCCGGTGACCTGCGCGAGTCGGGGCTGCGGGAGGTGCTCAACTACGGTCACACCCTCGCGCACGCGATCGAGCAGCACCAGGGCTACCGCTGGCGGCACGGCCACGCCGTCGCCGTCGGTCTGGTGTACGCCGCCGCGCTGGCCCGGCTCGCCGGGCGGCTGGACGCGCCGACCGCCGACCGGCACCGCGGCACGTTGCGCGCGCTCGACCTGCCGGTCAGCTACCCGGCCGACGCCTGGCCGGAGCTGTTGGCCACGATGCGGGTGGACAAGAAGGCCCGGGGCAGCCGACTCCGCTTCGTGGTGCTCGACGGTCTGGCCCGCCCGGCCATGCTGGAGGGCCCGGACGACGCGCTGCTCGAGGCGGCCTACCGCGAGGTGTGTGCCTGATGAGGGTGCACGTCCTGAACGGGCCCAATCTGGGCCGGTTGGGCACCCGTGAGCCCGCTGTGTACGGCGCGACCAGCTACGCCGACCTGGTGGCGCTCTGCGAGAGCACCGGGCGGGAGTTGGGGCTGGAGGTGACGGTCCGGCAGACCGACGCCGAGCACGAGCTGCTGGGTTGGCTGCACGCGGCGGCCGACGAGGGTGCGGCGGTGGTGCTCAACCCGGCCGCCTGGTCGCACTACTCGTACGCGGTGCGGGACGCCTGCGCGATGCTGCGGGGGCCGTTGGTGGAGGTGCACCTCTCCAACATCCACGCCCGCGAGGAGTTCCGGCACCACTCGGTGGTGTCCGCGGTGGCGACCGGGGTGATCTGCGGTCTCGGCATCGACGGGTATCGTCTCGCGCTGCACCATCTGGCTAGCCGCTGAGCAGCCGCCCCGAGCGGGGGACCGGGCGATTCGACGCAGCTAGTAGACTCGTAGGGTCTGTCCGCCAATTGATGATCAAGGCAGGAAATGGCCTCCACCAACGACCTCAAAAACGGCCTGGTACTCAACCTGGACGGCGAGCTCTGGTCCGTCGTCGAGTTCCAGCACGTCAAGCCCGGTAAGGGTGGTGCCTTCGTGCGCACCACGCTGAAGAACGTGCTGTCCGGGAAGGTGGTCGACAAGACCTTCAACGCGGGCACCAAGGTCGAGACCGCGACCGTGGACAAGCGCACGATGCAGTACCTGTACGCCGACGGCGAGGACTTCGTCTTCATGGATCTGGAGACCTTCGACCAGATCACCGTCTCCGGCGGCACCGTCGGCGAGGCAGCCAACTACCTGCTGCCCGAGGCGGAGGCGACCGTCGCCCAGCACGAGGGTGTGCCGCTCTACATCGAGCTGCCCACCAGCGTCGTGCTGGAGGTCACCTACACCGAGCCGGGCCTGCAGGGTGACCGTTCGACCGGCGGCACCAAGCCGGCGACCGTGGAGACCGGCGCCACCGTGCCGGTGCCGCTGTTCATCACCACCGGCGAGAAGATCAAGGTCGACACCCGCGACGGCCGTTACCTCGGCCGCGCCTGATGGCTGAGGGTCCCAAGCAGCAGATGCCGGCGCGCCGCAAGGCGCGCAAGCGGGCGCTTGATGTCCTCTACGAGGCCGACCTGCGGGACAAGCCTCCGGTGGAGGTGCTCGCCGGCTACCTGCAGCGGATCGAGCAGCCCCGACCGGAGCATCTGGGTTACGCCGTGGGCCTGGTCGAGGGCGTCGCCGAGCACCTCGATCGGATCGACGAGTTGATCGCCAGCTACGCCGAGGGTTGGACTCTGGAGCGGATGCCGGTCGTCGACCGCAACCTGGCCCGGGTCGCCGTCTACGAGCTGCTCTACGTCGACGAGATCGACGACGCGGTGGCGATCAGCGAGGCGGTGGAGCTGGCTCGGCAGATGTCGACCGACGACTCGCCGCGCTTCCTCAACGGGGTCCTCGGCCGGATCGCCGAGTACGCCACCCGCTGACCCGGCCGCGCCAACCCGTAGCACCGAGAAGGGCCCGTGCCGGATGGCACGGGCCCTTCTCGGTGTGGCGACAGCTCAGGAGGCGAAGAACGCCCGGGGGTCGGCCACCAGCACGCCGTGCTCGGTGAGCCGCTCGATCAGACCCGACGGTGAGGCGTCGTAGACGATCGCGAGCGCCCGCAGGTCGTCGGCGCGGATGGAGAGCACCCGGCCGTTGTAGTCGCCGCGCTGCTGCTGGATGGCGCGGGCATAGCGGGCCACGTAGGCGAGGTCCTCGGAGGCCTCGTCGTAGAGCCGCTCCAGGTCCAGGACGATCTTGCTGGTGGGCTCGTGCCGGACGCCGCTGCCGTCAGGCAGCAACTCCGAGACGGGAACGCGGTAGAACTCGGCCAGTTCGGCCAGACGGGACACCGTCACGGCCCGGTCGCCACGCTCGTACGAGCCGACCACCACGGCCTTCCACCGCCCGTTCGACTTCTCCTCCACACCCTGCAGGGAGAGACCCTGCTGCTGGCGGATGGAGCGCAGGCGGGCGCCCAGAGACTTGGCGTATTCAGAGGGCATTCGGACACTCCCAGTGCTGCTCGGGGTTCTCCCGTCGATCGCTACGGAGCGTGACGGTACGGGGAATGCGACACGTGGTCAAGTGGTCGTGACCCTACCGTTGAGGAGCGTCCACGAAGTTATCGCCTTTTCGTGGTGCTGACCCGGTGGTCAGCGGCCGCCGTCCGTCGGCCCGGTGACCACTGGTAACGTGGCGTGAAGCCCGGCCCAGGTCCGCTCGCGGTCCGGCCGAGGTGCCCGACATCCTTTAACGACCCGTCCCGTGAGGCGGGGAAGGAGGTCCGCCGTGGCATACCCACCGGCTGCCCGCCCGTCACCACCGCGACAACCCTCGGTGAAGGTGATTCTCGCCAGCGCCGACGTGCAGCGCGTGGTCGACCGCATCGCCCACCAGATCCTGGAGAAGACCCAGGGCGCCGCCGACACGGTGCTTCTCGGGATTCCCACCCGGGGCACCCCGCTCGCCCGCCGGCTCGCCGAACGGATCAGCACCTTCGAGGACGTCGTCGTTCCGGTAGGTGTGCTCGACATCACTCTGTACCGCGACGACCTCCGTCGGCACGCCACCCGCGCGGTGGGCCCGACCGAGCTGCCCTCGGGCGGCATCGACGGCAAGCGGGTGATCCTGGTCGACGACGTGCTCTTCTCCGGCCGCACCGTCCGGGCCGCGCTCGACGCGCTCAACGACGTGGGCCGCCCGGCGTCGGTGCAGCTCGCCGTCCTGGTCGACCGGGGCCACCGGGAGCTGCCGATTCGGGCCGACTACGTCGGCAAGAACATCCCGACCTCGCTCGCCGAGAGCGTCAAGGTGACGCTCGCCGAGGTCGACGGGGTCGACGAGGTCAAGCTGTACGGGGGAGCCACCTCATGATCAAGCATCTGCTCTCCGGCGGGGACCTGGACGCCGACACCGCCACCGAGATCCTGGACACCGCCGCCGAGATGGCCACCGTCGCCGGCCGCGAGATCAAGAAACTGCCCGCGCTGCGCGGCCGGACCGTGGTGAACCTCTTCTACGAGGACTCCACCCGCACCCGGATCTCCTTCGAGGCGGCGGCGAAGCGGCTCAGCGCCGACGTGATCAACTTTTCCGCGAAGGGGTCCAGCGTCACCAAGGGCGAGAGCCTGAAGGACACCGCGCTGACCCTGCAGGCCATGGGCGCCGACGCTGTCGTGGTCCGACACCCCGCCTCGGGCGCGCCGCACCGCCTGGCGAACTGGGTGGACGGGTCGGTGGTGAACGCCGGTGACGGCACCCACGAACACCCCACCCAGGCGCTGCTCGACGCGTACACCATGCGGTCGCGGTTGGGTCGACTCGCCGGCCTGTCGGTCGCGGTGGTCGGGGACGTGCTGCACTCCCGGGTGGCCCGCTCCAACGTGCTGCTGCTCACCACCCTCGGCGCCAAGGTCACCCTGGTCGGCCCGCCGACGCTCATCCCGGTCGACATCGCCGGCGCCCTCGCCCCCGGCACCGACGTCTCGTACGACCTCGACTCGGTGCTGCCCAACGTGGACGTGGTGATGATGCTGCGGGTGCAGCGGGAGCGGATGAACGACTCCTACTTCCCCTCCGCCCGGGAGTACGCCCGCCGCTACGGGCTGGACGGCCCACGGATGCGCCGGCTGCCCGAACACGCGATCGTCATGCACCCCGGCCCGATGAACCGGGGGATGGAGATCACCCCGGAGGTCGCCGACTCACGGCGCTCCACCATCGTCGAACAGGTCACCAACGGGGTCTCCGTGCGGATGGCTGTTCTTTACCTGCTGCTCGGAGGGAACAACCGGTGACCGCATACCTGATCACCAGCGTGAGTGTCGTCGGCGCCGCGCCGACCGACCTGCTGATCCGCGACGGCGTGGTCGCCGAGGTCGGGCCCGGGCTGTCCGCGCCGGACGCCACGGTCGTCGACGGCGCCGGGCTGGTCGCCCTGCCCGGCCTCGTCGACCTGCACACCCACCTGCGCGAGCCCGGTCGGGAGGACGCCGAGACCGTCGAGTCCGGTTCCCGGGCGGCGGCGCTGGGCGGCTACACGGCGGTCTGCGCGATGGCCAACACCTCCCCGGTCGCGGACACCGCCGGGGTGGTCGAGCAGGTCTGGCGGCTCGGCCGGGAGGCCGGCCTGGTCGACGTGCAGCCGATCGGCGCGGTCACCGTCGGGTTGGCCGGCGAGCGGCTGGCCGAGTTGGGCGCGATGGCCGACTCGGCGGCCCGGGTGCGGATCTTCTCCGACGACGGGCACTGCGTCGCCGACCCGAAGCTGATGCGCCGGGCCCTGGAGTACGTCAAGGCGTTCGACGGCATCATCGCCCAGCACGCCGAGGAGCCCCGGCTCACCGAGGCGCCCAGATGCACGAGGGTGAGGTCTCCACCCGGCTCGGCCTGATCGGCTGGCCGGCGGTCGCCGAGGAGGCGATCATCGCCCGGGACGTGCTGCTCGCCGAGCACGTGGGCAGCCGACTGCACGTCTGCCACGTCTCCACCGCCGGCAGCGTCGAGGTGCTGCGCCAGGCCAAGACCCGCGGGGTACGCGTCACCGCCGAGGTGACCCCGCACCACCTCCTGCTCACCGACGAGCGTGCGGAGACCTACGACCCGGTCTTCAAGGTGAACCCGCCGCTGCGCACGGCCGCGGACGTCGCCGCGCTGCGCGCCGCGCTCGCCGACGGGGTGATCGACGTGATCGCCACCGACCACGCCCCGCACGCGGTGGAGGACAAGGAGTGCGAGTGGGCGTACGCCCGGCCGGGCATGCTCGGCCTGGAGACGGCGCTCTCCATCGCGCTGGACGTGCTCGGCCCCGAGTGGGATCTGATCGCCGAGCGGATGTCGCGCACGCCCGCCCGGATCGCCGGGCTCACCGGGCACGGCGTCGACCCCGCTCCGGGGGTGCCGGCCAACCTGACAGTGATCGACCCGGCCGCCCGCCGCACCATCGAGCCGACGGAGCTGGCCAGCCGCAGTCGCAACACCCCGTACGCCCGCATGACGCTGCCAGGTCGCATCGTGGCGACCTTCCTGCGCGGCGAGCCGACGGTCCTGGACGGAAAGGCCATCAAGTGAACAAGCGCAGGCCCGCGATCCTCGTACTCGAGGACGGGCGCACCTTCCCCGGCGAGGCGTACGGCAGCGTCGGGGAGACCTTCGGCGAGGCGGTCTTCACCACCGGCATGACCGGTTACCAGGAGACCCTTACCGACCCGTCCTACCACCGCCAGGTGGTGGTGCAGACCGCGCCGCACATCGGCAACACCGGCGTGAACGGCGAGGACGACGAGTCCGGGCGGATCTGGGTGGCGGGCTACGTCGTCCGCGACCCGGCCCGGATCGGCTCGAACTGGCGGGCCACCGGCGGTCTCGAGGACCGCCTCGCCACCGAGGGCGTGGTGGGCATCAGCGGGGTGGACACCCGGGCGCTGACCCGGCACCTGCGGGAGCGGGGCGCCATGCGGGTGGGCATCTCCAGCGTCGACAACGACCCGCAGAGCCTGCTGACCAGGGTGCGCCAGGCACCACAGATGGTCGGCGCGGACCTCTCCGCCGAGGTGAGCACCGCCGAGCCGTACGTCGTCGAGGCCGTGGGCGAGCACCGGTTCACCGTGGCGGCGCTGGACCTGGGCATCAAGCGCAACGTGCCGCGCCGGCTCGCCGCGCGCGGGGTGACCACCCACGTGCTGCCGGCGTCGTCGAGCATCGAGCAGTTGCTCGCCACCGGCGCCGACGCGATCTTCCTGTCGCCCGGCCCGGGTGATCCGGCCACCGCCGACGCCCCGGTGGCGGTGGCGCGGGAGGCGCTGCGCCGGCGGGTGCCGTTGTTCGGCATCTGCTTCGGCAGCCAGATCCTCGGTCGGGCGCTCGGTTTCGGCACCTACAAGCTGGGCTACGGGCACCGGGGGATCAACCAGCCGGTGCTCGACCGGGCCACCGGCAAGGTCGAGGTGACCAGCCACAACCATGGCTTCGCTGTCGACGTGTCGGGCGCGGGATCGGGGGCGGTGGTCCCCGACCAGGTGATCGACACCGACTTCGGTGGCGTGCGGGTGTCACACGTCTGCCTCAATGACAACGTGGTCGAGGGGCTGCGGGCCGTGGACGTGCCCGCCTTCACCGTTCAGTACCACCCGGAGGCGGCGGCCGGCCCGCACGACGCGGACTATCTCTTCGACCGATTCGCTGATCTCATCGAGGGCCGGACCCACAGCAAGGGGCGCAGCAATGCCTAAGCGGAGCGATCTCAAGCACATCCTGGTGATCGGCTCCGGGCCGATCGTCATCGGGCAGGCCTGCGAGTTCGACTACTCCGGCACCCAGGCCTGCCGGGTGCTGCGCAGCGAGGGGATCCGGGTCAGCCTGGTCAACTCCAACCCGGCGACGATCATGACGGACCCGGAGTTCGCCGACGCGACCTACGTCGAGCCGATCACCCCGGAGTTCGTCGAACTGGTCATCGCCAAGGAGCGCCCGGACGCGATCCTGCCCACCCTGGGCGGGCAGACCGCGCTGAACACCGCCGTCGCCCTGCACGAGAACGGCGTCCTGGAGAAGTACGGCGTGGAGTTGATCGGCGCGAACATCGACGCGATCAACCGCGGTGAGGACCGGCAGCTGTTCAAGGAGATCGTGGCCAAGGCCGGCGTACGCCTGGGCGTCGACGACCCGACCGGGTTGGTGCCCCGCTCCCGGGTCTGCCACTCGATGGACGAGGTCGAGGCGACCGTCGCCGAGCTGGGCCTGCCGGTGGTGATCCGGCCGTCGTTCACCATGGGCGGTCTGGGCTCCGGCATGGCGCACACCCCGGAGGACCTGGCCCGCATCGCCGGCGACGGACTGGCCGCCAGCCCGGTGCACGAGGTGCTCATCGAGGAGAGCGTGCTCGGCTGGAAGGAGTACGAACTCGAGTTGATGCGCGACCGGCACGACAACGTGGTGGTGGTCTGCTCGATCGAGAACATCGACCCGATGGGCGTGCACACCGGCGACAGCGTCACAGTGGCCCCGGCCATGACGCTCACCGACCGGGAGTACCAGCGCCTGCGTGACCTGGGCATCGCCGTGCTGCGCGAGGTCGGGGTGGACACCGGCGGCTGCAACATCCAGTTCGCGGTCAACCCGGTCGACGGCCGGATCGTCGTGATCGAGATGAACCCCCGGGTGTCGCGCTCCTCGGCGTTGGCCTCCAAGGCGACCGGCTTCCCGATCGCGAAGATCGCCGCGAAGCTGGCCATCGGCTACACCCTCGACGAGATCCCCAACGACATCACGCTGAAGACCCCGGCGGCGTTCGAACCGACCCTCGACTACGTGGTGGTGAAGATCCCCCGGTTCGCGTTCGAGAAGTTCCCCGGCGCGGACCCGGAGCTGACCACCACGATGAAGTCGGTGGGGGAGGCGATGAGCCTCGGGCGTAACTTCACCGAGGCGCTGAACAAGGCGATGCGCTCGATGGAAACCAAGTCAGCCGGTTTCTGGAGTGTGCCGGACCCGGCGGGCGTCACCCTGGCGGACACTCTCGCCGCGCTGCGGATCCCGCACGACGGCCGGTTGTACACAGTGGAGCGGGCGCTGCGCCTCGGCGCGTCGATCGCCGAGGTCGCCGAGGCCTCCGGCGGGATCGACCCGTGGTTCCTGGACCAGATCAGCGCGCTGATCGAGCTGCGCGCGGAGATCGTGGACGCGCCGGTGCTCGACGCCGCCCTGCTGCGCCGCGCCAAGCGGGCCGGGCTGTCCGACCGGCAGCTCGCCGCGCTGCGCCCGGAGCTGGCCGCCGAGGACGGCGTCCGGACCCTGCGGCACCGCCTGGACGTACGCCCGGTCTACAAGACGGTGGACACCTGCGCGGCCGAGTTCGAGGCGACCACGCCGTACCACTACTCGACGTACGACCTGGAGACCGAGGTCGTGCCGTCGGACCGGCCGAAGGTGCTGATCCTGGGCTCCGGCCCGAACCGGATCGGGCAGGGCATCGAGTTCGACTACTCCTGCGTGCACGCGGTGCAGGCGCTGCGGGCGGCCGGCTACGAGACGGTCATGGTCAACTGCAACCCGGAGACCGTCTCCACCGACTACGACACCGCCGACCGGCTCTACTTCGAGCCGCTGACCTTCGAGGACGTCCTGGAGGTCTGGCACGCCGAGGACTCGTCCGGCCGGGCGGCCGGCGGGCCGGGCGTGGTCGGGGTGGTCGTGCAGCTCGGCGGGCAGACCCCGCTGGGGCTGGCGCAGCGGCTCAAGAACGCCGGGGTGCCGATCGTCGGCACCTCCCCGGAGTCGATCCACCTGGCCGAGGAGCGGGGCGCGTTCGGCGCGGTGCTGGCCCGGGCCGGGTTGCGCGCGCCGGCGCACGGCATGGCCACCTCGTACGACGAGGCCAAGACGATCGCCGACGAGATCGGCTACCCGGTGCTGGTGCGGCCGTCGTACGTGCTGGGCGGGCGGGGCATGGAGATCGTCTACGACGACCCGACGCTGCGCGACTACATCGGCCGGGCCACCGACATCTCCCCGGACCACCCGGTGCTGGTGGACCGGTTCCTCGACGACGCGATCGAGATCGACGTGGACGCGCTCTGCGACGCCGACGGCGAGGTCTACCTCGGCGGCGTGATGGAGCACATCGAGGAGGCCGGCATCCACTCCGGCGACTCGTCCTGCGCGCTGCCGCCGATCACCCTCGCGGGCTCGCACCTGGCCGAGGTCCGCCGCTACACCGAGGCCATCGCCCGTGGCGTCGGCGTCCGTGGCCTGCTCAACGTGCAGTACGCGCTCAAGGACGACGTGCTCTACGTGCTGGAGGCCAACCCGCGCGCCTCGCGGACCGTCCCGTTCGTCTCCAAGGCGACGGCGGTGCCGCTGGCCAAGGCGGCGGCCCGGATCGCGCTCGGCGCGAGCATCGCGGAGCTGCGCGCCGAGGGTCTGCTGCCGGCGACCGGGGACGGGGGCACGATGCCCGCCCACGCGCCGGTCGCCGTCAAGGAGGCGGTGCTGCCGTTCAAGCGTTTCCGGACCGCGCGGGCAAGGGGATCGACTCGCTGCTCGGGCCGGAGATGAAGTCGACGGGTGAGGTGATGGGCATCGACACCAACTTCGGGCACGCGTTCGCCAAGAGCCAGTCGGCCGCGTACGGCTCGCTGCCGACCGCCGGGAAGATCTTCGTCTCGGTGGCCAACCGGGACAAGCGCGGCATGATCTTCCCGATCAAGCGGCTGGCCGACCTGGGCTTCGAGATCGTCGCGACCGCTGGCACGGCCGAGGTGCTGCGCCGGCACGGCATCGCCTGCGAGCAGATCCGCAAGCACTACCAGGCGGGTGAGGGAGACGACGCGGTGTCGCTGATCGGCGGCGGCCACGTGGCGCTGGTGATCAACACGCCGCAGGGCTCGGGTGCCAGCGCCCGCTCCGACGGCTACGAGATCCGCAGCGCGGCCGTCACCGCCGACATCCCCTGCATCACCACGGTGCCCGGCGCGGCCGCGGCCGTGATGGGCATCGAGGCGCGGATCCGGGGTGACATGCAGGTCCGTCCCCTGCAGGACCTGCACGCCACCCTGCGGGCGGCCCAGTGACAGTGTTCGAGCGGGCGGTGCGGCCGTGGTTGTTCCGCCTCGGCGGCGGGGACGCCGAGGCGGCGCACGAGTGGACGCTGCGACGGTTGGCCACGCTGTCGGCGAATCCGGTGGCGCTGGCCACCCTGCGGGCCCGTTACGCGGTGCGGGCGCCGCGCACGGTGTTCGGTGTGCGGTTCCCCAACCCGGTCGGGCTGGCGGCGGGGATGGACAAGGACGGCGCGGCGCTGCCGGCCTGGCCGGCGCTGGGCTTCGGCTTCGTCGAGGTCGGCACGGTCACCGCGCACGCCCAGCCGGGCAACCCGCGGCCGCGGCTGTTCCGGCTGCCGGCGAGCGAGGCCGTGGTCAACCGGATGGGCTTCAACAACGCCGGGGCCGAGGCGATGGCGGCTCGGTTGGCGGCGCTGCCGCGCCCGCTCGGGGTGCCGCTGGGCATCTCGCTGGGCAAGTCCAAGGTGACCCCGCTCGACCAGGCGGTCGAGGACTACCTCGCCTCGTACCGGGCGCTGCGCGGGCACGGCGACTATTTCGCGGTGAACGTGTCCTCGCCGAACACCCCGGGTCTGCGGTCGTTGCAGGACCGCGCCCACCTGGACGCGCTGCTCGGCGCGCTGGTCGGGGAGAAGCCGGTGCTGGTCAAGATCGCACCTGACCTGACCGAGGCGGCGATCGCCGAACTGTTGGAGGTCTGCCTGGCCCGTGGCGCCGCCGGGGTGATCGCCACCAACACCACAGTGTCCCGCGCCGGGCTGGCCAGTGTGGACGTCGAGGGTGGCGCGCAGGCCGGTGGGCTCTCCGGTCGGCCGCTCACCGGGCGGGCCCGCGACGTGGTCGCCTTCGTGCACACCGAGACCGGTGGCCGGCTGCCGATCATCGGCGTCGGCGGGGTGCTGGATCCGGACGACGCGGCGCGGATGTTCGATGCCGGCGCCGCCCTGGTGCAGCTCTACACCGGCTTCATCTACCGGGGCCGGCCCTGGTCCGCGCCGCCGCCCGGGCCGCCGCCCGCGCGACTGCCACGTCAGCGGCTCCGGACTCCGTCGCGGGTCGGTGACCGCCCCCGGCGCGGTGTCGGCGGCAGGGAGGGCGGCGGCCGGGGGAGGCCGAGATGTTCCGCCCGGCCGCCGTCGCACGCTGCAAGGTCGCGCTTGATCCTGGATGTAGTGGTCTCCGGCGCGAGCGAGGCCACTACATCCTTGTTCGAGCACGATCTTGCGGTTGGACCCGACCGGCACGGCACGAGCGCGACCCGCACGGCGCGCGAGACGCTGCCGCAGGATATTCGCCGTCCGGACCGCTTGAGGCGCAGAGGAGTTACGCGTGACACCCGAGGAGATTCTGGCCGCGGACCGGGCCCACGTCTGGCATCCGTACGCGGCGTCGCCGCCGCGGCACCCGCCGTACGTGGTGCGCGGCGCCGAGGGGGTACGGCTGCGGCTGGCCGACGGCCGCGAGTTGGTGGACGGGATGTCGTCCTGGTGGGCGGCGATCCACGGGTACCGCCATCCGGTGCTGGACGCGGCGGTGACCGACCAGCTCGGCCGGATGAGCCACGTGATGTTCGGCGGGCTCACCCACGAGCCGGCGGTGCAGCTCGCCCGGACGCTTGTCGAGCTGGCCCCGGACGGGCTGGAGCACGTGTTCCTGGCCGACTCCGGCTCGGTCAGCGTCGAGGTGGCGATCAAGATGTGCCTGCAGTACCAGCGGGCCGTCGGCCGGCCACAGCGGCGTCGCCTGGCCACCTGGCGGGGCGGCTACCACGGTGACACGTTCCACCCGATGAGCGTCTGCGACCCGGAGGGCGGGATGCACCACCTGTGGAGCGACGTCCTGCCCCGACAGGTGTTCGCCCCGGTCCCACCGGGCGGCTTCACCGACCCGCCGGAGGACGCGTACGTGGCGGCGTTGGTGGAGACGGTCGAGCGGCACGCGGACGAACTGGCCGCCGTGATCGTCGAGCCGGTCGTCCAGGGCGCCGGCGGGATGCGTTTCCACCATCCGGGTTACCTGCGGGTGCTGCGCGAGGTGACCCGGGCGAACGGGGTGCTGCTGATCTTCGACGAGATCGCCACCGGGTTCGGCCGTACCGGTGCGATGTTCGCCGCCGAGCACGCCGGGGTGACGCCGGATGTGCTGTGCGTGGGCAAGGCCCTCACCGGCGGCTATCTGACGCTCGCGGCGACGCTCTGCACCCCGGAGGTCGCCCACGGCATCTCCGCCGCCGGTGTGCTGGCGCACGGGCCCACGTTCATGGGCAACCCGTTGGCCTGCGCGGTGGCGAACGCCTCCATCGGGCTGCTGCGGGCCGGGGACTGGCCGGCGCAGGTGGCCAGGGTCAGCGCCGGCCTGCGCGCCGGACTGGAGCCCCTGCGGGGGACGCCCGGCGTGGCCGACGTCCGGGTGCTCGGCGCGATCGGCGTGGTCCAACTCGACCACGAGGTCGACCTCGGCGCGGCCACCGCGGCCACTGTCGACCGGGGGGTGTGGCTGCGCCCGTTCCGCGACCTGATCTACACGATGCCGCCGTACGTCACGGACGACGTGGACCTGGCCCGGATCGCGGCCGGGGTGACGGCGGCGGTGGCGGCCGGCTGAGTCGACCCGGTCACCGGGTCGACGGTTACCCCGGGCGGGTCGGCCGTCCGGGCGAGGAGAGGGGAACTTTTTCGATGGAGAGCTTCGGGACCCGGCTGCACCGGGCGATCGTTGAGCGGGGTCCGCTCTGTGTGGGCATCGACCCGCATCCCGGTCTGTTGGCCGCGTGGGGCCTTCCAAACGACGCCGAGGGGCTCGACCGGTTCAGCCGCACAGTGGTGGAGGCGCTCGGTGACCGGGTTGCGGTGGTCAAGCCTCAGTCGGCCTTTTTCGAGCGATTCGGATCCCGAGGTGTGGCCATTCTTGAGTCAACTATCCGACAGTTACGGGATGCTGGCTCGCTCGTTCTGCTGGACGTCAAGCGCGGCGACATCGGCTCGACGATGAGCGCGTACGCCGCCGCGTACCTTGATCCATCGAGCCCGATGCATGTCGACGCGGTCACCGCCAGCCCCTACCTCGGGGTCGGTTCACTGGCGCCGATGTTCGAGCTGGCCGCCGAGCACGGCGGCGGCGTGTTCGTGCTGGCCCTCACCTCCAACCCCGAGGGCGCGGCCGTGCAACGGGCCGTCACGGCCGACGGGCGCACCGTGGCGCAAACCGTGATCGACGCGATTTCCCAGCTCAACAGGGGTGCGACCACGCTTGGGAGCTTCGGTCTGGTGGTCGGCGCGACCATCGGCGACACCGGTCACGACCTCTCCGGTGTGGGGGGTCCACTGCTCGCTCCGGGGCTCGGCGCGCAGGGTGCCGGCGCGGCCGATCTGCGTACCGTCTTCGGATCGAGCCTCGCCTCGGTGCTCCCGTCGTACTCCCGGGAGGTGCTCTCGGCGGGCCCCGACGTCGCCGCCCTGCGCGCCGCCGCGGACCGCGTCCTGGTCGACTGTCGGGCCGTTCTGCCTGCCCGGTGACTGACTGACGGGTCGGTCACTCTACGGTGATCATGCGGCCCCCACGTTGCCGAAAGCTCCGTTGGCCGCTAGTTTTCCCCGCGCTGGGAACCATGGACCCCTTGGTTCACAGCGACACCACGTTTCACAGATGCGGCGGTGCGCCCCGCCCGCCGCGATAGGGACCTGAGGAGAACTGGTGCCGCTCCCGTCACTGACCCCCGAACAACGCGCTGCCGCGCTCGAGAAGGCCGCGGAGATCCGCAAGGCCCGTGCTCAGCTGAAGGAGCAGCTCAAGCAGGGCAAGACCACCCTCGGTGCTGTCCTCGAGCGCGCCGAGAGCGACGACGTCGTCGGCAAGCTCAAGGTGTCGGCCGTGCTGCAGGCCATGCCGGGCATCGGCAAGATCCGGGCTACCCAGATCATGGAGAAGCTCAAGATCGCCGACAGCCGTCGCCTGCGTGGCCTCGGCGAGCAGCAGCGCAAGGCACTGCTTGGAGAGTTCGCCGCCAACTGACCCTGGCAGCGTGTAGAAACAAGCAGTGAGCACGGATGGCGAGGCGCGCCCGGCGGCTCGGCTCACTGTCCTGGCTGGACCTTCGGGTTCCGGCAGGGAGAGTGTCGTCGAGCTCGTCCGGGCGCGTTCTCCGTCCGTGTGGATCCCGGTCGCGGCCACCACCAGACCGCGCCGGGAGTCGGAGATCGACGGGGTCGATCGCGTCTTCCTCGCCCCCGCCGAGTTCGACCGCCGGCTCGTCGATGGCGAGCTGCTGGAGTGGTCCCGAATCGGTTCGTACCGCCGGGGCACCCCGTACCCCCCGTTGCGGGCCCGGCTCGACGCCGGGCAGCCGGTGCTGCTCCCGCTCGACCTGCCCGGCGCCCCGCTGGTCCGGGCCCGGCTGCCCGATGCCCGGCTGGTGCTGCTGAGCCCACCCGGCTACGCGCCGGACGTCCGGGTGGCGGCCCTCTTCGAGCACGCCCTGAGCCACGACCACACCGAACGCGTGGTCGACGAGCTGGTAGGCTTACTCGGTTCTTCTTATCCGGATCCGGCCTGGTCGCGCATGCGTGGCTGACGGTCGACCGCCGTTGAGACTCAGCACCGCGTCCGCGCGGCTCGAAAGACGCAGAGGTTAATTCGTGGGATCCATCGCCAACCCCGAAGGCATCACCAACCCGCCGATCGACGAGCTCCTCGAGAAGACGACGTCGAAGTACGCGCTGGTCATCTTCGCCGCCAAGCGCGCGCGCCAGGTCAACGCCTACTACAGCCAGCTCGGTGAGGGCCTGCTGGAGTACGTCGGCCCGCTCGTCGAGACCACTCCGCAGGAGAAGCCCCTCTCGATCGCCATGCGCGAGATCAATTCGGGCCTGCTCACCGCCGAGCCGACCGACCAGCCGTAAGTCCTCGCCAGCTGATGTCCGCCTCGATCGTCCTCGGGGTCGGCGGCGGCATCGCCGCCTACAAGGCGTGCGAACTGCTGCGACTCTTCACCGAATCGGGTCACCGGGTTCGGGTCGTGCCGACCGCGTCGCGCTCCGGTTCGTCGGAGCGCCGACCTGGGCCGCGCTCTCCGGTCAGCCGGTCGCCGACGACGTCTGGACCGACGTCCACGAGGTGCCGCACGTGCGGCTCGGCAAGCAGGCCGACCTCGTGGTGGTCGCGCCGACCACCACCGACCTGCTCGCCAGGGCCGCGCACGGGCTCGCCGACGACCTGCTGACCAACACCCTGCTGACCGCGCGCTGCCCGGTGCTGCTGGCCCCGGCCATGCACACCGAGATGTGGGAGCACCCGGCCACCGTGGCCAACGTCGCCACGCTGCGCGCCCGGGGCGTCCGGGTCCTCGACCCCGCCGTCGGCCGGCTCACCGGCGCCGACACCGGCAGGGGCGGCTGCCCGACCCGGCGGAGATCTTCGCCGTCGCCCGG
>NZ_JAEVHL010000149.1 GCF_016803395.1 Micromonospora tarensis | reverse complement strand
CGACCACCCCACCGCCCACCACCCCACCCCCGACGACTCCGCCGCCGACCGGTGGCGGTTGCCGGGTGGGGTACACGGTCAACGCCTGGAACAGCGGTCTCACCGCGAGCGTGGCCATCACCAACACCGGTTCCAGCGCCGTGAACGGATGGGAGCTGACCTTCACGCTGCCCACCGGGCAGCGCATCACCAGCGGCTGGAACGCCCAGTACGCCCCGTCGAGCGGCGCGGTGACCGCCCGCAACGTCTCCTACAACGCCGCCATCGCCCCGAACGCGTCGGTCGAGATCGGCTTCCAGGCCACGCATGAGGGCGGCACCGGCAAGCCCACGTCGTTCGCCCTCAACGGCGCCGCCTGTTCGGTGTCCTGATTTCCCCCCACCCCACCACCTCAGAAGGAGTCGCACGATGAGGCACACGAAATGGAAGGCGGCATCGAGAGCCGCCATCGCGCTGACCGGCGCGGGAGCCCTCGCCGCCGGCATGGCGCTGTTCATGACGGCGCCCGCCGCCGCCGGCACCACGCTCGGCGCGTCCGCCGCCGAGAAGGGCCGCTATTTTGGTACGGCGGTGGCGGCTGGTCGGTTGTCGGACAGCAACTACACGACGATCCTCAACCGAGAGTTCAACTCGGTGACGCCCGAGAACGAGATGAAGATCGACGCGACCGAGCCGCAGCAGGGTCGGTTCAGCTACGGCGCGGCCGAGCAGATCGTCAACCACGCCCGCAGTCGGGGGATGAGCGTGCGGGGTCACACCCTGGCGTGGCATTCGCAGCAGCCCAGTTGGATGCAGGGCATGAGCGGCAGCGCGTTGCGGTCGGCGATGCTCAACCACGTCACGCAGGTCGCGACGCACTTCCGCGGTCAGGTGGTGGCCTGGGACGTGGTGAACGAGGCGTTCGCGGATGGTAGTTCGGGTGCGCGTCGGGACTCGAATCTGCAGCGCACCGGCAACGACTGGATCGAGGCGGCGTTCCGGGCCGCCGACGCGGCGGATCCGAACGCGAAGTTGTGTTACAACGACTACAACACGGACAACTGGACGCACGCGAAGACGCAGGCCGTGTACAACATGGTGCGGGACTTCAAGTCCCGTGGCGTGCCGATCGACTGTGTGGGGTTCCAGTCGCACTTCAACAACGACTCGCCGTATGTGAGCAACTACCGCACCACGCTGTCGAGCTTCGCGGCGCTCGGGGTGGACGTCCAGATCACCGAGTTGGACATTCAGGGCGCCCCGGCCAACACGTATCGCAGTGTGGTGGAGGACTGCCTGGCGGTGGCCCGCTGCAACGGGATCACGGTGTGGGGCATCCGCGACAGCGACTCGTGGCGGTCCAGCCAGACGCCGTTGCTGTTCAACAGCAGTGGTCAGAAGAAGGCGGCGTACGACGCGGTGCTCGCGGCGTTGAACAACGGCACCACGCCCACCGACCCGCCCACGGACCCGCCCACCGACCCGCCGACCGACCCGCCCACCAACCCGCCGGGCCAGGGTGGCTGCACCGCGACGGTGTCGGTGAACCAGTGGACGGGTGGTTTCGTGGCCACCGTGCGGGTGACCGCCGGCTCGTCGGCCATCAACGGCTGGACGGTCACGATCGGCCTGCCGTCGGGCGCCACGGTCACCAGCGTCTGGAACGCCAACCGCAGCGGTAGCAGCGGCACGACCACCTGGACGAACGTGGCCTACAACGGCCAGGTCGGCGCCGGACAGTCCACCGAGTACGGCTTCCAGGCCAACGGCACCGCCGCAGCCTCAGCCCCACCTGCTCGGCGAGCTGACGGACCATCGGCCGTGCGCGGCGGACCCGAACGCCGTGCACCGGCCAATGGCGCTAGCCCTGAGCGGCCGGACGCGGCTAGCCGTCGATGCGGGTGATGTTGCGGATCTTGTTGGAAGCGTCCAGGGCGGCCACCTTGTACGCCTCGGCCAGCGTCGGGTAGTTGAACACCGCGTCGACCAGGTAGTCGATGGTGCCGCCGCAGCCGATCACGGCCTGCCCGATGTGGACGATCTCGGTGGCGGCGGTGCCGAACACGTGCACCCCGAGCAGCCGGCCGTCGTCGGGGGAGACGAGCAGCTTCAGCATGCCGTAGGAGTCACCCACGATCTGGCCCCGGGCCAGCTCCCGGTAGCGGGCGATGCCCACCTCGAACGGGGTCGAGGTGTCGGTGAGCTGCGCCTCGGTCTGCCCGACGAAGCTGATCTCCGGAATGGTGTAGATGCCGATCGGTTGCAGGCCGTGCATCTCCCGGATCGGCTCGCCGCAGGCGTGCTGCGCGGCCAGCCGGCCCTGCTCCATCGAGGTGGACGCGAGCGCGGGGAAGCCGATCACGTCACCGACGGCGTAGATGTTCTCCACCGGGGTGCGGTAGTTGGCGTCGACGGCGATCCGTCCGCGTCGGTCCGCCGCCAGCCCGGCCGCCGCCAGGGCCAGGTCGTCGGTCTGGCCCTGGCGGCCGGCCGAGTACATCACCGTGTCCGCGACGATCTTCTTGCCGCTCTTGAGGATGCACAGCGCCGCCGTCTGGTGCTTCTCCACGGCGGCGACCTCCTCGCCGAAGCGGAACGCCACGGACAGGTCGCGCAGGTGGTACTTGAGTGACTCGACCACCTCGTCGTCGCAGAAGTCGAGCATCCGGTCGCGCCGCTCCACCACCGTCACCTTGGTGCCGAGCGCGGCGAACATCGAGGCGTACTCCATGCCGATCACGCCGGCGCCGACCACGACCATGCTGCGCGGGACGGCCTGGAGGTTGATGACGCCGTCGGAGTCCACGATGGTCCGGTCGTCGAAGTCGACGCTGTCCGGGCGCGCCGGGCGGGTGCCCGCGGCGATGATGGCCTTGTCGAAGGTCACCTTCGACTCGCGGCCCGAGCCGCCGTCGACCCAGATCGACTGCGCGTCGGCGAACCGTCCGGTGCCGGTGATCATCGTGACCCGGTTGCGGGCCAGTTGGTTGCGGATGACGTCGGTCTGCCGGGTGATGACGTGCTGGGTCCGGGCAGCCAGGTCGCTGACGGTGATCTCCTCCTTGACCCGGTAGCTGCTGCCGTACAGGTCCCGCTGGCTCAGGCCGGTCAGGTAGAGCACGGCCTCGCGCAGCGTCTTGGAGGGGACGGTGCCGGTGTTGATGCACACCCCACCGATCATGTCGCGGCGGTCCACGATGGCGACCCGCCTGCCGAGCTTGGCGGCGGCGATCGCGGCCTTCTGACCGCTGGGCCCGGACCCCAGCACTACCAGGTCGTAGTCATACACGACCGTTAGCGTCGCAAGATGTCGCGGCGCGCGCCAGACCCCGCACCCGAGCGTTACTCGTCCGCCACCACGCAGACGCCGCCGTTCAGCGTGACCTCCTGCGGCGTCTGGGAGCCGCTGGCGACGACTCCCAGCGACACCGTGCCGCCCGGCGGAATCAGCCCGTTGTGCCGGACATCACGCACCCGCAGGTAGCTGCTGTCCCGGTCGACGACCTCCGCGCCCCAGAGGCTGCGCAGCTGCTGGCCGGCGTAGAACCGCCAGCGCATCGTCCACCCGTCGATCGGGGTCGGGCCGGTGTTGGTGACCGCCAGGCGCGCCACGAAACCGTCGGGCCACTGCCCCAGAACCGATCGGACCGCGCAGCTCGGCGGCGGCGGCAGCGTGGTCACGGTGACCGGCTCGGACAGCTCGGACAGCTGGCCGGCCTCGTCGCGGGCCTGCACCACGAAGGTGTACGTGGTGTTCGGCGTCAACCCGCTGATCTGGGTGCTGTTGCGCCCCGGGGGATATTGGTAGACCTCGCTGACCCGGGTGAGCGTGCCGCCGCTGTCGACCCGGAACACCTCGTACCGATCCAGCGCGACGTTCTCCACCGAGTGCGCCCAGCGGAGCCACAGCAGCGTGGCGGCGACGTCGTAGGCGACCGGTTGGCCGGGTGCGCTCGGCGGCTGGTCGTCCCCCGGCGGCATGGTCAGCCGCACTGTCGGATCGGCCAGTGACCTGTTGCCGGCCGCGTCCTCCGCCGCGACGGAGAAGACGTACGTGCGCGACGGCCGCAGCCCGGTGATCCGGATGCTCGTGGTGTCGGTCGAGTAGTGGGCGCCGGTGTCCTCGAAGCGCGCGCCGACCGGGTAGCGGACCACCCCGACGTTGTCGGTCGAGGCCGCCCAGGTCAACTCGACCCAGGTGGTGTCGATGGCGACGACCGTGATGGGGCCGGGTGCGCTGGGGCGTTCGGTGTCCGCCGCGGCGTACGCCGGACTCGCGCCCGTCGCCACCACTGTCGCCGTGAGCGCGCAGGCGGCCAGCGCGGCGGCCCTGAACCGGGCGCCGCGGAGCTGTCGATCGGGCATGATGATTGCCTCGCTTTCGGGTGACCGCAGCGGACCATTCATCGAATGTTTCCAATGTTAGGGCAGTGGCGGTCGCGCGTTGTCCCGTCAGCCGGCGAGGCGGGCGTCGCGGGTCAGCCCGGTGGCGGCCCTGGGCGCCGACTGCCGAGCAGCCCGGTGGGTCGACGCCGGACATCCGGCGTCGACCCACCCGGCCTGGTCAGTTGGGGTTGTTGGCGTGGGTGAGCGTCTCCCAGGCGACGAAGAGGTTGTTCGTACCGGCGGGACGCTGCTGCAGCGTGAGGGTCTGGGTGTTGGTCATGACGTTGCCCAGCCGGGTGCTCATCGCGTTGAAGCCGACCTCGGTGATCGGGCCGAGGCCCCGGGTCAGGTTGCCGCCGCAGAGCCAGGAGGGCGGCGCCTCGCCGAGCTGGTAGCGCGAGTGGAAACCGAGCGCCTGCCGCAGCCGCTCGCCGACCTGCGGGTACAGGTCGCGTCCCTGGATGCGGGAGGTCTCGGCGACGTGCGAGATGGCGGAGATCCCGTACCCGGTGTGCACGAAGTCGCGGCAGGTCTCCTGGGCGAGGCCGGCGACGAAGGTGGACTGGCCCTGCCAGTAGCCGATGGTCTCCGCGCTGGTGTCCAGGCCGCTGCCGGGCATCGTGTACGGCAGCGCGCCGTCGCTGGGCAGGTAGACGAAGGCCCGGGCGCGGTTGAGGAAGCGGGTGACCGCCGCGTCGTAGGCGGACCGGTCCTCCAGGAACACCGCGATGCCGACGGTGGCCTCCATCATGGTCAGTTCCCAGTTGCCGTTGCTGTTCGAGCCGTTGCGCACCATCGGCAGGTAGACGTTGCGCAGCATGGTGGCGAAGCGGTTGGCGTTGGGCCAGCTCGAGTACGTGTACTTGATGATCTCGGCGGCCCGGGGCCAGACCGAGGCGGCCCAGCCGGTCTGCAGCGGGGCGTTGCTGCCGGTGTGCGCGGTGATGGTGGCCGACCAGGCGTCCATGATCTGGATCGACTTCTGCGCGTACCGGGCGTCCCCGGTGAGATACCAGGCGAGCGCGTCGGTGTACGCGGCGATGGCGTCCTCACGCTCGTCGGTGCAGCCGTTGTTGGGGTTCGAGTAGGAACCGCACTCGACCACCGAACGGGGGGCCGGGGTGCGCGAGAGGGAGGCGTACCGGCTGGTCATCATCTGGTTGTGGGCCGCCGCCCACGGCTGCGCGCCGGCCTGCACCTGGCCGCGGACGAAGTCGAGCTGGCCTCGGCTGACCAGCACGCCCGGGTGGGTGAAGCCGCCGGACGACGGTGGCGGGGTGCCGCCGCCGGTGGGCAGCGTCCAGGTCTGGTTGGCGGTGCCGGTGCAGCTCCAGATCTGCAGCGGAGTGCCGTCGGCCGAGCTGGGGCCGGTCGCGTCGAGGCACTTGCCCGAGACCGGGTTGACCAGCTGCCCGGCGCTGGACGACCACTGTTGCGCCCCGGTGCCGTTGCAGTCGTAGATCTGGGCCCGGGCGCCGTTGGCGGTGCTGCCGGCGGCGATGTCGAGGCACTTGCCGAGCGCCCTGATCGTGCCGTCGTCGGCCACCGTCCACTGCTGCGCGGCGGAGCCGTTGCAGGTGAAGAGCTGCACCGGCGTGCTGTTGGCGGAGCTGGCGGCGGCCACGTCGACGCACTTGCCGCCGTACCCGGTGATGGCTCCGGTGGCGGCCGCCGTCGCGGCCGGGGCGCCGAGCACCAGGCCGGCCGGCACGGTGAGGACGGCCGCCGCGAGCGCGGCGGTCCAGCGGATGCGGGGGAGCAGGGCCCCGGCCCATCGTCGCGTCATCTCTGGTCCTTCCGGGGGCAGGTCAACTGTAAAGTCTGTTAATCATTACAGCGACGCTCATTGATATCAATGTCGTGCCGTTTCCGGAAACCGCCGCCCGACACGACGCCCCCGGCGCGAGCGCGCCGGGGGCCGTCGTGTCGGGCAGGGCTACCGCAGGTCGGGCACGTCGATCACGATCAGTTCGGTGTCGTCCGCGCGCCCCGGGATGCGACCGTCGTTACCCGGGAAGTTGTTGTCATTGGCGACGAGCACCCGGTCACCGTCGAGCGGCAGCACCGACTCGACCGACTGCAACGGGAACGAGAAGAGCGGGCCGACGCCGTACTCACCCGGCCGTGCCGGAGTGGAGACGCCCGTCGGGTCGGCCAGCCGCATCAGGTCGACAGCGGTCCGCCGCCTCAGGTAGCCGTCCGCGCCCACCTCGTCCAGGTCGGTCACGACCAGGCGCTTGACCAGCGACTGCTGGCCCATGCCGTTGTCCCGCTCGATCAGCAGCAGCCGCCGGCCGTCGAGCACCGCCGCGTCGCCGACCAGCAGGGACGGGTCGTCGACCCGGAAGGACCAGGTGCGGCCGGTGTACCGGTTGCGCCGCACGTCGAACTCGTAGACCACCCGGCGGCGCTGGTCCGGGTCGTTGACCTGGGCGCCCTCCAGGATCGGGTAGAGGGTCCAACCGTCCTCGCTGGCCGCCATCGCCTCGAACCCGTTGCTGGCGCGCACTGTCGGGGTCTCGCCCGGGGCCAGGTCCGGCGACTGCGGGGACTTCGTACCGTCGGGCAGCGGGATCGGCGCCTGGAGCACCCTTCCGGTCCGGTCGGTGCGGACCAGGTACGGGCCGAACTCGTCGCCGATCCACAGGTCGCCGCGCGCGTCGCGGGCCAACGACTCGATGTCCAAGTCCGCGCCGGTCAGCAGACGGTCCCGGGTGTCGCCGTTGACGATCGGGAACGGCACCCGGTGGTCCGGGTCGCGGAAGCTGATGTGCCCACGGACGGACACGCTCTGCCGGTGGTAGTCGGGCTCGATCTCGTACGCCCGCAGCAGGAAGTCGGCCGAGTTGGTCTTCGCGCCGAATCCGTTGTCCGGCATGGCGAGCAGCCGCCGGCCGGAGCGGTCACCCGGCCGGGCCGGGATCACCGCGGAGAAGCCGGGGATGGGCTGGCCGGGAAAGGGCGCGGTGATCCCGTTGACCGGGGTGGTGGCGAGCTGGGTGCCGGAGACCGGGCCCGGCTGGTACGCGGTCGCCGACAGCAGCGCCCGCTCCCGCAGTGTCACCTCGGGCCGCAGCTTCACCGACAGCGAGTACACCCGGGTCGTCTGGGTGGCGCTGCCGTTGTCGTCGGAGACGAGATACACCTCGCGACGGCCGCCCGGCAGGGTGCCGCCGAGCGCAGCGCCCTCGATGTTGTCCAACAGCGGGTTCGGCTGGGGTTGCGGGGTGGTCGCGCCCGACGGCGGGCAGTCGGCGATGTCGACAAGCAGCTCCTTGCCGAGCCACGAGCGCGGGTCGGTCACCGTCGACAGGGCCGACACGGCGGAGACGTCGGGCGCGCCGGTGGCGGAGACCCGGTAGACCCGGACGGTGTTGCCCACGCCGGTGGTGAAGCCCCGCTCCACCGCGAGCAACTGGTCCCCACCGAGCGCGATCAGCTCGACCAGGCCCAGGTCGCTGTCGGTCCGGTAGGCGTACTGGACGCTCGGGGCGTACCCGCCGCCCTCGCGGCCGTCGTACCGGATGATCCGGTTGAGGCCGCGACCGGCGGCGTCACGGCCGTCCTCGGCGAGCGGGCCCTCCATCCCGGCGTAGAGCACCCGGTGGTCCGGGGTGGTGGCCAGCGCCTCGAACGTCTGGTTGACAGTGGCCCCACCGGCCGGGCTGACCCGGAACCGCTCCGGCACCGGCAGCGCGGCGATCTCCCGACCGTCGGAGAGCCGGAACCGCCTGATCGACGGCTCCCGCTCCGAGCTGGCCAGGATGGTCTCCCCGCCGCGCTCCGCGACCAGCCCCTCACCGTCGAAGTCCGCCCCGGTGTACGGCGTGCCGTCCGGGCGGCGGAGCACCGTGACGTCGCGGACACCCACGTCGACCCCGCGCCGGTCCGTCTTCAGACCCAGCTGGTAGACCCGGGCGGGGGTCGTGCCGATGTTGTCCACCAGCGCCAGCGCGCGCCCCGGACGGGCGAACGTCAGCGCCGACAGGCCGGCGACCGGGTTGCCGGCGACTGTGGTCTTGTCCAGGGCGTCGGAGTAGCCGATCAGCGACGCGTCCGGCCCGCAACTCGCCCCCGCGCCCGGCTTCCCCGGGCTCTGCTGCCCGGGAGCGCCCAGTGCCGGTGCCGCCGCGAGCAGCGAGATCACCGCCGCGGCGGACGCCGCCGCCCGGGCCCTTGTGGAAGTGGTACGCACATTGCCTCCCGCATCGACTCGGCGGCCGTTGCCGCCGGGGCAGATGCAAGCGCCCGTCGCCCACCACAGTGGAACCTGCGTCAGAACGTCGCCTGAACAGCCGGTGCACGATCACGCGCCGGGCCGGCCACGAGCAGCCGCAGCTTCTCGTCGCTCGCCGACCCGGGCGCGGCGGTGAAGACCAGCAGGGTCTGCGACTGGTCCGGGTCCACCAGCGTCTGGCAGTGCAGCTCCATCGCCCCGACCTCCGGGTGCACGAAGTGCTTCGCCGGGCAGGAGCCGGCCGGGACCGGGTGCTCCCGCCAGAGCCGCGCGAACTCCGCGCTCTCGGCGAGCAGGTCGTCGACGAGCACGGCCACCCGCGAACCCTGGCCGTCCCGGACGTACGACGCGTGCAGGTGCGCCACCAGCAGGCGGCTCTGCGTCTGATGGTGCTCCGCCGGGTGCAGCCGCCGTGCCGTCGGGTCGGTGAACCAGCGGTGGTGCGCGCTGCGGGCCAGCCCGGTGTACCGGGTCTCGTCGCCGAGCAGGGCGACGGCCGGCGGGGTCTGCGCCAAGGTCTCGCCGAGGTGGTTGACCACCTGGGCCGGGGTGTCCCGCATCCGGTCGAGGATCCGCCGCATTCCCGGGTTGACCTGGTCGGCCGGCGCCGCCCGGTGCGGGACGGCGTGGCCGGCGAGCTGGAGGAGGTGGTCCCGTTCGGCCCGCGAGAGCCGCAGGCCACGGGCCAGCGCGGTGAGCATCTGCTCCGAGGGGTGCGGCCCGCGCTGCTGCTCCAGGCGGCTGTAGTAGTCGGTCGACATCCCGCTCAACGCGGCGACCTCCTCACGGCGCAGCCCACCGGTGCGCCGGCGGGGCCCCCGAGGCAGCCCGACGTCCTCGGGCTGCAGCGCCGCGCGCCGGGTGCGCAGGAAGCTGGCGAGTTGGGCGCGGTTCACTGTGACTCCTCGGTCGACGGGGTGCCGTCCGTCGGCCGGCACGTGAACTGCAACAGGTCGTCGGGGCTGCCCTGTTCCATCCCGGGACCGCCGGGCCGCGCCGGGCCGGCCCGGTCACCGCCCGAGCGACACCCGACGTCCGGCTCCAATGGGAGGGCTGATCGGGTGCTCCGCGTCGGGGAGCACTAATCTCGCGGCGATCCGTCGTACCCGCCCGATACTCTTCCTGCGCGCGTCGTCGTCCTGGTACGACGCGCCCCGCGCCAGGCAGGCACGGCATCGCCGCCACCACACCCTTGGCCGGCTCAATCGACTTCAGGAGAGTTAGTGACACAGCAATCCGTCGCGACATCGGACAAACTCGACGCCGCGGTGCTCAAGGTGGCGGGCGTCGTCGTCCTTGGCGCGATCATGTCGATCCTCGACGTGACGGTGGTCAGCGTGGCGCTGCCCACATTCCAGAGCGAGTTCGACGCGTCCTACGCCCGGGTCGCCTGGACCATGACCGCCTACACCCTCGCGCTCGCCACCGTGATCCCGCTCAGCGGGTGGGCGGCGGACCGGTTCGGCACCAAGCGGCTCTACATGGTGGCGTTGGCCCTGTTCACGATCGGTTCGGGGCTCTGCGCCATGGCCGACACGATCGGCGAGCTGATCGGCTACCGGGTCCTGCAGGGCCTCGGCGGCGGCATGCTCATGCCGCTGGGCATGACCATCATGACCCGGGCGGCCGGCCCGCACCGGATCGGCCGGCTGATGGCCGTCCTCGGCATCCCGATGCTGCTGGGGCCGATCGGCGGCCCGATCCTCGGCGGCTGGTTGATCGACACCGCCAGCTGGCACTGGATCTTCCTGATCAACCTGCCGATCGGCGTGATCGCCCTGATCTACGCGCAGTTCGCGCTGCCGAAGGACGCGCCGGAGCCGTCCGAGTCGTTCGACTTCGTCGGCATGCTGATGCTCTCGCCGGGCCTCGCCCTCTTCCTCTACGGCGTCTCGTCCCTGCCGGAGGCGGGCACCTTCACCGAGGCCAAGGTCTGGGCCCCGATGCTGGTCGGCGGAGCGCTGGTGGTGGCGTTCGTGCGCTACTCGTTCAGGCCCCGGCACCCGCTGCTCGACCTGCGGCTGTTCCGCAACCGCAGCCTCACCATCGCGTCGGTGACGATGTTCGTGTTCATCATCGCGTTCATGGGCGCGGGTCTGCTCTTCCCGAGCTACTTCCTGCAGGTGCGCGGCGAGACGACGCTGACCGCCGGTCTGCTGATGGCCCCACAGGGCATCGGCGCGATGATCACCATGCCGATCGCCGGCACGCTCGCCGACCGGGTGCCGATCGGGCGTACCGTCCCGTTCGCGCTGGGTCTCATCATCGTCGGGTTCTTCGGCTTCACCCAGGTCGACCCGCAGACCTCGTACTGGCTGCTCGGCGGGTCGCTGTTCGTGATGGGTCTGGGCATGGGCGGCACGATGATGCCGATCATGACGTCGGCGCTGCGGACGTTGCAGGCGCAGGAGGTGGCCTGCGGCTCGACGCTGGTCAACATCCTCCAGCAGATCGGCGGGTCGGTCGGCGCCGCCGTGATGTCGGTGATCCTCACCAACGAGCTGAACGGCTCCCGTCAGATCCCCGGCATGGTGGACGAGAGCGGCAAGCCGGTCACCGAGGCCGGCTTGGCGATCGCCTCCCAGCAGCGGCCGGAGCTGCTCCAGCAGATGCCGGTCGACCCGTCGCTCATCGAGCGCGGGCTCGACTTCGCCGCCAAGTCGTTCGCCAGCACGTTCTGGGTCGCGTTCGCGCTGGTCGTGCTCACGCTCATCCCGGCCTTCCTGCTGCCGCGTCGACGTCAGCCGGCGCAGCTCGGCGACCCGCGGGGCGAGCAGCTCAAGACGCCCGTCGTCATCCACTGAACAGCCAACCGGCCGGGCTCGACACCTCGCGAGGTGCCGAGCGGCGGCGCGGCGTCAGGTCAGCGCAAACGGGCCGTCGCCCGGCCCGTCCGGGTCCTCGACCACGTGGATCGCGGCTTCCTCCGCACTCGCGGCACCCGCGTCGATCCCGGCGTCCCACGCCACCGACTCGGCCTCGTCGTCCTCGCGGACACCCTCGTCGTACGCCACCAGCCGGCCGGCGCGGGTCTCCGCCTCGTACCCCCGGCGGGTCAGCTCGTCCTCGTCGTCGTCGGCCTCGGCGTACGGGTCGACATCCGGCACCTCCTGGGCGAGGTACTGCTCCAGGGACTCGCCGGCCCGCTCCTCGGCGGGCGTGGTGCCGAACCGGTTGGCGGCCGTCCAGTGGTCCTCGGCGACGATGCCGGTGTCGAGGGGGTCGCCCACCCGGTCGTCGTCCAGGGTGTCGGAGGCGTCCAGGACGCCGTCATCCTCGGCGACGTTCCACTCGTCGACGGAATCCATCCGCTCGGTCTGGCTCACGGCGGTCTCCTCTTCGTCACGGTGCATGAAAGTGCCCCAGCCTATGACCGTGCAACACGGCCGCGCCTCCGGGTGTGCCCCGCTGTGACGAAGCCGGGCGGTCAGTGTGTGAGCAGATCCACCACGGCCTCGGTGAACTCCGCCGGCTGCTCGATGTGCGCGAAGTGCCCGCTGCGCTCCAGCAGGACCAGCCGCGAGTCCTTGAGCCCCGCGTGCAACTGCTCAGCCCAGCGCGGACCGCAGATGAAGTCGTACTTTCCGACGATCACCACCACCGGCACGGTGATCTCGCCGAGCTCGTCCCGTACGTCGAAGGGCGTCGGGTCCTGCGCGCCGGCCGGCGCCGCCCAGATCCGGACAGCGGCCTGGAACGGCGCGAACTCGTCCTGTCGGCCCCAGAAGTCCGCGAAGTACACCGGAAGGGCGGCCCGCAGCGCCGACCCCAACGACTCGTCGTCCGTCGCCGCGCCGATCTGCCCGAAGGCAGCCGGCACCGCCGCCGCCTCCGGCCGGTCCGGGTGCCGCTGCGGGTACCCGGCCAGGCCGGCCATCGCCTCCGCCCAGAACTCCGCGCCGGTGACCGGTGAGGTGTCGTACAGGGCGAGACCGGCGACCCGGTCGGGGTGCGCGAGAGCGTACCGCTGGACGACGAAACCGCCGTGCGAGTGCCCGAGCAGGTACACCCGGGGCTCGCCGAGGTGCTCGACGACCGCGTCCAGGAACCGGGCATACGTGTCGAGACGGTAATCGGCGGGGTTGTCGAGCCGTCCCGAGCCGCCCGTGCCCACCGGCTCCACGTACACCATCGTGAAGTGCTCTTCCAGGCTGGGCGCCCGCAGGTAGGACCATTCGATGCCCGGACCGCCCGAATGCGCCACGCACACCGGGCCGGTGCCGGCGACGTGGTAGACCTGCGACACGCCGTCGACGGTGAAGGTGTGCGCGCCGGGTGCGAGGGCGCTGACGTCGTGGCTGGTGGAACCCATTGGCTATCTCCCGATCCGAGACCCGCGCGGCGTCTGCCGACACGGCAACTGGTGCCTGACGCGGACCAGATGCGTGGGCCGGGGGAGAAGTTCGCTCGCCGGAGCGATTATTTCCCGGCCAACGCCGGGACGGGGTGGAAGAGGGTGAGTTGGCGCACCCGGCCCTCGCGTAGGACCTGCAACCACAGCGCCGCCGGCGGGCAGTGCTCCGGGTCGTCGGGCGGGCTGATCAGGTCGGTCTCCCAGATCAGCACGTCGCCGCTGGCCACCACGTTGCGCAGCCGCTGACGTACCCCGGCGGTCAGGTCGCAGTCCATGCCGGCGATCGCCAGGTCGCGGCCACCCCGGCGGCCACCCGGCACGATCATCTCGGCGTCCGGCCACCAGCTCTCCCGGACCACCCGGTCGAAGTCACCGCGCATCGCGGTGGCGATCATGTCGCGGCCCTCACGCCACCGCGCCTGGTTAGACGCGGCGACGTCGGTGTGCGCGGCGCTGGTGGCCGTCCGGAGGCCGGCGGCGAGCGCACGGCGGGCGTGGCTGAGGCGGCTGCGGACGGTGCCGACCGGCACGCCACACACGGCCGCGATCTGCTCGTACGAGGACGCGTCGCTGAAGTACCGCAGCAGGGTGACGAGCCGGTCGGTCTCGGACAGTTGCCCGACGGAGTGCCACACCCAGTCGCGCATCGCGCTCTGGTCCAGTGCCTCCTCGGGCGTGGGCGTGTCGGCGGGGCGGGCGAACCACTCCGGTTCGGCGACCGGGACGGCTCGGGGCCCGCGCACCAGCATCCGGCTGTTGTTGCGGACGATGGCCCGCAGCCACGGGCCGACGGCGGCCGGGTCGCGGACCTCGCCGATGCGACGCAGGGCCACCACCATCGCGTCCTGCACCGCGTCCTCGGCGTCCGGGCCGTAACCGAGGACGCTCAGCGCGACGGCCCGCATCCCGGCCTCGTGCCGGCTCAGCAGCACGCCGAGCGCCGCCGGGTCACCCGCCTGGGCGAGCACCACCAGCTCCGCGTCACCCTGAGTCACGCGTTCATCCCCCCGCACGTCCCAAAACATCCCACCTGCGGCGGTTTGGGTACGTCACCTGATCTCGCCGCCGCTACCAAGCCTACGGCGGGTGAAGGGCCGATCCTCAGGCCGGTGCCGAGGACGAGCCCTGGCCGACTGAGTGTCGGCCCGCACGCCTGAGGCCCCGCCGGCCCGCCGGCTGCGCCAGGATGAGGGGGTGCGTCCCGAACCAATCGACCACGCGCCCCGGCAGGCGTTCCCCTGGGCGCTGCTGCGGCAGCGCTGGGCGGACCTCACCTTCCTGCACTGGCCCGTCGCTCCGGCACTCGTCGCGCCGCTGCTGCCCGCCGGCACCCGACCGGACACGCTGGCCGGGGTCAGCTACGTCGGCCTGATCGGTTTTCGGATGGTCGGGCTGGGCTTCGGCCGTGGGCCGGGGGTGCCCTACTTCGGCACCTTCTGGGAGACCAACGTCCGGCTCTACTCGGTCGACGAGGCCGGGCGACGAGCGGTGGTGTTCCGGTCGCTCGACGCGTCCCGCCTGGTGCCGGTGCTGGTGGCGCGGGCGACCCTGGGTCTGCCGTACCTCTGGTCGTCGATGCGGTTGGATCGTGACGGCGACCGGCGCACCTACCGGTGCCGACGGCGCTGGCCCGGGCCGGCGGGCACGACGAGCCGGATGGTGGTGCGGGTGGGCGAGCGGATCGTCGACCCGACTCCGCTCGAACACTTCGTCACCGCCCGCTGGGGGCTGCACACCCGGGCGTACGGGCGCACGCTGCACCTGCCGAACTGGCACCCGAGTTGGCCGCTGCACCGGGCCGAGCTGCTGCACCTGGATGACGAGTTGGTTGCCGCCGCCGGTTTGCCGGCCCCGGTCGGGCCGCCGGTCAGCGTGCTCTACTCGCCCGGTGTCGGGGTCAGGTTCGGCCCGCCGGTGGCGGCCCGGCCGCGCGGTGCCGGGCCGCCGGAGGCTCAGTAGCGGCCACCTTCGGGAGCGGGCAGCGCGTCCAGGTCGGCCAGGTCCTCGGCGCTGAGCCGCACGTCGCCGGCCGCGCAGTTGTCCACCAGATACTTCGGTGTCTTGGTGCCGGGGATCGGAACGACCTGGTCACCCTGGGCGATCACCCACGCGAGCGCGACCTGCGCCGGGCTCAGCCCGACCCGGTCGGCGATCTTCCGGACCTCAGCGACGATGGCCAGATTGGCGCGCAGCGCGTCCTGCTGGAAGCGGGGCAGGCCGCGCCGGAAATCGTCGGCGGGCAGGTCGTCGAACGAGGTGAACCGGCCGGCGAGGAAACCGCGACCGAGTGGGGAGAACGGCAGGAAGGCGATGCCCTGCTCGGCGCAGTACGGCAGCACCTCGGCCAGCGGGTCGCGGGTCCACAGCGACAGCTCGGACTGCACCGACGCCACCGGGTGGGCCGCCTGGGCCCGCGCGATCTGGGCCACTGTCACCTCGGAGAGCCCGATCTGCCGTGCCTTGCCCGCGGCCACCACCTCCGCCATCGCGCCCCAGGACTCCTCGATGGGCACCTCCGGGTCGACCCGGTGCAGCTGGTAGAGGTCGACGTGGTCGGTGCCGAGCCGGCGTAGGCTCGCGTCGATCGCCGTGCGGATGTGCTCCGGACGACCGTTGTTGCCGATCGTCGGCGAGTTGCCGGGACCACCCGTGCGGGAGGTCGCCACCAGACCGGCCTTCGTCGCGAGGACGGCCCGCTCCCGGTGCCCACCGGTCAACGCCCGCCCGACCAGTTCCTCGTTTGTGTACGGTCCGTACACGTCCGAGGTGTCGATCAGGGTGGCACCCAGGTCGAGGGCCTGGCGGATGACGGAGACCGAGGTGTCGTCGTCGCGGGGACCGCTGATGTCGTATCCGTGGCTCATGCCCATGCACCCGAGACCGATGACGCCGACCTCGGGACCGGCGCTGCCCAACGTGGTGGTTCGCATGCGCCCCACGCTACGACCGGGTCGGCCGACCCGTCCCCCCGGGGCGGGCCCGGCTGTTGCCGAGCACGTGACGGCGCTATGACCCAACGGAGCAACAGCGATGACGGTCTACCCCGTGAGCTAGCCGGGCAGGGCCGCCACGCCCGCGCGGCGGACGAGCCGCCGGACGTCCTCGGGCGACAGTCGTCGCCCCTGCTCGTAGGCCACGGCGAAGTCCTCGACCCCCAACCCCGCCACGGCCAGGGCCAGTCGCCCGTTGCACATCCCGGGTCGATCGGCCGGGGCCAGCGG
>NZ_JAEVHL010000148.1 GCF_016803395.1 Micromonospora tarensis | reverse complement strand
GCCGGCTGGTGGCGCGCGCCTCCGCCCGCCTGCGCCGGGTCGCCGGGCAGACGTGGTCGCCAGCGTCGCCACCACCGATCCGGCCACCCGGCCGCTGCCCCGGCGACGCCCGGCCGGGCCCTCGTCGGCCCGACACCGGTTCGGCACGAGCCCGGGACTGCCGGTGCTGGCCATCGCCGCGCTGATGGTGCTGATCGTGGCGATGCTCGGCGTCGAGCGGGTGACCGGGATGAGCCTGCTGCCGGACCGGCTCAGCGCCGGCCTGCGACCGCCGCCGAAGAAGTTCCCGGTGCTGTCGGCCAGCCGGCCGACCACCCTCGCCATCGAGAAGATCGACCTGCGGGCACCCGTGCACGAGGTGGGCATCGCCGCGGACGGCACGATCGCCGTCCCGGACGCGGCCCGCGCCCAGGAGGCCGGCTGGTACGACCAGGGGCCCACCCCCGGTCAGTACGGGCCGGCGGTGATCGTCGGGCACGTCGACACCACCAGCGGACCGGCGGTCTTCCACAAACTCCGCGAGCTGCGCTCCGGTGACCAGATCGAGGTCACGCGCACCGACCGGAGCGTGGCGGTCTTCGAGGTGAATTCGGTGGACCGGTTCGACAAGGACCGACTGCCGGTGGACCAGGTGTACGGGGACTTCAGCCGGCCGAGCCTTCGACTGATCACCTGCGGTGGTCAGTGGGTCGGCGGCGAGCGCGGCTACTCGGACAACGTCGTGGTCTTCGCCTCGTTGGTCAAGGCTCGTGGTGGTTGAGGTACTCGGCGAGCCGCGCGGCCCCGGTGAGCATGGCCCGGCCCCGCTCGGTGAGCCGTCTCCGCCACTGACCGAGCGACCCGGCGAGCGGTTCGGCGCCGCCGGCCTGCCGCACCTGACCCAGCACGGTGGCGATGTGGTCGAGCCGGTATCCGCCCCGACGCAGCAGGTGGGCGAGTTGGGCGTCGCGGACGTCGGTCGGTGCGTAGACGCGGTGCCGGGTCGTGGTCTCGCGCCGCGGTCGCAGAATCCCGCTCTGCTCCCACTTGCGCAGGGTCGCGGGTCGCACCCCGAGCCGGTGCGCCAGCACGCTGATCGGCACGACTGCCCGGTGCTGCGGTGCCGGCGTCGTCTCGGTGAGGGTCAGGACCGCCGTCTCGACCGCGTCCAGGGTCTCTCGATCCCGCTGCAGGAGGGCATGACTCTGGTCGATGGTGCGCAGCGCCGTGTCGATCTCGCCCCGGTTGACGGCGCGCATGATGTCGCCACCGGCCGCGTGACCGTGGCCGACGACCAGCGCGAGGTAGGCGTTCAACGCCTTGACGTGTGCCTCGGTGAACCGGCGGTAGCCGTGCGAGGTGCGCTCGGCCGGCGGTAGGACGCCGTCCCGTTCGTAGTTGCGGACCGCCTGCGCGGACAGGCCGTGCCGGCGCGCCAGATCGACTGGCCGGTACACAGTGCGGTTTGAGGGTTTGGTGGCTGTCACCGCGCTCCTTCGGCGCCAGGTCTCAACGGGCGGTTCAACGATACGGTTGATGCAATGATCTCCCTTTCTGACCTGCTCGCCGGCTCGCCGGACCTGCTCGCGCTCGGCGAGCCGACACATGGCGAGTCCGCCTTCCTCCAGGTCCGCAACGAGGCCTTCCTGACCCTGGCCGGGCATGGCTACCGGTCGATCGCGCTGGAGAGCGACCGGGCCGCCGGGTTGCTCGCGGACGAGTTCGTGCAGGGCGCCGCAGTGCCGCTCGACAGTGCGCTCACCGAGGGGTTCAGCCACGGGTTCGGCGCGGCCCCGGCCAACCGCGACCTGCTGCTGCGGATGCGCGAGTGGAACGCCGGCCGGCCGGTGGCCGAACGCCTGCGGTTCCACGGGTTCGACGCCCCGCTGGAGCTGGAGAGCGCACCAAGCCCCCGGCGTCACCTGGCCCGGGTCTGTGACTTCCTCGGCCTCGACGGGGCAGCGGAGATCGACGACCTGATCGGGGACGAGGAGCGGTGGAGCGACCCGGCCGCGATCTGGACGCCCGGCCGGTCGGTCGGGCGCTCGGCCGACGCCCAGCGGCTGCGGGTGATCGCCGACGACCTGCTGACCGAGCTGTACCTGCGGGCAGCCTGGCGGTCCGAGGGCTGGTCGTCGGCGTTCGTGCACGTCACATCCGCGATCGCGGTGCTGCGGTACCACGCCGCGGCCGCCGCTCCACTGGCGCGGAAAGAACGCTTCGCCCGGCTGGCCGGGGTCCGGGACGCGCTGATGGCCGAGAACCTGCTCGCGATCCGGGCGGCCGAGGCACACCGCGGGCCCACGCTGGTCTTCGCGCACAACACGCACCTGCAACGCCACCCGGGCACGATGACGATCGACGGCGCGCAGGTGTCGTGGGCCGGTGCCGGCGCGATCGTCGCGTCGCTGCTCGGTGACCGGTACGCGGTGATCGTCGGCAGCCTCGGCGCGAGCCCCGCGCTCGGCATCGGCGCACCCTCGACGTCGACGTACGAAGGTCGGCTCCAGCAGCGGACCGCTTTCCCGGCGTACCTCCGAGCGTCCGACATCGGAGCGGCGGAACGCCGGGAGCACGACTACCGCTACGCCCCGCTGGACCAGGCCGCCCTGGAACACGCCGACGCGGTGCTGCACATCCCCACCGGCGTCGACCCGACGGTGCTCGCCGACCGGATCCTGACCCTGCCCGGCGTCGAGCAGGTGGTGGCGAACGAGGAGATCGGATCACCCGAGGGCGCCTGGGGCGACCGGTTCTTCTACGTCGGTCCGGACGCCGCCAGCCGTTCGCCACGATCGTCGAGCACGACGTGCCCGGCTTCGACGAGGCAGCGCAGCTCGACCGCCCCGGTGTCTTCCGCCTCAACCTGGACCTGGGCCGAGCCGAGTTCGAGCGGCGGTTCGGCTTCCCGCCCAGGGACTTCGAGGCTCACCGGGACAGCTTCGACTTCGCCCGGCTGGACACTCTCCTGCCGCACCCGAGCTACGCGCTGTACGGCTTCGGCAGCATCGTCATGCCCGGTCCGCAGCTGCTACCCGAGATCGACCAGCTTTTGGCGATCGCGCACCGCAGAGCGGTGGACCGCCACGAACGCGCGGCACGACGGGCAGTCGACCAGCCGGAGTGATCCTCGTCCGCACCGCGCTGCGCGCGGGTCAGGCGGCTGCCTCGGGCTCGCGCAGGTCCAGCCAGTCGGCCCAGCGGGGGTCGGGGGCGCGGTGCCCGAGCACCCGCCAGGCGGTGCCCTTCGGCGCGGCCGGCAGGGCGTTCAACCGCCACCCCATCTCGGCCGGGGTCTTGTCACCCTTGGTGTGGTTGCACCGGGCACAAGCGGCGACCACGTTCTCCCAGGCGTGCCGGCCGCCCCGGCTGCGTGGGAAGACGTGGTCGATGGTCTCGGCCGGGCCCCGACAGTAGGCGCACCGCCAGCCGTCCCGGGCGAAGATCGCCCGGCGGGACAACCCGACGTGTGTTCGGTACGGCACCCGGACGAAACGAGTCAACCGGACCACGGACGGCACCGGGAGCGCGTCCCGGGCGCTGTGCAGGATGCCGTCACCATCGGCGACGCAGACCGCCTTGGCGGAGAGGACGAGGATCGCGGCGCGGCGCACCGACACGACACACAGCGGCTCGTAGGTGGCGTTGAGGACCAACGCGCCGGAGCCCACCGTGGGTCGTATGTCAGGCATCGCGCTCACCCTCCCGGTTCAGCGGCTGCTGCCAACCGCCGCCGACCGGGGCCGGGCACAGGGGCCCACCCGGTCGACGTCGGCCGATCACCGACGTCCGTTGCGCCAATAGTCCCTGATCGGACCCCGGATTGCACGTACTAATCCGGGGTCCCTCAGGAAGCTGTTTCCCGCACCTGTCACGATGGCCGGTTCGCCCCGTTCCGGCCATGCCCTCGGCGGCAGGTCACCCGGCCGGTGGGTCGACGGCGAGGGCTCGGACTCCTTGCGGTACGAAGACAGGGTGAGTGCCGCCAGCGTGACCCCCCTTGCCCTGTCCACCGCCGGATCGGTGAACTGTCAGGGCAGCACCTCCTGCGAGTGGATCTACGACATCACCAGGTCGTCCTGGTTCGCCGAGGGCAGTTACTGGATCCTGCTCAAGCCGCTGCGGGTGCTGCTGATCGTGGTGTTGGCGATGGTGGCGCGCTGGGCGCTGCACCGGACGATCAACCGGCTGGTCCGCACCACCACCGACGGCGCGGTGCCGACCATGCTGCGCCCGCTGCGGGAACGGGTGCCCACCGCCGCGGCGGACCCGGCCGAGTTCGTGCCCGAGCGGCGGCGGCAGCGGGCCGAGGCGATCGGGTCCGTGCTGCGCAGCATGACCACGGCCTTCGTCTTCGGCATCGCACTGTTGATGATCCTGCGCGAGTTCAGCTTCGACCTGGCTCCGCTGCTGGCCAGCGCCGGGATCGCCGGCGTCGCGCTGGGCTTCGGCGCGCAGAGCCTGGTCAAGGACCTGATCGCCGGCCTCTTCATGCTGATCGAGGACCAGTACGGGGTGGGCGACAACGTCGACCTGGGCGAGGCGATGGGTGTCGTCGAGGCGGTCGGGTTGCGGGTCACCACAGTGCGCGACGGTCGCGGGGTGCTCTGGTACATCCGCAACGGCGAGATCATCCGGGTGGGCAACAAGAGCCAGGGCTGGGCGCTCGTGGTGGTGGATCTGCCGATCGGCTTCAGCAGCACCGAGGAGGCCACCGCCGTCCTGCGGACCGCGGCCGCCTCGGTCGCCATGGACCCGGAGCTGTCGCCGGAGATCGTGGAGGCGCCGGACGTGCTGGGTGTCGAGCAGGTGACGGTGGACGGCGCGGTCATCCGGACGGTGGTGAAGACGACCGCGGACGGGCAGTTCGCGGTGGGCCGGGAGCTGCGTCGGCGGCTCGCGGAGGCGCTGGAGAATTCCGGGATCACCGCGCAGATCGCGGCGGCCCGCATCTATCCCGGCCTACCGACCCGACCGTTGTCCGATGGGGAGACTGGTCAGGGCGGCGCCACCTGACCCAGGCGATACTGCCCGCGAATTCAGGGGTCGCGGGCCGCCCGGCCCTCAGGTATCGTCCGTTCGTTCAGTCGGGGAAGCGACGAACGACCCGTTCGGCCTAGCCAGTTGTCGGACGATCGGGCAGAATCCGGAGCACGCGTTCCCGTTCACACGTGATCACGTCCTCGTTGATCCGTAGATCTGAGAGAGCTTCTGGCCGGGCTGCCACGAGCGGCCAACCCGGGGCCGATGGAGGCGACGGTGCCCGACGAGCGACCTTCCGCGGAAGGCCCCGCTACCTTTCGCGAAGTGTTCGCCCAGCGCGAGTTCCGGGCCGTGTTCGTGGCCGGTGCTCTCTCCTGGGTCGGCGACTACGTCGCCAAGGCTGCGGTCACCCTCCTCGTCTACCAACAGACCCGGTCGGTCGCGCTCTCCGCGGCGGCCTTCGCGGTCAGTTTCCTGCCCTGGCTGCTCGGCGGTCCGGTGCTCGCCGCGCTCGCGGAGCGGTACCCGTACCGACGGGTGATGGTGGCCTGCGACCTCATCCGGATGGCGCTGATGCTGCTCATCGCCCTCCCGACCCTGCCGTACCAGGCAGTGCTGATGCTCATCTTCGCCGCCACGCTGGCCAACCCGCCGAGCCAGGCGGCGAAGTCCGCGCTGATGCCGCAGATGCTCGCCGGGGACCGGCTGGTGGTGGGCCTGTCGCTGAACAGCAGCATCGGGCAGGCCGCCCAGGTGGTCGGGTACGTGTTCGGCGCGGCCGTCGCCGCGATCGACCCCGAGGTGGCGCTGCTGTTCAACGCCGCCACCTTCGGCCTCTCGGCGCTGCTGCTCCGCTTCGGGGTTCGCCACCGCCCGGCGATGACGAACCCGGCACAACGCAGTCACCTGCTGCGGGAAACCCGCCAGGGCTTCGCCATCGTGTTCGGCACACCGGTGCTGCGGGCCATCGCGGTGCTCGTGTTCAGCGCCATGCTCTTCTCCATCGTCCCGGAGGGGCTGGCCGCCGCCTGGGCCAACGAGGAGAGCCGCGGCGCGGTGAGCGCGGGCACCGCGCAAGCAGCGATCATGGTGGCCAACCCGGTCGGCTTCATCCTCGGCGGGTTGCTGGTGAGCCGCCTGTTCGGGCCGACCCGCCGGCTGAAGCTGATGCGACCACTCGCGGTGCTCGCCCCGCTGGTGCTGGTGCCGTCGCTGCTCGACCCCTCACCGCTGGTGGTGGCGCTGCTGGCCGCCGTCTGCGGGTTCGCGGTCGCCGGCATGCTGCCGATGGCCAACGGATTGTTCGTCCAGGCGCTGCCGAACGGGTTCCGGGCCCGCGCCTTCGGCGTGATGGCGACCGGCGTCCAGGTCATCCAGGGTCTATCGGTGCTGGTCACCGGCGTGCTCTCCGAACGTTTCCCCATCCCGGTGGTGGTCGGGGTGTGGAGCGCGGCCGGGGTGGTGCTGATGGTGGTGGCCGCGCTGCGCTGGCCCGACTCGAAAACGGTGGACGACGCCATCGCCGCCGCCTCGGCGGCCAACGCGGGCCCGACGACCGAGGCGAGCGGCCCCGTCGAGGACGACACGGCGGCGGACACCAGCGATCCGCGCGCGGACGACAGCCACCGCCGGCACGCGGTCAGCTGACCCCACGGGCGGGCCGCAGCCGGTGACCGACGTGATCCGACGCACGGTGTGCGGGTCGGGCCGGCGCGGAGCGCAGCTGGCAGGATGGAACGGTGAACCCCGCAGGCGAGTCCGACCGTCCCGGTGCGTCGATGACCCTCTTCGAAGCGGTCGGCGGCGAACCCACCTTCCGCAAGCTGGTGGACGAGTTCTACGTCGGTGTCGCCACCGATCCCCTGCTGCGGCCGATGTACCCGGAGGAGGACCTGGGCCCGGCCGCGGATCGGCTGACGCTCTTCCTGATGCAGTACTGGGGTGGCCCCAACACCTACTCCGCCCAGCGTGGCCACCCGCGACTGCGGATGCGGCACGCGCCCTTTCGCATCGGTCCGGCGGAGCGGGACGCCTGGCTGCTGCACATGCGCCGCGCGGTGGACCGACTCGACCTGGAGCCGGAGGTCGCCACGGCCCTCTGGGACTACCTGGAGCGGGCCGCGTACTTCATGGTCAACGTGATGGAGGACCCGGCCGGCGGGGTCTGAACCACCCCGTGGCCGGGCCACCTCAGAGCAGCGCGCCCTCGTCGTGCAGCCAGTCCACGAAGCTGGTGGCGACCGCCGCGCCGCAGTCGAGCATCTCGACCAGCAGCGCGTCGTGGGTGCCGGCACCGAGCGGCACCTGAAGCTCGGCGTAGATCGGCAGCTGCCCGCGTTCGGTCGGGTCGCCGATGTACGCCTTGCAGAACCGGCGGGTGTGGTTCCACTCGTTGACCACCCGGTACGCCCGGTCGGCCCAGTCCGGCGGGACCGTCGCGTGCGGACGGGCCCGCATCACGAGGATCTCGTCCTCTGGACCTTCGAGGGTGACCAGCACGGCGTGCCGCTCCCACATGGCCAGCAGGTTGCCGTCGCCGTCCGCCAGATAGCGCACGTCGAGCAGGTCGAGTGCGTCACAGACCCGACGCAGGCTCACCGGCTCGACGGTGGCGGGCATCTCGGTCAGCACGGGCCGCTCGTTGGACGGGCAGTCGTCCCCCGGCTGGCGGGGGCTGGGCGGCCCGATCCGGACCGCGCTCTCGATCGTGATCCCGCTTCGGGTTTCCGGATCGCCGCCGTCGGCGGGACCGGGGCGCCATGACCACCACGGCATCGCTCGCGCACCTCACTCCCCAGCGGATCCAGTCGCCTACGGTGCGTTGGATCGAGGATGGACGGTACCCGGACAGTCGGGTTGAAGCACCCCCCCAACGACCGCCCCGGCCCAGAAGAACGAGCCAGGGTCATCCGTTCGGATGATTTTTCAGGGGTGTCACGGCAAGATCCGTGGCCTTCTGCAACCACGCCGCTCCGTGCGGTCCCACCAGCCCCACCCAACGACCGGCCACCCGCACCTGAACGGCAGCCGCACCGCCGGCGGCCGAGCCGTCAGCCGCACCGAGGAAACCCATCCGGACCAGCCCCTGCACCAGCCGTTGCGGCACCTCCACCGGCGCGGCGGGCGTCCCGTCCGGAGTGACCAGCACCGCCACGTGGTCGAGCAGCGCGTCGCGCAACACCCGCTGCCCCACCGCCCGGCCAGCCACACCCTGCTCGCTCGCCGTCCGCAGGGTGCCCGCCGGCGCGTCCGCGATCGCCGCAGCTCGGCGACGGGCAACGCCTCCACCTGCCGGCTACCCGCTGGCGGCAGCGGCCACCGCCACTGGGCGTCCCGGCGGGCCGGCAGGGTCGCACCGCCGCGCTCCAGCTCGGCCAGCCAGCTCCGCGGCGGCCACCGTGACGTCCTGGGCGGCACCGTCAGCCCGCTCGCCGGCCACCGTGCGGACCACCAGGACCTGCCACGCAGCCGGGCCCACAGGGCGACCCGGCCCGGCGCGCCGGCCGGCCGTAGTCGGACCGGTGCGACCGGATCCAACCGGACCAGCCGGGCCAGGAAGGCACCCGCGTCCGGCACCCCGGCGACACCATGGGTGGGCGTCGACGCCGCCACCCGGCCCGGCTCAGCCGTGCCCGGCCGGGTCACGTCCCGCCGCCCTGCGGTGCGTAGGTGAGCAGGAAGTCCCGCTCCTCGGTGCTGACCCGCCGGGGCACCTGGCGGGTCAGGTCGAACGGCACCAGCACCGAACGGGCGCGACTGGCCAGCACCTCACCGTCGTACAACTCGTACCCGACGGTGAACGAGGCGGCCCGGATCTCCTCCACCCACAGCTCGATCCGGACCGTGGGCGCGGCCTCGGCGGTGGCCCGGCCCAGCGCGTAGTCGACCGGGCGCAGGTAGTCGACCTCGTGGCGGCGGATCACCACCCCGTCGGCGAACGAGCCGACGCCCCACGCGCGGCCACCAGCGAACATCAACGCGACCCGCGCCTCCTCGTAGAGGGTGAGGAAGCGCGAGTTGTTGACGTGGCCGTACGCGTCCAGGTCGGACCAGCGCAGGGTGCAGTGGTAGATGAACCGGTCAGACACGTCTCGGCCGGTCAGTCGCGGGTCAGCTTGCGGTAGGTCACCCGGTGCGGCCGGGCGGCCTCCGCGCCGAGGCGGTCGATCTTGTTCTTCTCGTACGCCTCGAAGTTGCCCTCGAACCAGAACCACCTGGCCGGGTCCTGGTCGTCGCCCTCCCAGGCCAGGATGTGCGTGGCGACCCGGTCGAGGAACATCCGGTCGTGCGAGATGACCACGGCGCAGCCGGGGAACTCCAGCAGCGCGTTCTCCAGGCTGGAGAGGGTCTCCACGTCCAGGTCGTTGGTCGGCTCGTCGAGCAGGATGACGTTGCCGCCGATCTTCAGGGTCAGCGCCAGGTTGAGCCGGTTGCGCTCACCGCCGGAGAGCACCTTCGTCGGCTTCTGCTGGTCCGGCCCCTTGAAACCGAACGCGGCGATGTACGCCCGCGACGGCATCTCGACCTTGCCGACCATGAGGTAGTCCAACCCGTCGGAGACGACCTCCCAGACCGTCTTGTCGCCGTTGAGGCCCTCCCGGTTCTGGTCGACGTACGACAGCGAGACCGTCTCACCGACCCGGACCGACCCGCCGGTCGGCTGCTCCAGCCCGACGATGGTCTTGAACAGGGTGGTCTTGCCGACGCCGTTGGGGCCGATGATGCCGACGATGCCGTTGCGCGGCAGCGAGAACGACAGGTTGTCGATCAGCAGCCGGTCACCGAAGCCCTTGCTGAGGTTGTTCGCCTCGATCACAGTGCTGCCCAGGCGCGGACCCGGCGGGATCTGGATCTCCTCGAAGTCCAGCTTGCGGGTCTTCTCCGCCTCGCTGGCCATCTCGTCGTACCGGTCCAGGCGGGCCTTGGACTTGGTCTGCCGGGCCTTGGCGTTGGAGCGGACCCAGTCCAGCTCCTCGGTGAGGCGCTTCTTCATCTTGGCGTCGCGGCGGCCCTCGACGGCCAGCCGGGCGGCCTTCTTCTCCAGGTAGGTGGAGTAGTTGCCCTCGTACCCGATGGCCCGGCCGCGGTCCAGCTCCAGGATCCAGCCGGCCACGTTGTCGAGGAAGTACCGGTCGTGGGTGATCGCCATGACGGTGCCGGCGTACTTCGCCAGGTGCTGCTCCAGCCAGGAGACGCTCTCCGCGTCCAGGTGGTTGGTGGGCTCGTCGAGCAGCAGCAGGTCGGGCGCCTCCAGCAGCAGCTTGCAGAGCGCGACCCGGCGACGCTCTCCACCGGAGAGCTGGGTCACGTCGGCGTCCGGCGGCGGGCAGCGCAGCGCGTCCATGGCCAGTTCGAGTTTGGAGTCGACGTCCCAGGCGTCGAGGTGGTCGAGCTCCTCCTGGAGCTTGCCCATCTCCTCCATCAGCTCGTCGGAGTAGTCGGTTGCCATCTGCTCGGCGATCTTGTTGAACCGCTCCAGCTTGGCCTTGGTCTCGGCGACCGCCTCCTCGACGTTGCCGAGCACGGTCTTGGCCTCGTTGAGCGGGGGCTCCTGGGCGAGCATGCCGACGGTGTAGCCGGGCATGAGCCGGGCCTCGCCGTTGCTCGGCTTGTCCAGCCCTGCCATGATCTTGAGGAGGCTGGACTTACCGGCGCCGTTGGGGCCGAGCACACCGATCTTGGCCCCCGGCAGGAAGCTCAACGTGACGTTGTCGAGCACGACCTTGTCGCCGTGCGCCTTGCGCGCCTTTTCCAGAACGTAGATGTACTGGGCCACGGTGCGGGCTACCTCCGTCGGTTGCTGTCGCTGATCGGCGGCGCGGCGCGGGCTGCGAGGACCGCCCGCCGCCGCCGGCCGGGAGCCGGCCGCGCGCACGCCGTCGTCAATCCTGACAGGTACGGCGCGCTTCGCCCACATCACCCCGCCCGAGGAGTAGCGGGAGCGACCATGTCGACAAGATCACCTCCAGGATTCGGCCAGACCGACGCGGGTAGGAGACTCCGGCACGAGGCACAAGACGCCGCAGCTACGCTCAGTACGCTCAGCGCGGTGGACCCGTCAGTACCCGGAGGTGGCCGATCGTGACCGTCCGTAGCTCCTTTGTCGTAGTGGCGAATCGTCTGCCGGTCGACGAGGTGAGCACACCCGAGGGACGGCAGTGGCGACGCAGCCCGGGCGGGCTGGTCACCGCGCTGCATCCCGTACTCGCCGAACACCAGGGCACCTGGGTCGGCTGGGCCGGTGGCACCGGCGCCGCCCCCGAACCGTTCGACCTGGAGGGCATCCGGCTGCACCCGGTTCCGCTCAGCGCCGAGGAGCTGGAGCGCTACTACGAGGGCCAGTCCAACGCGACGATCTGGCCGCTCTACCACGACGCGGTGGAGACACCTGCCTACAAGCGTCGCTGGCGGGAGGCGTACCGCCTGGTCAACGCCCGGTTCGCGGAGGCCGCGGCCGACGTGGCGGCCGAGGGCGCGACGGTCTGGGTGCAGGACTACCAGCTTCAGCTGGTCCCGGCGATGCTCCGTGAGCTACGCCCGGACCTGCGGATCGGGTTCTTCCTGCACATCCCGTTCCCGCCGATCGAGCTGTTCATGCAGATGCCGTTCCGCACCGAGATCCTGCGCGGCCTGCTCGGTGCCGACCTGGTCGGTTTCCAGCAGCGGCTGGCCGCGCAGAACTTCGTCCGGCTGGCCCGGCATCTGCTCGGGCTGCGCTACGAGGGGCAGATGATCCAGGTCGACGGTCGGCAGGTGAAGGCAGGCGCCTTCCCCATCTCGATCGACACCCAGGAGATGGAGCGGATGGCCGCCGACCCGGCGATCCAGGCCCGGGCCAAGCAGATCCGCGCCGAGCTGGGCGACCCGAAGACGATCATCCTGGGCGTGGACCGGCTGGATTACACCAAGGGGATCGAGCTGCGCCTCAAGGCCTTCCGGGAACTGCTCGCTGACGGAAAGTTGACAGTTCCCGACGCGGTTATGGTGCAGGTCGCCACGCCCAGCCGCGAACGCGTCGAGCACTACCAGGCACTTCGAGTCAAGGTAGAGCGCGAGGTTGGTCGGATCAACGGTGAGTTTGGCAGGGTCGGCGTGCCGGCGGTGCATTATCTGCATCAGTCGTACAGTCGCAGTGAACTTGCCGCCATGTACGTTGCTGCCGACGTGATGATGGTGACCCCGCTGCGCGACGGCATGAACCTGGTGGCAAAGGAATACGTAGCGTCTCGTGCCGACCAGGGCGGGGCGCTCGTGCTCAGTGAGTTCGCCGGCGCGGCCACCGAGCTTCGTCAGGCATTTCTGTGTAACCCGCACGACCCGGACGCGGTCAAAGACGCCCTGCTCCGGGCAGTGCACGTGGAGAAAACCGAGGCACGCCGCCGGATGCGGACCATGCAACGTCACCTGCGCACCCACGATGTGGGCCACTGGGCCAAGTCGTTCCTCTCGGAGCTGGGAGTTCCCGAGGCGGAGGCCGAGTGAACACCTCCGTCAACGATGGGGCGGCAGTCGCCACCGGGGTGATGGACCCCGAGCTGCGCTCCGCCATCGGCCGGATCGCCCGGGTCCCCCAACTCCTGGTCGCCTGCGACTACGACGGCACACTGGCGCCGATCGTGGAGGACCCGAGCACCGCCGTCCCGCTACCCGAGGCGGTGGCCGCGGTCCGCGCGCTCGCCGCGCTGCCGCAGACCACCGTGGCGGTGGTCTCCGGCCGGGCGCTGCGCGACCTGGCCGCCCTCTCCCGGCTGCCCAGCGAGGTGCACCTCGTCGGCAGCCACGGCTCCGAGTTCGACATCGGCTTCGTCGAACGGCTCTCCCCCGAGCTGGTCGCGGTCCGCACCCAGGTCCGCAACGCGCTGCGCGAGATCGCCGCCGAGCACCCGGGCATCCGGCTGGAACGCAAACCGGCGAGCGTCGCGATGCACACCCGGGGGGTCGACCCGCAGGTGGCCGCCGCGGCCATCGAGGCGGTCCGCAACGGCCCGGCCACCTTCGACGGCGTCACGGTGACCCAGGGCAAGGAGGTCATCGAGCTCTCCGTCGTGGCCACCCACAAGGGCACCGCTGTCGACCAACTGCGCACCCAGCTGGCCGCCAGCGCGGTGCTGTTCATCGGCGACGACATCACCGACGAGAACGCGTTCGGCAACCTGCACGGGCCCGACCTCGGCATCAAGATCGGCCCCGGGGACACCCAGGCCGACTACCGGGTGGGCGACCCGCTGGAGGCCGCGCGGGCCCTGGGGCTGCTGCTGGAGACCCGGCGGCACTGGTTGTTCGGCGAGCGTGCGGTGCCGATCGAGCGGCACTCCATGCTGGCCAACGGTCGTACGGTCGCGCTGCTCACCCCCGAGGCGAAGGTGAGTTGGCTCTGCCACCCCAAGCCGGACTCGGCGGCGATCTTCGCCGACCTGGTCGGTGGCAGCCCGGCCGGTCACTTCAGCATCGCTCCGGAGCGCGGCGGCATCCCGCTGGGCCAGCGCTACCGCTCCGGCACGATGACTGTGGAGACCCGGTGGTCCGGGCTCACCGTGACCGACTGGCTGGACAAGCCGGTCAAGGAGACCACCCCGGACGGCCCGGCGGTCGTCACCGGTGACTCGACCCTGGTCCGGGTGCTCACCGGCAGCGGCAAGGCCCGGGTGGAGTTCGCGCCGAGGCCCGAGTTCGGTCAGGTGGCCGTGCAGTTGCAGCCACTCGGCGACGGCCTGCTGGTGCTCGGCTCCAACGAGCCGGTCGCGCTCTACTCCCCCGGTGTGCAGTGGGAGGTCGGCAACGACGGCGGGTACGAGACCGCCAAGGCGGTCGTCGACCTCTCCGCCGCGGGTGGGCAGGTGGTGCTGGAGCTGCGCTTCGGCACGCACAGCCTGGAGCACCACCGGGTGCCGATCCACGAGCGGCAGGCCGCCGCCGAGCAGCCGTGGAAGGACTGGGTCGCCTCGCTGCGACTGCCGTCGACCTCCCGTGACCTGGTCGCGCGCAGCGCCCTCACCCTGCGCGGGCTCTGCCACGAGGCGACCGGCTCGATCCTGGCCGCGGCGACCACCTCCCTCCCCGAGGAGCTGGGCGGCGTCCGCAACTGGGACTACCGCTACTGCTGGCTGCGCGACGCAGCGCTGACCGCCCGCTCGCTCGTCGACCTGGGCTCCATCGAGGAGGCCGAGGCGTTCCTGCGCTGGGTGGACGGCTGCATCGAGCGCACCGGCGGGCACCCGGAGCGGCTGCACCCGCTCTACACCATCGACGGTTACGAGCTGGGCGCCGAGGCGGTGATCGACACCCTGCCCGGGTACGCCGGCTCCCGCCCGGTCCGGGTCGGCAACCTCGCCAACCACCAGCTGCAACTGGACGTCTTCGGCCCGATCGCCGACCTGATCGCGGCCGTCGCCGACGCCCGCGGGTCGGTCCGTGAGGACGAGTGGCGGGTCCTGGAGAACATGGTGGAGGCGGTCCGCCGCCGCTGGCACGAGCCCGACCACGGCATCTGGGAGGCCCGGCTGCCACCCCGGCACCACGTCTTCTCGAAGGTGATGTGCTGGATGACCGTCGACCGGGCGCTGCACGTGATGCGCCAGCACGGCGGCGAGGACCGACCCGAGTGGAAGGACCTGCGCGACCGGATCGGCGCCAACGTGCTGGAGCACGGTTGGCACTCCGACGTCGAGGCGTACAGCGTCGCGTACGGGGACGAGGACATGGACGCCTCGTCGCTCTGGATCGGGCTCTCCGGCCTGCTCTCGGGCGACGACCCGCGCTTCCTCTCCACCGTCCTGCGGATCGAGGCGGACCTGCGCAGCGGCCCGGTCGTCTACCGCTACCACTGGGACGACGGACTGCCCGGCCGGGAGGGCGGTTTCCACATCTGCACGGCGTGGCTGATCGAGGCGTACCTGCGCACCGGTCGCCGCACCGACGCCGAGGAGCTGTTCGCGCAGATGGTGCTGACCGCCGGCCCGACCGGGCTGCTCCCCGAGCAGTACGACCCGCTGGCCGAGCGCGGCCTGGGCAACCACCCGCAGGCCTACAGCCACCTCGGGTTGATCCGCTGCGCCCTGCTGCTGGACAACATGCTCAAGCAGTAGCCGACCGACAGACCACGACGGCCGGCGCAGCGTTGCTCCGGCCCGTCGTCTGTCCGGTGGCGATCTAGGATCATCCGCCACCCCTACTTGGCCAGCCCCCGCGCACGTAGCCGCCACCGCTGGCAATCTTGGACAGTTTCCGTTAGCGCGTGACGGAAACTGTCCAAGATCTAGGCTGCCAGCGCCCTCCACGCCCGACCCGCGTCGCCGGCACGGTCGGAACAGACTCTCAGCCGGTGACTCTTCACCCGGAATGGCGGGACGCCACGGCAGCGGCCTCGATGAGGCTGGGGTCCACCGCCAGCCGAGTTCACCGCCGCGCTCCGTCGCCTCACTAGTCGAGGGCAACCACCACGTCGCCCACCACCACGACGGCGGGCGGGCGCAGGTCGGCGGTGAGTGCGTCGGCGGCGACCGCGCCGAGGGTGGAGCGCAGTACCCGCTCGGTACCGGTGGTGGCTTCCTGGACGACGGCGGCCGGCGTCCGCGGCGACCGGCCGTGGGCGATCAAGGTCTCGGTGATGGCGGCGAGGTTCTTCAGCCCCATCAGGATCACCAGGGTGCCGCGCAGGCCCGCCAGGGCGTCCCAGCGCACCAGCGAGGCTGGCGAGTCGGGTGCCAGGTGCCCGGAGACCACCGTGAACTCGTGCGCCACCGACCGGTGGGTGACCGGAATGCCGGCCGCCGCCGGCGCGGCGATCGAGCTGGTCACCCCCGGCACGACTGTCACCGGCACGCCGGCCGCCGCGCAGGCCAGCAACTCCTCGCCGCCCCGGCCGAAGACGTACGGGTCGCCGCCCTTGAGCCGCACCACGACGGCGCCAGCCAGGGCCCGGTCGACCAGGATCTGGTTGATCTCCTCCTGGGCCCGGGACGGTCCGTAGGGGATCTTCGAGGCGTCCACCAGCTCGACGTCGGGGCGCAGCTCGTCCAGCAGCAGCCCGGGCACCAGCCGGTCGGCGACCACCACGTCGGCCTCGGTGAGCAGCCGCCAGCCCTTGACGGTGATCAGCTCCGGGTCACCCGGCCCCGCCCCGACCAGCGCCACCCGCCCGGCCTGCCGCCCGCCGGTCGGCCCGGTCGCGGGGTCGGGCCGGTTCGGCGGCGCAGCGATCCCGTCCGGTGCCAGGCGGACCGCGAGCA
>NZ_JAEVHL010000147.1 GCF_016803395.1 Micromonospora tarensis | reverse complement strand
GGGCGGGGGGCGGGCGGCGCGGGGTCGCGGGGCGGCGCGCCACAGCCCGCCGCGGTCAGGGCGACGACGGCGGTGGCCGCCAGCACTGCGCCGAGTCGGGGTCGAAGACCAGTTCGTGAGCGCATCATCTGCCGGTGCCTTTCCCGGCGACCGGGTGTCTGGAGCGGATCCGTGCGGGGTCACCCGGTGCCATGGACCAAGCCTGTTCGAGGAACCGCCCGCGGCCATCTGGCGCAGGACGGCACTGCGCCTACGACCTGAGGAGGAGGAGCGGGAGCACCGATGGTGGGGGACGTCGATGAGTAGACGACGCCGTCGAGGTGCGAAGCGTGGGCGGATCTGCGGGTTTGCCGCCGATCGATCGACATCGTTTGACTTGGGCGCCGTATGCATCTTTGATGGTCGATGTCTGCTGTTTGGTGTGTGATCGATCCTGGAGGACGGATGCGAGTCAGCACGCGGGCAAACCCACGTCGCCCACGACGGCGGCTGTTGCCGGTGACGATGGCGGCGGTCACGCTGCTGACCGTGGCCGTCGGTGTGCCGGCAGCCGCCGCGGCGCCGTCGACGGTGGTCGGCGTGGCCAGCGGCCGTTGTCTGGACGTGGTCGGCAACGGCAGAACGGCCGGCACCGGCATCAACATCTACGACTGCAACGGTCAGGCCAACCAGGCGTGGACCCTCACCGCGAGTGGTGAGCTGCGGGTCTACGACGAGACCATGTGCCTGGACGTGGTCGGCCAGGACACCACCGCCCCGGCCGCGCTCCAGATCAACGGCTGCACCGGTGGCGCCAACCAGCGCTGGCGGATCACCACCAGCGGGACCATCGTCGGCGTCCAGTCCGGCCTGTGCCTGGACGTGACCGGCGCGGGCAGCGCCAACGGCACCGTCGTCGGTCTCTGGACCTGCAACGGGCAGTCCAACCAACGGTGGACGACGTCGCTCGGCAGCGCCGACAGTCAGCCGCCCACCGCGCCCGGGAGCCCACGGGTGAGCGGCCTGACGTGCAACTCGGTGACGTTCGCCTGGAACGCCTCGACGGACAACGTCGCGGTGGCCTACTACGACATCTACCACGACGGTCAGCTGATGACGTCGGTGAGCGGCACGACGCTCTCCACCAATCTCAGCGTGGTCGCCGGTGCGACCTGGGGCCTGTACGTCAACGCCCGCGACGCCGCCGGCAACGTGTCCCAGGCGAGCGCCACGGTCTCGATCACCCCGCCGGCCTGTCAGGCCGACACCCAGCCGCCGACCGCGCCGCAACAGCTCACCGGCACCGCGTCGGGCACCACTGTGACCCTGCGCTGGGCCGCGTCGACCGACAACATCGGGGTGCGGGCGTACGACATCCATCGCGGTGGCGTGCAGGTGGGCACGGTCACCGGCGCACCGCCGGCCACCACGTTCACCGACAGCGGCCTGGCGGCGAACACCGCCTACCAGTACTACGTGGTGGCCCGGGACGCGCAGGGCAACACCTCGTCGCGCAGCGCCACCACGACGGTGAGCACCGGCGCGGCGTGCGGCAACCCGGTGTGCGGGGTTCGCCAGGTCAGCACCGACACCGACGTCCCATGGGGTCTGGTGACGTTGCCGGACGGCAGCGTCCTCTACAACCGCCGCGACGCGCACGACATCATCCAGCTCAACCCGGCCACCGGAGCCACGACCAACCTCGGCACGGTGCCGAACGTGCAGAGCACCGACGGTGAGGGGGGCCTGCTCGGGCTCGCCATCTCGGCCAGCTACGGCAGCGACCGCTGGCTGTACATCATGCACACCTCGCCGAGTGACAACCGGATCGTGCGGATCAGGCTGGAGAACGGTCGGCTCGACACCGCCACCGAGCAGGTGCTCCTCACCGGCATCCGGCGCAACAAGTACCACGACGGTGGCCGGCTCCGGTTCGGCCCGGACGGCAAGCTCTACGCCAGCACGGGTGACGCCCAGAACGGCAACTACGCGCAGGACCGGTCGAGCCTCGAGGGCAAGATCCTGCGGCTCAACCCGGACGGCACCGTCCCCTCGGACAACCCGTTCGGCAACTACGTGTGGAGCTACGGCCACCGCAACCCGCAGGGGTTGGCGTTCGACTCGCAGGGCCGGCTGTGGGAGCAGGAGTTCGGCAACTCGATCATGGACGAGACCAACCTGATCACCCGGGGCGGCAACTACGGCTGGCCGGCGTGCGAGGGCACAAGTGGGGCCTGCGGTACCGCCGGGTTCATCGCGCCGGCGCGCACCTATCCGACCGCCGAAGGGTCCTGCTCCGGCATCACGATCGTGCGGGACGCGCTCTACGTGGCCTGTACCCGTGGTGCGCGCATGTACCGCGCGGTGATCAGCGGAAGCAGCCTGACGAACGTGCAGACGTACTTCAGTGGCACCTACGGTCGGTTGCGGACGGTGGAGCCGGCTCCCGACGGGGGACTGTGGCTGACCACCACCAACCAGGGTGACAAGGACAGCATCCCGAACAACAGCAACGAGAGGATCCTGCACGTGACGCTGGGCCAGTAGGACCGCGAGCGGCGCGACGAACGGTTTCCGCAGGGCCACCCCGTGTTGGCCCTGCGGAGACAGTTCGTCGCACGTTCCCGGATGGGCAGCACCGCTGGGTCCCGTCAGCATGCTGAGCCACCCCCGCCGCACCTGACAGGGTGCCGCGCTGATCTGACCAAACCCTTACCAACCGGGGTGGGCTCGGTGGGCTCAGAGCGGACCGCCCTGCGGGTGGTGGCCGGCCCGCGCCAGGGCGGCCACCGGATACTCCGCGTCGCCGCTGCCGATCTCGGTCATCAACTCCAGGGACTCCCGCCAGTAGCCGATGGCTTCCGCCGTGCCGCCGAGACCGTCGAGACCCACACCCAGCCAGTAGAGCCCGCGAGCGGTGCTGAGTCGATCTCCAAGGTGTCGGTGCGCCACCGCCGCCCTGGCGTGGCGGACCGTGGCCGCGTACCGCGAGAGGTTCGCGTTCTGGTGCGCCAGGTGCACCTCCAGCGGCGGGATCTGCTGCCGGATGTCGTGCTCGACGGCGATCCGTAACGCCTCCTCGAGGAGGGCGAGCGACTCCTGCGCCCGGCCCTGCTCGGTGTAGAGCCAGCCGAGGTTGCTCAGGCAGACGCACAGCATGAACGTGTCGTCCAGCCGCCGGGCACCGGCGATGGCCAGCCGCAGCTGCTCCTCGGCCTCCGCCCAGTCGCCCTTCTGCCCGTAGGCGTTGCCGATGCTCATCTGGCTGACGACCTCGTCGCGGGGGGAGCTGTGCTCCGCGTTGGCCTGCGCGGCGTGCTTCATCCACTGGATGGCCTGGTCGAAATCCCGCCCCAGCGCGTAGCCGACCCCGAGGCCGTTGGCCATCAGCCGCTCGGCGTCCGGCCGACCGTCGAGGCGGGCCGCGGTCACCCCCAGCTCCTGGGTCTCCCGCAGCGTCGGCAGCGCGTGCGTCCGCACCAGGAACGGGTACTGACAGTCGGCGAGCTGCCAGGTCTCCCGCGCCAGGCCGAGGCCGTCGCAGATCCGGACCAGCGCCAGCAGGTTGCCGCCCTCCACCTGGAACCACTCGCTGGCGGCGTCGATCGAGTCGAAACCGGGCGGCTGGGCGAGTGGGTGCTCGAAGCGCATGGGCACCGTCGCGCGGACCCGGTGGAAGACGGCCTGGGCGGCCACCCCCTGCTGGACGTACGCGTCGGCGAGCCGTCCCACCGCCCGCCTCCGATCAGGTTCGGAGTCCTCTGCCTCGGCCCGCTCCGCGCCGTACAGTCGGAGCAGGTCGTGCATCTGGTAGCGGCCCGTGCCCGCGTCGTCGAGCAGGTGCCGGTCGACCAGGTCCGCGATGTGGTCCCGGAGCTGGCCCTCCGGCTGACCGGCGAGGACGGCCACCGCCGCGGTCGACAGCGCGGTGTTCGGCACGAGGCCCAGCAGCCGGAACACCCGCGCCGAGGCGGCCGACAGGGCGTGGTAGGACACCGCGAAGACGCCGCGTACCGCCGCGTCGCCCTCGACGACGAGCCCGGACAACCGTTCCCGGGCGTTCGTCAGCTCGCGCAGCAGCTCCGGGACGGTCAGCCGCTCGTCCACGACGACGCGCGCGGCGGCCACGCGCAGCGCCAGCGGCAGGTTGCCGCAGAGCGCCGCCAGCCGGACGATCTGGTCGCGGCCCGCCGTCGCGGCCCGGTCCGCGCCGATCATCGTCACGACCAGTTGGTACGCCTCGTCGTCGCTGAGCAGACCCGGTCGTAGGCTCCGCGCCCCCTCGTGGGCGACCAGCCCGTCGAGTCGGTTCCGGCTGGTGATGACCGTCAGGCAGTGCGCCGACGCCGGAAGCAGGGGCCGCACCTGCTCGGAGGAGGCGGCGTTGTCGAGCACTACCAACACCCGTCGGTCCGCGAGCGTCGACCGGTAGAGGGCCGACGCCTCGTCGACGTCGACGGGTATCCGCCCCGGCGGCACGCTCAGCCCGCGCAGCAGCTGGCCCAGCGCGTCGATCGGACGGGTCGGCGCGTCGGTGCCGTGACCACGGAGATTGACTAACACCTGCCCGTCCGGGTACCGCGACGCCACCCGATGCGCCCAGTGCACCGCCAGCGCGGTCTTGCCGAGCCCGCCGATCCCGCCGATCGTGCAGATGGTGGCGACGCCACGGGACGGGCCACCGTCATCGAGGGCGTCGTCCAGGGCCACGAGCTCCGCGACCCGGCCGACGAATCCCGGGACGTCACGGGGAAGGTGACGCGGCGCGGCCGGGGTGCTGCCGGGCGTCGGTAGGGTGAGGTCCGGATCGTCGGCGAGGATGCGTTGGTGCAGGCGCTGGAGATCCTGGCCGGGCTCGACGCCGAACTCCTCGACAAGCGTTCGGCGTGCGGTGCGGTACACCTCGAGCGCTTCGGTACGCCGGCCCGCCCGACTCAGCGCCAGCATGAACAGCTCGATGCCGTGTTCCCTGGTCGGGAACTCCCGCACCAGATCGGCGAGCAGCCCCACCACCCGCAGATGCTCGCCGGCGGCGAGTTCGGCCTCCACCCGCCGCTCGAACGCGGCGAGCCGCCGCTCCTCCAGATCACGCCCGAGCCGCTGGCGCATCGTCTCGTCCGCGACGCCGGCCAGCAGCGGACCGCGCCACAGGTCGAGGGCCGCCGCGAGCGCCTGCGCACGAAGCGCCGGCTCGGCGATCGTGCGGGTCCGCTCCACCTCGGCGGTGAACCGGTGCAGGTCGACAGTCGCGGGGTCCACGTCGATCAGGTAACCGCCACCGCGCGTGACGATGCGAACTCCGTACGGGGCGAGCCGGCGGCGCAGCCGGGCCACGTAGGTGTGCAGGGTCGCCCGCCGCTCCGCCGCGTCGGCGGCCTGCCAGAGCAGCTCGATCAGGCGGTCCGTCAGCAGCACCCGACCGGGCTCCAGCAGCAGCAACCCCAACAGGCAGCGCTCCTGTCGCCGACCCAGCTCAACCGGGTTGCCCTGGTGGCTGGCCGCGACATCCCCGAGCACCTGGAACTCCACAGGGCGCAGGGTATCCGGTATCGAGAATCTCGAAACGAGAGCGTTCGACCGCCGGTCCCGCGCCCTCGCCGTCAGGGCGTCGTCAGGATCACCAGTTGCTGGGTCGCCCGGGTCATCGCGACGTAGCGGTCCACCGCCCCTTCGATCCCAATCCCGAAGGCCTCCGGGTCGACGAGGACGACCAGGTCGAACTCGAGCCCCTTGACCTGCTCCGGGCTCAGCGACCGGACCCGGGGCGTCGGCGCGAACGTCGGGTCGCCGATCACGCAGGCGATCCCGTCGGCGTGCGCGTCGAGCCAGGCGTCCAGGATCGAGCCCAGGTCGGCGGTTGATCCCCTGACGACGGGGAGCCCGGTGCCGCGGATGGAGGTCGGCACGTTGGCGTCCGGGAGTGCGGCCCGGATGACCGGTGCGGCTTCCGCCATGACCTCCTCCGGCGTGCGGTAGTTGATGGTCAGTGCGGCGAGCGTGATCCGGTCGAGCCCGACCCGCTCGAGGCGTTCCTGCCACGACTCGGTGAACCCGTGCCGAGCCTGGGCGCGGTCGCCCACGATGGTGAAGCTGCGCGACGGGCAGCGGGCGAGCAGCATCTGCCACTGGGCGTCGGTCAGTTCCTGGGCCTCGTCGACCACGATGTGCGCGAACGGTCCGGCCAGCAGGTCCGAATCGGCCTCCGGCCCCACGGGCTGGTCGGCCAGGACGTCGCGCAGATCCGGCTGGCGCAGCATCGTCAGCAGGCCCTCACCGTCGTCGTAGCTGTGCGCCGCGAGCAGTTCGTCGACGACCCGGGCCAGGTGCTCGCGCTGGACGGCTTCGGCGAGGTCGGACCGGTGGGCGCCCGCCGACCTGGCCGGCGCACCGAGCCGCTGCCGCGCCGCGTCCAGCAGCGGCAGATCGGACATGGTCCAGGCCCGCGGGTCGTCCCGCTGCAACGTCCGGACCTGCTCCGGGCTGAGCCATGGCGCACACCTGCGCAGGTACGCGGGGACCGACCAGAGGTCGCTGACGAGATCGGCCGCGTCGAGCAGCGGCCAGGCGCTGTGGAACGCCGTCCGCAGTTCCCGGTTGCGCAGCAGCGCGGCGCGGAGCAGGTCGTCCGGTTCGTCGCCGTCGTACCTGTCGATGAGGATCGTGAGCAACTCCTCCCAGATCTCCGCGCGCGCCTCGTTGTGCGGGGTGCCCGGTCCCGGCGCCTGGAACGCGTCGGCCCAGTCGTCGGGGCTGAGCCGGATCTCGGCGTCGTCGGTCGTGATCGTCATCGGTGTGCCAGGTGGTTCCTCGTAGAACCGCACGGCCGCGTCGATCGCCGCGACCAGGTCCGCTGACGACTTCAACCGGGCGACCTCCGCGTCGGTGTCGACGCCCGCCGTGGCCCCCTCCGGGACGAGGTCCCGCAGGGTGCAGGTCTGCGCGTCCTCCTCCCCGAGGCTGGGCAGCACGTCGGAGACGTAGGCCAGGTACGGCTGGTGCGGGCCCACGAAGAGCACCCCACCCCGGCGTTGACCGAGGCGCGGATCGGAGTAGAGCAGATAGGCGGTGCGGTGCAGGGCGACCACCGTCTTCCCGGTGCCCGGACCACCGTCGACGACGAGGGCGCCGGCCGAACCCGCGCGGATGATCGCGTCCTGGTCGGCCTGGATCGTGCTGAGCACGTCACGCATCCGGGTCGACCGGGCGCTGCCCAGGCTGGCGATGAACGCGGACTGGTCGTCGAGCGCGACGGCGTGCCCGACGAACCCGTCCGGGGTGAACACCTCGTCCCAGTAGTCGCTGATCCGGCCACGGGTCCACCGGTACCGGCGGCGGCTCGCCAGCCCCATCGGGTTGGCGTGGGTCGCGCCGAAGAACGGCTCGGCGGCGGGCGAGCGCCAGTCGAGCAGCAACCGGCGGCCGGCGCTGTCGGTGAGGCCGCGACGCCCGATGTACACAGGCTCCGGGTTGCCGCCTCGACCACGTGGCCGAGGCACAGGTCCAGCCCGTGGCGGCTCAGCGCGCGCAGCCGGGCGGTCAGCCGGCGGACCTCCTCGTCCCGGTCCACCGCCTGCCGGCCCTTCCCGCCGGGCGCTCTGCGCTCGGTGGCGAGGCGGTCGGACAGCTCGGCGCTCAGCTGCTCGAGGCTCTGCGCCATCGCCGCGAAGTGCTGCTCGTCGCGGGCGATCAGCGTCGGGTCGGCCTTGGCGGAGAGGCGGTCGGGGAGTTCGAACACGGAGGTCGGCAAGGAGCGCACTGGGGAACTTCCATTTCGGCAGATTCTGGTCTCGGCCGACGATTTTGCGGCACGACCCGGGTCTTGCCGCAAGCCCCCCAGTGCGCTATAAGTTAGGAGTGGCAGGGGTGTGTTGTCCCCCGTTTCTCGATCATCTGGTCGCACTCCGCCGGGTCACGGCGCGTCGACGACCTCGCGGCCCAGCGGCCAGAACGCCACCGGGACGAGCTTGAAGTTGGCGATGCCGAACGGGATCCCGATGATCGTGACGCAGAGCGCGACGCCCGCGACGAGGTGGGAGAGCGCGAGCCACCAGCCCGCCAGCACCACCCAGAGGACGTTCGCCACGCCGGAGCCGACGCCCGCGCCCGCCTTGGGCACCAGGGTGCGGCCGAAGGGCCACAGCGAATAACCGGCGAGGCGTAACGACGCGACGCCAAAGGGGATGGTGACGACCAGGGCGAAGCAGATCAGCGCGGCGACGCCGTAGCCGATCGCCAGCACGATCCCACCGCCGAAGACGAGCCACAGCACGTTCAGTACGAAGCGAATCACCAGTCAAGCATGAGACATGCTCGCCACCCGGCCGTCCCCGTCGCTGCCGTCGGACAGCTGGGCGAGGGCGTCGTCGCGGCTGTCGAAGATCGGGAAGGCGCCGTCCAGCCGCATGGTGTGCAGCACGGTGCGGATGAACCGCGACGGCGCGGCCAGGCAGAGCGTGACCCCGTGTTCGCGGCCGGCACGGTGGGCGCGGACCAGGAGACCCAGGCCGGTCGAGTCGATGATGTGCACCGACTACGTGCTCGTCGACCTGATGCTGCCGGGCCTCGACGGCTTCGAGTGCATCCGGCAGCTGCGCCGCGACGACGACGTCCCGATCGTGGTGGTCAGTGCCCGCGACGGCACCGACGACATCGTCGCCGCCCTCGAGGCCGGTGCCGACGACTACGTGGTCAAGCCCGTGGCGATCAGGGAGCTGACCGCTCGACTGCGGGCCCTGCGCCGCCGGGCCCGCCCGATCGCCGGGGCATCGACCTCCGACGACGTGCCGGCGGTCGCCTTCGGCGAGTTGGAGATCAGTCCGGAGGCGGGCGAGGTACGCCGCGCCGGCCAGCAGGTCACGGTCAACCGCACCGAGTTCCGGCTCCTCTGTGAGTTGGCCGAACACGCCGGCCGGGTGTTGTCCCGTCAGCAGCTGCTGCAACGGGTGTGGGGGTACACCAGCGGCGACGAACGGCTCGTCGACGTGCACGTCGGCCGCCTGCGGCAGAAGATTGAACCGGACCCGGCCAACCCCCGGCACCTAATCACCCTGCGCGGCCTGGGCTACAAGCTGCAACGATGAGACGGCTCGGACTACGTACCCGGGTGACGGCCGCGTTCGCCGTCGGCGCGCTGCTGCTCTCGGCGTCGATGGCGTTGGTCTCCTACGAGCTGACCCGCCGGTCCCTGCTCGACGACCGGGAACGCATCGCCGTGCGGGCCGCCTACTTCGACGCCGCCGTGGTGCGTGCCGGCCTCGACACCGACACCCCGGACGTGGTGGCGGTGCTCCGATCCTTGGACACCGGCGGGAGCCGTCGGCCGGTGCTGCACCTCAACGGCGAGTGGTACGCGCGCGCCGCCGATCCCGGTACCACCGCCGCCGTCCCCGCCGAGCTGCTGCGGGCCGTCACCGCCGGAGAGCCGGCGGTGCAGCGGGTCCGCGTCGGCGGGCAACCGGCCCTGGTGGTGGGGGTGCCGCTGTCCGCGGCGGCGACGTATTTCGAGGTCAACTCGCTGCGCGAGCTGGAGCAGACGTTCCAGGTCCTGGCGCTCGCGTTGACCACCGTCGCGGTGCTGGTCGCCGGGTCCGGTGCCGCGCTCGCCTGGTACGCCACCCGGCACGGGTTACGACCCCTGACGGCGGTGGCCGACGCGGCCGAGAAGATCGCCGCCGGCGACTTCACCGCCCGGCTCGACCCGGCCACCGACCCCGACCTGACCCGCCTCTCCTCCTCGTTCAACCAGATGGTCGACCGGCTCGCCCGCCGGATCGAGCGGGACCGCCGGTTCGCCGCCGACGTCAGTCACGAACTGCGTTCCCCGTTGCAGACCCTCGCCGCGGCGGCCAGCGTCCTGGCCCGCCGCCGGGATCACCAGGACGAACGCACGGCCACCGCCGCCGGGCTCGTCGCCGACGAGATCGACCGTTTCCAGCGGCTCGTCAACGACCTGATCGACCTGGCCCGCAGTGACCAGCCCGCCCACCGGGCCCCGGTCGACGTGGTGGAGCTGGCCCGGGAGGCGTGCGAGCCGTACGACCTGCTGGTCGGGCTTGTCGAGCTGGCGCCGGACGCGCCAGCGGTCTGGCAGGTCGAGCGGCGGCGGATCGCCCAGGTCCTGGCGAACCTGTTCGACAACGCCGTCACCTACGGTGGCGGCCCGGCGGCTGTTCGGCTCTCGCGAGACGGTGACACCGGCGTCATCGAGGTCGACGATGACGGTCCGGGCGTCCCCGTCGAGGATCGGGAGGTTATCTTCGACCGGTTCGTGCGCGGGCGAGCCGCGCACACCCGGGGCGCCGGCGACGGCACCGGGCTCGGGCTCGCGCTGGTCGCCCAGCACGCCGCCGCGCACGCGGGGCAGGTGACCGTCGCCGACCGTCCGGGCGGGGGCGCGTCTTTCCGGGTCACCCCGCCGGGGAGTCTGCCGTGAGGCGCCGTCGTCTCGCCCCGGTGGCGCTCGCCGTGCTGCTCACCGGCTGCGGCATCCCCACCGACGACGGCCCTCGTTCGGTGCGGCCACCGGGTGGGCCGTTGCGCAGCTCCGCTCCCGCCGAGGCCACGGTGCCGGCCGGCCGTGCCGTCGAGACACTCTGCCTGGTCCGCGACAACCGCATCGTCCCCGTGGTCCGGCGCGTCGACCGGCCGCCCTCCATCGCGGACCAACTGCGGCACCTGCTCGCCGGGCCCAGCGGCGCCGAACGCGACAGCGACCTGACCAGCGCGCTGCCCGGGGCGGTCAACGCGGCTGGCGCGACCGTGACCGGGACCCAGGCGCTCGTCGCGGTGGACCAACCCGCCCACGACGGCGGCCGCAGCGACGAGGTGCTCGCCTTCGGGCAGATCGTCTGCACCCTGACCAGCCGTGCGGACGTCACCACAGTGGCCTTCCTCCGCGACGGCAGGGCTCTCGGTGTGCCCCGGGCCGACGGTTCCCTGTCCAGCAGACCACTCACCAGGGGCGACTACGCCCCGCTCATCACCGAACGGTGAACCCGCCCGCTCCACTCAGGGTTGATCGGTGGAAGACCTGAGCCGAAAAGCCGGGGGCACACGAGGGAACCTCCCCGAGGCCGGATGGTCGTCGACGGCCAGATGATGGCCGGCATGAAACGCGCTGCGCTCTACGTGATGGCCGGCCCGGTCGGCATCGTGGCCTACGGACTCGTCCGGCTGTGGGGGCGATCCGACGACGTGTACGGTCCCGGGTTCGACTGGCAGGCCGCCCACCTGGCCGCTCTCGCCGGTCTGCTGCTCTTCGTCCCGGGTGTGCTCGCCCTGTCCGGCCTGCTGCCGCGCAGTCCGTGGCGGACCGGGGCGGTGACCCTCACCCTGGTCGGACTCGCCGCCACTGTGGTGCAGTTCGGCGCCGACATCGTGGAGGGACTGCTGGCCGAGGACCGGGCGGAGATGTCGGCGCTCGCCGCGGACTTCAAGGCCGTTCCCGGCGTCGAGGTCGCCTTCTACGACGTCGTGCCCCAGCTTTTCTTCCTCGGCCTGCTGGTGCTCGCGGGCCTGCTCGCCGCTCGGCGGCGGCTGCCGTGGTGGAGCGTCCCGTTGCTGTTCGTCGGCATCGTCCTGCCGGTGGTCACCCTCGACCTGCTGCCGATCGGTGGCCTCTGCATGCTGCTGGCGCTCGCGCCGGCGCTGCCCGTCCTGCGCGAGCGGGATCAGCGGGTCAGACCGCTGGCCGTCGGCTGAGCCGAGCGTCCCCGCCGTCCACTGTCGACGGCGGGGACCGCTCGGGCTACTTCAGGGCGAGGGTGCGGCTGTCGGCGGCGATGACGCTGGCGACCTCGGCCGGGACCAGCTTGCCGGCCTGCCGGTCGGCGTAACTGGCCAGCTCGGCGTACTGGCCGTGGACCAGCTTGGTGGTCATCGCGGTGACGGCCGCCGGATCGGCGCCCGAGGTGAGGATCAGGTAGCCGAGGCCGGCCTGGCTCACCGTCACGGTGAAGGCGCTGGTCGCGGTGGCCGTGCCGGCGGGCCCGGTCACCTGGGCGGCGATGGTGTGCCGGCCGGCGGTCAGCCTGGCCAGGTCGAGCTTGCGCCCGGCGGCCGACTTCCTGCCGTCCAGTGTGACGGTGACGGTGTCCGCGTCGCTGGCGGCGACGGCGATCACCGGGGACTGTGCCCGGTCCAGCCGAGCGCCGTCGGCCGGCGAGGTGATCTCCACGGACGGGTCGGCGGGGGACTGCTGGAGGAACGCCGAGTTCCAGCCGACCAGCTCGGCCGCGCGGTTGGTGATGATCGCGTCGGTGCCGATCCGCTCCAACCGCTGCCACAGGCTGGCGGAGTCCATCGTCCACGCCATCACGGCGACGCCGGCGGCGTGCAACGGGGCGACGACCTCCGGCTTGGCCAGCAGCGCGTTGCCGTCCGGGTTGTACGCGGTCAGGTGCAGCTCCCTGGCGATCGCCACCGGGTCGGCGTCGAGGCTGCTGCGCAGCAGACCCAGCGGCAGCTCGGGGGCGATCTCGTGGGTGTATCTCAGGGCGTCGACCTCGAAGCTCTGGATGAAGACCCGGCCCATCATCTGCTCGTCGCGGATCACCTGGATGATCGTGGCGACCTCGTCTGGGGTGTGCTTGCCCTTGATCTCCACGAGCAGGTTGCCGCCCCGGGCCCGCAGGTCGGCGAGCTGCTCGGCGAGGGTGGGCACCCGCTCACCGACGTACTGGGGGCCGAACCAGGAGCCGGCGTCGAGCGCCTTGATCTGCGTGGCGGTCAGGTCCCGGATGTTGCCGGTGCCGTCGGTGGTCCGGTCGACGGTGCCGTCGTGCAGGATGAACGGGATGCCGTCCTTGCTCGGCTGGACGTCGTTCTCGATCCAGTCGGCGCCGCCCTTACGGGCGATCTCCTGCGCGACGAGGGTGTTCTCCGGTGCGGCGGCGGACGCGCCCCGGTGGGCGATCACGGTGAACGGGCTGCCCTCGGGGCGCAGGTAGCCGTTCGACGCCAGTTCGGTGACGGTGACGTCGTCGTACGACACGGTGGCGCCGTTGACGAAGAGTCCCTGCACGCCGTTGGCGGAGCGCTGAAGGCTGCTCGTGCGCATCGCCTCCCGTCCGTCGAAGAGCCAGCGGGCCTGGTTGCCGTGCACCTCGACGGCGACGTGGACGTCCCGGCCGGTGCCGGCGGCGGACGGGGCGGAGGCCGTGTTCGTCACGACCCAGGCGTTGCCCGTGGTCCGCTGGGCGAACTCGAGGCCGTTGGCGGCGGTGGTGCCGCTGCGCATGGTGGCGATCCACCAGGGGGTGGCGCCGTCGGCGGGGACGTCGATGCCGAGCGAGGCCCAGCGGGTGGCGGCCGAGACCGACTCGAAGCGCATGGTCGCCTCGAGGCGGAAGTCGTTCAGGTGCCGACCAAAGGTGATCTTGTTGTTCTCGCTGGAGCTGGCGGAGGTGCCGTACAGCCGGCCGTTCTCGACCTTCCAGGTGCCGTCGACCGCGGTCCAGCCGGCGGGCAACGACCCGGCCGAGAAGTTCTCCGCGACGACGACGCTGCCGGGCTCGGCGTCGCGGGCGACGAGGTCGCGACGGTCACCGCGACGGCGGCGCCGGTGACGGCGAGACGGCGACGGCGGCGGTGGCCCGGGTACCCAGGCCGCCGAGGCGCGGCCCGGCGCGGCCGGCCGACGATGATGCGGGTAGGACAGTCATGGTCGGAACGGTACGAAGCACGCTCGAACTGATGATCAATCAGGCATGGCGGCCGTCGGAACGTCGGGTGTACCGCACCCGGTCAGTTCCCCAGGCCGGCGCAGGTGGCCCCGTCGATGGTGCAGGCTGTGGGAGCGGCGCCGGTAAGCGAGCCGTTCACCCGGAACGTCACCCGGGTCGAGGTGCTGGCGGGCACCGCAGCGGCGTCCGGCACGAACGTCCACACCGCACCGTCCTGGCTGGCCTGTGCGCCCTCGACCGTGGTGATCCGCAGTGACTCCCGGGGCAGCGTGACGACCAGGGTCCAGTCCGGCACCGGGACCGCCCCGGGATTGTTGATCGTCACGGCGGCGCCATAGCTGAGCAGAGCGTTGTCCGTGACGGCGAAGTCGGCGCTCAGGGCGGCCGGGGTGGGTGCGACAGTCGTACCGGTCGGCGTGGGCCGGGTCGACGCTCCGGTGGTCGGGGCGACCGAGGCGGCCGAGGTGGGCGGCGGAGTGGACGCCGCCGGGCTGGTGACCGCCGGGCGCGCCTGCGCCCGGGGCGTGCCGGGCGACGAGCCCACCTGCTGGACTGACGGCGACGGGTCCAGGGTCACCGGGGTCAGCTTCTCCGGTGTGCGCAGCACCCCGACTATCGACGTGGCCGTCGCGACCAGCACCCCGAGCGCCGCGATCACGGCCACCCAGGTGGCCCGCGAGACGTCCTCCCGGCCGGTGAGCACCCGCCGCGCGGTCGTGACGAAGGCCACGACCCGATCCAGCAGGATGATCGCCACGGTACGACGTTGCTGGGGTGGTGTTGCCGGCACTGCCTGTCTCTCCTTCGGTTCGTCGCCGGGTGCCTGTGACACCTGCCCCGTCACAGGGCGCGAAGCCCGACGAGTATCGCCTCAAGCAGGTGCTCGGTCGGCAGCTCCGACAGCATCGGCGGTTCGTGCGTCTCGATCAGCCCGGCCGTGAGCAGATCGCCGAGCAACACCCGGACGGTCCCCAACGGAAGGTCCAACTCGGCGGCGATCTCGGCCACCGACACTGGATGGTGGCACAGCTCGACGATCCGCGCCTGTTCGGGGAAGAGCGGCGTGCGAGGCGTGCCCCCGCGCCGGGCGACGACCAGGGAGATCAGGTCGAATTCGCCGCGCGTGGGCGCGGTACGCCCGCCGGTCATCGTGTACGGCCGGGCGACCGGGCCCGCGTCGTCGTCGTACCACGCCTCGTCAGCGGCGCCGCTGGAGTGCACCTGGGTCCCCGATCGTCGCCGACGAGGCCGGTCCCAACGTGATCGGCAGATGCTGCTCGGCCTGCCCCACGAAGAGCGCCACCTCGTACGCCATGTCGCCGACCTCGACGTCGTCACCGGCGATCCGCACCGTGAGGATGGTGCCGTTCGGGATGGTGGCGATGAACAGGAACGCCCGCGACATCTGCACCACGACCTGACGCAGCCGACCCGAGTCGCAGGTCCGGGTGGCGGCCAGCCCCAACGCGATCAGGCCGGCGACCACGCCGGAGATCTGCTCGGCCAGCTTCGCCTCCACCCGCCGCGAGCCGCCCAGCGGCAGCCCGTCCGGGGAGAGCACCACCGCGAACTCCGCGCCGTGCACCCGGTCGACCAGACGGTCCAGGGCGCCGGTCAGGCCGTCCTCGGTCATCACTGCAGACGTCATTGATGTCTCCTTGCTGTTCTCGCGATCGGTATCTCGACCGTGTCGAGGCTGGTCCTGCCGTGTTCGGGGCCGATCGGGCCGGCGTGGCGGACCCGCGTCGGCAGCGCACCGTCGCCACCCTGGTCGGGAACGTCGACGCCGGTGCGGACCGGCGGGTACGGGGTGCCGGTCGCGGCGGTGGCCGGTGCACGGCCGGTGTCGTTGACCGTGACCAGGTGGGCTGGCAGGAGCACCACCGCGGCCGTCCCGCCGCGCTGGCTGGGGCGCAACGAGACGTGGGCGCCGCACCGGCCGGCCAGCACGGCGACGGTGTACCAGCCCGTCGGGCCGGTGCTCGGGACCTCGGTCGGCGGGCTGGAGAGCACCTGGTTCGCCTCGGTGAGCGCGGCCGCGTCCAGGCCGGGCCCGTCGTCGATGACCAGCACGGCGCACCCCTGTGGTCGGTGCTCGCCGCTGACCCGGACGGTGGTGTCCGCCGGGGAGTAGCTGATCGCGTTCTCGATCAGCTCCGCCAGCAGGTGGATGACGTCCGGCACGGCCGGGCCGGTGAGCGACCATGGCCAGTGCGGCGCGATCAGGACCCGGTGGTAGTCCGGTACCTCCGCGACCGCGCCGCGCGCGACGTCGAGCAGTGGCACCGGGCGTCGCCAACGGCGGGCCGGGACCGCGCCGGCCAGGGCGATCAGCTTCTCCACGTTGCGGCGGACCCGGGTGGTGAGGTGGTCGAGTCGGAACAGTTCGTCGGTCTCCTCGGCGGACCGCTCCCGGCGTTGCATCCCGTCCAGCAGACTGAGTTGATCACGCAGTAGGCGCTGGTTGCGCTGGGTCAACCGCAGGAACAGCTCCCGCTCGGTGCGGCCCACCGGGGTCGGGGGCAGCGGGGTCGGG
>NZ_JAEVHL010000146.1 GCF_016803395.1 Micromonospora tarensis | reverse complement strand
CCGCAGGTGCCGGCCCGGCGCGGGCCCGGCGGCCGACGGCTGCTGGCCGTGCTGCTCCTGGTCGGCCTGCTCGCCAGCGTGCTGCCGTGGTGGTGGGGAACCCCCGCCGGTTCGCTGCGCAGCACCGCGGCCACCGTCACCGCGGCCGGCCGGATCACCGGCCTGATCGCCGGCTACCTGCTGCTGGTGCAGGTGCTGATGATGAGCCGGCTGCCGGTGCTGGAGCGGTGGATCGGCGGCGAGCAGATCGCCCGCTGGCACCGCGACGTCGGCGCCACCCTGCTGGTCACCGTGCTGGCCCACATGTCGCTGATCCTGGTCGGCTACGCGGACCTGCGGAACCAGTCGATCATCGCCGAGGTCGGCACGCTGCTCGGCGACTACCAGGACATGCTCTCCGCGTTCGTCGCCACCGGCATCATGATGCTCGTCGGGTTCAGCAGCATCCGGGCGATCCGGCGGGCGCTGCCCTACGAGCTGTGGCACCTGCTGCACCGGTCCAGCTACCTGATCCTGCTGCTCGGCTACGGTCACCAGTTCACCCACGGCGCGCAGCTGTACAAGCCCGGCCCGGTGCGCACCGGCTGGATCGCGCTGTACCTGCTGGTGGTCGCCGCACTGCTCTGGGGCCGGGTGATCGCGCCGCTGGTGTTCAACCTGCGCTACCGGCTGCGGGTCGCCGACGTGGTCGCCGAGAGCACCGACACCATCTCCATCTACCTCACCGGCGAGCGGCTGGGCCGGCTGGAGATGCTCGGCGGCCAGTTCTTCCGCTGGCGGTTCCTCACCCGGGGCTGCTGGTGGCAGTCACACCCGTTCTCCGTCTCCGCCGCCGCGAACGGACGGTGGCTGCGGCTCACCGTCAAGGTGGTCGGCACGCACACCGCGGACCTGCGCGACCTGGAGCCCGGCACCCGGGTCTGGGCGGTCGGGCCGTCGGGCACCTTCACCGCCGCGCACCGGCTTCGGGAGCGGGCCCTGCTGATCGCCGGGGGCAGCGGCATCACGCCGATCCGCGCGATGCTGGAGGAGCTGCCGCCGGGCGCCGCGCTGATCTACCGGGCCCGCACCCCGGCCGACGTGCTGCTCAGCCGCGAGCTGGACTGGCTGGCCCAGGAGCGGGACACCTCCGTCTGGTACGTCATCGGCTCCCGCGACGACCCCGGCCCCCGGCAACTGATCAGCCCGGACGGGTTGCGTCAGTTGGTGCCCGACGTGGCCCGGCGTGACGTCTACCTGTGCGGGCCGCCCGGTCTGGTGGAGCAGTCGGTGCGCGCGCTGCGGCGGGCCGGCGTGCCCCGACGGCAGATCCACCTGGCCACCTTCGAGCTGTAGGAAGGGCATCCCATGCGTCGCGCGTTGCTCGCGATCACCGGCCTGGCCGCCAGCACCACCGCGCTGGTGGTGCTCAAGGGCTCACCGGGCGCCACCCAGGTCGCCCAGAACCTGCCGACCGCCCAGCCGGTCAACCCCACCCCGCAGGGCGCCGACCCGAGCGCCGACCCGGCCGCGCCGGGCACCGACCCGGCGGCTGGTGCGCCGACGCCGTCGAAGAGCGCCGACGCGCCGGTGTCGCCGAAGCCCGGCAAGACCACCGCCCGCCCGTCGGGCACCAGGGCCACCACGAAGGCACCCAGCGCGCCGCGCACCACCAGGGCGGCCCCGCCGAGCAACCGCCGGGTCACCGGCAACGGCTTCGAGAACGAGTACGGGTACGTGCAGGTGCAGATCGTCGTCTCCGGCAACCGGATCGTCGAGGCCGTCGCGCTGTCGCTGCCCAGCGGGGGTGAGTCCGACATCCACAGCGGCGACGTCCGCAACCGGTACGACGGCAGCGGCGGCGAGGTGGTGCAGAAGCAGAACGCGAACCTCAACACCGTCTCCGGGGCCACCGAGACCAGCAACTCGTACAAGCAGTCGCTGCGGTCCGCGATCGAGCAGGCGTTCTGACGTGCGGGCCGGGCTGACCCGACCCGGGCTGTGCCGGGTCGAGCAGATCATGGGTACGGCGATCACCGTGGACCTCGCCGACGACCTGCCACCGGCGACCCTGCGCGAGCTGGCGGACCAGGTCTTCGCCTGGATGCACGAGGTGGACGCGCGGTTCAGCACCTACCGGCCGGACAGCGAGGTGTGCCGCTTCGACAGGGGTGAGGTGCTGCTCTCCGAGGCGTCCGCGGAGCTGCGGTTCGTGCTGGAGGCCTGCGCCGACCTGTGGGGCGCGACCGACGGGTTCTTCGACGCGTACGCCACCGGTCGGCTCGACCCGTCCGGGTTCGTGAAGGGCTGGGCGGCTCAGGTCGCCTCGGATCGCCTGCTCGCCGCCGGTGCCGGCAACCACTGCGTGAACGCCGGCGGCGATGTGCGGGTGCGGGGCCTGTCGCCGTCCGGGGAGCCGTGGCGGATCGGCATCCGGCACCCTGGGACGCGATGGCGACCTGCCTGGTGCTCTCCGGGACCGACCTGGCGGTGGCCACGTCCGGTGTCTACGAGCGGGGCCGACACGTGCTGGATCCGCGCCGGGGCGCGCCGGCCAGTGGGTTGCGCTCGGTGACAGTGGTCGGCGACGACCTCGGGGTGGCCGACGCGTACGCCACCGCCGCCCTGGCGATGGGGACCAGCGGCCTCAACTGGCTGGCCCGTCGCGACGAGCACCCCTATGCCGTGGTCACCGACAACGCCCGGCAGCACTACTCCGCGGGCCTCCCGCTGACGGACTAGCGGATCGGCCGGTGGGTGTTGGCCGGGCGGGAGCCGGTGGGGCGTGGGCGGCCGGGGCGCGAGCCGGACGGTCGGGTGCCGGCCCAGCGGTGCCGTGGGTGGCTCCGCCGGCCGCCCGGGTGCGGCGCTCCGTCGTTCCTGGACATCGTTCCCCCGTTCGTGGCGCGCGTCGCGCCGTCCTCCTGTCAACGAGGACCGGTGGCCCGGCGACGCTGTCGGGCACCGGATCGAGTCGTCGAGCGGGCCTGTCTCACCTGCCTCGTCGGGGCAGTGGCAGGTGACCGGGGAGCAGGTCCGGGGCGAGGGTCACCCCGGCGGCGCGCAGCGCCCCGATCAACGTGTTCTGCACGAGGTACGAATCCGGAAGCTGCCAGCGGGCCTGCTCCGGGGCGACCGCCCAGCGGACCGTTCCCTCGGGCAGCCGGGTGGGCGGCGCGGGGATCCACGAGCCCGGCCCGTGCCGGACCACGTGGAAGCAGTGTTCCAACTCCGGCCGGAGCGGGTCGCCCGGGCGGACCAGGAACATCCACCGCCCGGTGGGGGTGACCAGTACCGGCCCGCGTACGCCGGTGCCGGCCGGGTGGGTCTGCACCGCGTCGAGCACCTGCCGGCCGAGGTGGGCGGGCACCTCCAGCACGTCGAAGGACCGGCCGGTGGGCAGCAGCACCCCGTGTGGACGGTTGCGCCACCAGGTGGCCACCCGGGCCGGGTCGGCGCTGGCGGCCAGTTCCCAGTTCTCCAGGGCCGGGTGGCAACCCACTGTGGGACAGCCGGCCGCCCGCAGACGAAGCGGCTGCGGGCCAGACAGGCGCCCGGGGTGACCTCCCATCCGTGTGCCGCGTACCGGATGGCGACCCGGCGCAGCCGGACCCGTTCCAGTGGCGACAGTTCGGCGACGCGCGGTCCGACGTTCCCCCACATGTGTGCCACTTCCCCTCGTCGGGCCCGGCGATCGCCAGGTCGCATGTCGAGCACCGTCACTGCCGTAACCCCCGATCGTTGAGGTTGACGAACGGCTCGTGCAACTTGCACGAAAAGTACGAGGACTGGCTGTACGGCTGACGTACATCGTGTGCGACCAGCGAAAATGTGAAAGTGAAGGACGGCCGCCGCACCCGCGGGAGATCGCCCCGGCTCGATGGGTCGACGGCGGCAGGGGAGGATGGGGAGATGGACGAGCTACCCATAGGACGGCGAGTGGCCTACTGGCGGGGGCGGCGCAAGATGTCCCAGCAGGTCTTCGCGGACCGGCTGGGCAAGTCCAAGAGCTGGGTGGACAAGGTCGAGCGCGGGGTCCGCCGGCTGGACAAGTTCTCCGTCCTCTACGAGATCGCCGACATCCTCCAGGTGGACGTGCAACTCCTGATGGGCAAAGATCCGGAGCGCCGCACCGACGCGCTGAACTGCATCGACCAGGTCGAGGTGCAGGAGATCCGGGCGGCGCTGGAACGGTACGACTCGATGAGCGCGTACTTCGACGCGGCGCCGTGCCCGCCGCCACTGGACGACATGCGCAAGGCGGTCAACCACGCCTGGCTCACCTACCAGTACGGCCGCTACGGCATGCTCACCCGGGCGCTGCCCAAGCTGCTGCGCGACGCCCAGGCGGCCGACGCCGCCTACGGCGGTGCGCAGGCCGCCGAGGCGGCCCACCTGCTCGGCCAGGTCTACCAGATCGCCTCCTCGGTGCTACGCAAGCTCGGCGAGTGTGAGCTGGCCTGGTTGGCGGCCGACCGGTCGATGGCGGTGGCCCAGCGGGCCGACGACCCGCTGCTGGCCGGGATCGCCACCACCCGGGTGTGCAACGCCCTGGTCGCCATGGGTCGGGCCCGTCCCGCGCTGGAGCTGAACGTCCAGATCGCCAACCGGCTGGCACCGGGCGGGGGCAACGAGATCTCCCCGGCCCGGCTCTCCGTCTACGGGATGCTGCTGCTCCAGGGGGCGATGGCGGCGTCCCGGATCGGCGACTCGGCAAGCGTGGACGACCTGATCAACTGTGCTCAGGAGGCGGCCAACCTGCTCGGCGGCGACCACAACCACTACTGGACGTCGTTCGGCCCGACAAACGTCGAGCTGCACCGGGCCGCCGCCGCGGTCGAGCTGGGCGACGGGGGGCGAGCGGTGGAGGTGCACCAGCTGCGCATCGCGGAGCCCGCCTTCAACGCGCTGCTGCCCGAACGCCGCGCCCACCACCTGCTCGACATCGCCCGGGGGTACGCCCAGATGGGCGATGTGGCGAACGCCGGCGAGATGCTGCTGCTCGGCGACCGGCTCGCCCCGTCCGAGATCCGCTGCCGGCCGATCGCGCACGAGGTGATGTCCGACATCCTCCGTCGCACACGTGGTGCGCCGCCTTCTCCGGTAGCGGAGTTGGCTGAGCACATGGGAGTAGGGGTATGAGCGCGGAGCCGGTCTGATGGCCGGTACAGCGCACACCAGCGGGCACCGCGAGGTGCTCTATGTCATCGCCTGCGGCTCGCCGCTGGCACGGCACGTCGGCCGTCTCGTCGACCTCGCCCAACAGGGCGGTTGGGACGTCTGCGTGGTCACCACGCCGGACGGCGCCAAGTTCGTCGACAAGTCGGCCCTGATCCGGCAGACCGGTCACCCGGTGCGCACGCACTACAAGAATCCCACCGACCCGGACGTGTTGCCGCCCGCCGACGCCATGATCGTCTGCCCGGCCACCGTCAACACGGTCAACAAGTGGGCCGCCGGGATCACCGACACCCTCGCGCTCGGGCTGCTGGTCGAGGCGCAGGGCAAGGGCCTCCCCATCGTGGCGGTGCCGTTCACCAACGTCGCGATGGCCGCCCACCCGGCATTCCAGGCCGGGGTGGCCCGGCTCGCCGAATGGGGGATCACTGTGCTCTTCGGTGCCGACGTGATCGCTCTGCACCCGCCGGGAACGGGCGAGCAACACCTATACGCCTTTCCCTGGGCGATGCCGCTGGCGGCCCTGCGTTCCGTCTCCCGGAGCGCCGCCTAGCGCCCGGACGGTGCCCCCGCCGGACGCGGCCGGGCCGGCGGCACCCGCACCGGCCCGACGCGGCCGGGCCGGGTGTCACCGTCCGGTGGCCTCCGCGCCGGTAAGCTGGCCCGCCGTGAGTACAAGCCGATCCGCCCGCACCGTGAACGACGTGGTGGCCGAGCTGGAGCGCCGCTATCCGCCGGTCTGGGCGGAGGAGTGGGACCGGGTGGGTCTGGTGCTCGGCGAACCGGACGCCCCGGTTCGCCGGGTGCTCTGCGTGGTCGACGTCGTGCCCGAGACGGTCGCCGAAGCGCTGGCCGCCGAGGCGGACATGATCGTCTCGCATCACCCGTTGCTGCTGCGCGGGGTGTCGTCGGTCGCGCCGACGACCTTCAAGGGGCGGATCATCCACCAGTTGATCCGGGCCGGGGTGGCGCTCTACGCGGCACACACCAACGCCGACGTGGCCTCCCCGGGCGTCTCCGACGCCCTCGCCGCCCGCTTCGGGCTGACCGGGCTGCGCCCGTTGCAGCGGCCCGCGCCCGGCTCGCCGGCGCACGGTGACGACCGCGGTTTCGGCCGCGTCGGCGAGCTGCCCGAGCCGATGACACTGGCCGAGTTGACCCGGCACGCCGCCGCCGTGCTCCCCGTCACGTCCTGGGGAGTTCGCGCGGCGGGGGACCCCGGGCGTATGGTTCGTACCCTCGCCGTCAGCGGCGGGTCGGGGGACAGCTTCCTCGGCGCCGCGACCGCCGCCGGGGTGGACGCGTTCCTCACCGCCGACCTGCGGCACCACCCGGCCGGCGAGCATCTCGCCGCCGATGGTCCCGCCCTGCTCGACGCCGCCCACTGGGCGACCGAACGACCGTGGCTGGACGACCTGGCCGCTCTCCTGCGGGAGGCGCCGGGCGTCGAGACGCTGGTGTCCGACCTGGACACGACCCGTGGACCGTGCACGCCGCCGCACCCGTTGTGGACGACAAGGAGCCCCGACCGTGAAGGCTGACCCTCAGGTGCAGCGCCGCCTGCTCGACCTCCAGGCGATCGACACCAACCTCGCCCAGCTCGCCCACCGCAGGCGTTCGCTTGCCGAGCGGGCCGAGCTGGAGTCGTTGGCCCGGGAGCTGTCGTCGCTGGAGGACGAGCGGGTCCGCGCCCAGGTGGCGGTCGACGACCTGGACCGGGACATCGCCCGGATGGAGAAGGACGTCGAGCAGGTCCGGGCCCGCAAGGAGAAGGACGAGAACCGACTCGCCGCCGGCACCGGCCCGGCCCGGGAGCTGGAGGCCCTCCAACACGAGCTGGTCTCGCTCAACCGGCGTCAGAGCGATCTGGAGGACGCCGAGCTGGAGCTGATGGAGCAGCGGGAGACCGCGCAGGGCGTCCTGGACGGCGTGGAGCAGCGGCTGGCCGAGGCCCGGGACAAGCGGGCCGCGACCGAGCAGCGCCGCGACGAAGCGCTGGCCGAGATCGCCAAGGAGGAGGAGTTCAAGCGGGGGGCCCGCCAGCCCCTCGCCGCCGATCTCCCGAGCGACCTGGTCAACCTCTACGACAAGATTCGCGAGGACACCGGGCTGGGTGCCGCGCTGCTCACCGCGGGCCGGTGCGGCGGCTGCCGGTTGGAGCTGTCCGGCGCCGACCTGGCCCGGATCCGCAAGGCGGCCCCGGGCGACGTCGTCCGCTGCGAGGACTGCCGCCGGATCATGGTCCGCACCAACGAGTCGGGCCTGTAGGTCGTGGCGCCACGGGTGGTCTCCGTCGAGGCTGACGGCGGGTCCCGGGGCAATCCCGGTCCGGCCGGTTACGGCGCGGTGGTGCGCGACCCGGAGACCGGCGAGGTGCTCGCCGAGCGCTCCGAGTCGCTCGGCACGACGACCAACAACGTCGCCGAGTACCAGGGCCTGATCGCCGGGTTGACCGCCGCGGCCGAGCTGGGCGCCGCCGAGGTGGACGTCCGGATGGACTCCAAGCTGGTGGTCGAGCAGATGTGCGGCCGGTGGCAGATCAAGCACCCGGGCCTGCGCCCGCTCGCCGCCCAGGCCGCCGCGCTGGTGGGCCGCTTCGACGCGGTCCGGTTCAGCTGGATCCCGCGCGACCAGAACCGGCACGCCGACGCGCTCGCCAACGCCGCCATGGACGCCGCCGCGGGTCGCCCCCCGGCGACGCCGACCACCGGTCAGCCCCCGTCGACGCCCGCGACCGGCAGCGACCCGGCGACCGCCCCGGCGTCCTGGGAGCCACGGCCGAGCTTCACCGCGACCCGGTTGATCCTGGTCCGGCACGGCGAGACCGCGTACACCGAACAGCGGCGCTACTCCGGTCGCGGCGACGTGCCGCTCTCCGAGCGCGGCCGGGCCCAGGCCCGGGCCACCGCCGCCCGGGTGGCCGAGCTGGCCCCGTCCGTCGCGGCAGTGCTCAGCTCACCGTTGTCCCGGTGTACGGCCACCGCGGCGTCGATCGCCGGAGCGCTCGGTGACGTGCCGGTGCGCACCGAGGACGACCTGATCGAGTGCGACTTCGGTCAGTGGGAGGGGCGCACCTTCACCGAGGTGCGCGAGGGGTGGCCGGGGGAGATGGACGCCTGGCTCGCCTCGCCCCGGATCGCCCCGCCGGGCGGGGAGTCGTTCACCCAGGTCGCCGAACGCGCGCACCGGGTCATCTCCGGGCTGCTCACCGCGTACCCCGGTGAGACAGTGGTGGTCGTCTCGCACGTCTCGCCGATCAAGCTGGTGCTGCGCGACGCCCTGGCGGCCGGCGACGGTTTCCTGCACCGGCTCTTCCTGGACGCGGCCGGCATCTCGGTGCTCGACATGTGGCCCGACGGTGGCGTCGCGGTACGCACCGTCAACGACACCGCCCACCTCGCCGCGCTCTGAGCCGGCGCACCTGAGGTACGTGTCCGGCCGGTCGGCCGCGCCGTTCGGCGCAGCCGGCCGGCCGTTCGGCGCAGCACCCTCCGCTTGATCCACGTGACGGCGGTCACAGGGTCGTAGCCTCCGGCCGTTACATCGAGAGCCTCGACTCCCCGGAGGTGTGTCAGATGGCTGCACCGGAACCGGAGGCGCCGACCACGGCGCCGGCCAGGGCGAAGGACCACAGCCCCTGGAACTGGTTGCTCTTCATTCCCATCGTGGTGCCGTTGGTCCCGGCCTTCTTCAATGGCGACTCGCCCCGGGTCTTCGGGTTCCCGCGCTTCTACTGGCTGCAACTGGCGTTCATCCTGCTCGGCGTCGGCACCACGACGCTGGTGTACCAGATGACCAAGAAGCGGGGTGGTCGGTGATGTGGCGCGACCATTTGACCGAGATCATCGTCTTTTCCTTGCTGTTCCTCCTGGTCAGCGGGATGGGCTTCGTGGCCGCCCGTTGGCGGGCGCCGAAGGACATGGCGCACCTGGACGAGTGGGGCCTGGGCGGGCGCAGCTTCGGCGGCTGGATCACCTGGTTCCTGGTCGGCGGTGACCTCTACACCGCGTACACCTTCGTGGCGGTGCCGGCGCTGATGTTCGGCGCGGGCGCGGCCGGGTTCTTCGCAGTGCCGTACACCATCGTCATCTACCCGCTGGTCTTCCTGGTGCTGATCCGGCTCTGGTCGGTGTCGCACCGGCACGGGTTCGTCACCCCGGCCGACTTCGTCCGTAAGCGCTTCGACTCGCCGGTGCTGGCGCTGCTGATCGCGATCACCGGCATCGTCGCCACCATGCCGTACATCGCGTTGCAGTTGGTCGGCATCGAGGCGGTGCTCAAGACGATGGGCGTCACCGGTGACAACGCGCTGGCCCGACACCTGCCGATCATCATCGCGTTCGCCATCCTGGCCGCGTACACGTACCAGTCGGGGTTGCGCGCGCCCGCGCTGATCGCGTTCGTCAAGGACAGCCTGATCTACATCGTGATCCTGGTGGCGGTCATCTACCTGCCCTACAAGCTGGGCGGTTGGGGGGACATCTTCGCCGCCGCGGACGCCAAGTTCGACGCCTCACCCAACCCGAACGACGGCATCCTGCTCAACGGCAACAACCAGCTCCAGTACGTGACCCTGGCGTTCGGCTCGGCGTTGGCGCTGTTCCTCTACCCGCACAGCATCACCGGCGTGCTGGCCAGCCGGAACCGCGACGTGATCAAGCGGAACATGTCCGCGCTGCCCGCGTACAGCCTGCTGCTCGGGCTGATCGCGCTGCTCGGCTACATGGCCATTGCGGCGGGTGTGAAGCCGCTGCCCGGCGCGAAGGAGGGCACTGTCGACAGCAACACGGTCGTACCGCTGCTCTTCGACCAGCAGTTCCCGGACTGGTTCGCCGGGGTGGCGTACGCGGCGATCGGCATCGGCGCCCTGGTGCCGGCGGCGATCATGTCGATCGCGGCGGCGAACCTGTTCACCCGCAACATCTACAAGGAGTACCTGAAGCGGGACGCCTCCCCGGCCCAGGAGGCCAACGTCTCGAAGATCACCTCGCTGGTGGTGAAGGTCGGCGCGGTGGCCTGCATCGTCTTCCTCGACCCGCAGTTCTCCATCGACCTCCAGCTGATCGGCGGCGTGATCATTCTGCAGACGCTGCCGGCGGTGGCGTTGGGCCTCTACACCCGGTGGTTCCACCGGGCCGGCCTGATCGCCGGCTGGGCGGTCGGCATGGGGTTGGGCATGTGGATGCTCTACCAGGTGGCCAGCCCGACCCGGAAGCACTTCGGCGGCTCGGCCTTCCCGCTGTCGGAGTTCGGGTTCGACACCACCAAGACGATCTACGTGGGCATCGTGGCGGTGGTGGTCAACCTGGCCGTCGCGGCGCTGGTGACGCTCGCGGTGCGGGCCGCCAAGGTGGCCGAGGGGGTCGACGGCACCACGGCGGACGACTACTTCGCCGACGAGGGCGACCCCCGGGTCACCCCCGGCACCGACCGCGACGCCGACTCGGCCCGCGAACCGGTCGCCTGACCTACTGGTACGCCCGGGTGCCGACGTCGGTCGGTGCCCGGGCGCATCCCTGTCCAGGGCCGTCGTCTCGGGCGTCGTCGTCCTGGCGGTCGTTGTCGCGGGGGTCGTTGTCGCGGGGGTCGTTGTCGCGGGGCGCAGCGAGGGCTGCCGGGCCGGGCCGGGCCGGCGACCTCGGCGCGCTTGACCGCCAAGATCGTGCTCGATCGTTGTCGTAGTGGGGTGGGGCCGCGCGGGAGGCCACTACAACCAGGATCCGGCGCGATCTTGGCGGTGGATGGAGCTCTCGCGTCAGTCCGCCAGGGGCGGCGGTGCTTCTGCGGCGTGCGGCTGCGGTCGGCCCGCTGACCCGATTCCCTGCAGGGCGAAGGTCAGCAGTTGTTCGGCCTTGGCCGCCCCCATCGGCTGCGCCGCGAGTGAGATGCCGTTGGCGAGGATCATCAGGTCGGCCATGGTGATGTCGGGCCGTACCGAACCCTCGTCGGCGGCTCGGCGCAGCAGTGGTTCGCCGGCGGCGACGAGCGTCGCGCCGCAGGCGTCGGTCTCCTCGACGGGCTCGTTCAGGAGCGAATCGGCGAGGCCGCGGACGTCGAACTCGCCGGCGACATGCTCACCATGACCGAGATCGCGGCCATCCTGAGTGAGGTCACCGGCCGGGCGATCACCGCGCCCGTGCTCACCCCGCAGCAGGCCGTCGAGCGCGGCCTGTTGCCCGCCATGGTCAACGCCGTCGAGCAGATCAACGAGAACGGCAGCCCCGCCCGTCCGGAGATGACCCGTGCCCTCCGCCTGCCCACCATCGACTTCCGCACGTGGGCGCGCCGGACGTTCTCCTGACCGGCCGATCGGAGACTGTCGCCGAGCGGGCTCGGCGGGTTCACCGCCAAGATCGTGCTCGATCGTTGTGGTAGTGGTGTTGGACCGCGCGGACGGCCACCACAACGAGGATCTTGCGCGGTCTGGCGGTGGAAGGCCTGCCGCGCGGGGAGTGGTGCGGTGGCCCGAAGCCGCGCGGTCAGCGGCGGCGGTTGCGGTTCACCAGGGCCTGGTTGAGGCGGCCCAGCAGGGCGGCCAGGGTGGCCCGGTCATCGTCGCTCCAGTCGGCCAGCATGTCGCCGTAGAGCCGGGTGCGGGCGGTCTGCACGGCGGCCATCCGCTGGAGGCCGGTCGGGGTGGGGGAGATGACAGTGCCCCGGCCGTCCGTCGGGTCGGGGGCGCGGGTGATCAGGCCGTCGCGCTGGAGCGCGGACACCTGCCGGGTCACGGTCGAGCCGTCCAGGTTGAGCTGGGCGGCGAGCGCGGAGACGTTCTGCGGGCCGGCGCTGTCCAGGTGCCGCAGGATCACGTACGCGGCCCGGTCGAGCACCCGGTGCTCGGCGGTGCCGGTGGCCCGCCGGGTCGCCTCGCCGAAGCGCATCAGCAGGGCCACCTCGGTCTCGATCCGACCGAGGGTGATCTCGTGGTCATCGCTCATAGCTGTATGATACAGAATAAGTACCTGTAGGATACAGCTAATTGAGGAGTCGGAGTGGATCGGCGTTCCGAACCGAACCGCAGTGCCATCTACGCCACCACACTGGTGGCCTTCCTCGCCATCGCCGGCATCGCCGTCGTCGACCCGATCCTGCCCGCCATCGGCGAGGCGATCGGCGTCACCGCCTGGCAGGTCGAGCTGCTCTTCACCGCGTACATCGCGGTGATGGCCCTCGGCATGATCCCGGCGACGCTGGCCAGCGGCCGGTTCGGCTTCAAACCGGTGCTCATCACCGGTGTCTCGGTGGTCGGCCTCGCCGCCATCCTCGCCTCGTTCAGCGACAACATCGTGCAGCTCTCCGTGTTGCGCGGCGTCTGGGGGCTGGGCAACGCGATGTTCTTCGCCACCGCCATGGTGGTGCTGGTCAACCTGGCCGTCGACCGGGAATGGGTGGTCGGCCTCTTCGAGACCGCACTGGGCCTCGGCTTCGCCGTCGGACCGCTGATCGGCGGCCTGCTCGGCGAGGTCAGCTGGCGGCTGCCGTTCTTCGTCTGCGGCGTCTTCATGGTCCTCGCCCTCGGCGTGGCCTCCCGCAAACTCCGCGAACCCAGCACCCGGCAAGCCCCGGTACGCCTCGGCCAGATCTTCGCCACCTACCGCCGGCCGGCGTTCATCGCCCTCTGCGTGGTGACCGCCGCGTACAACTTCGTGTTCTTCGTGGTGCTCGGCTACACGCCGCTCTTCCTCAAGCTGGACATCATCCCGCTGGGGCTCGCGTTCACCGGCTGGGGTCTCGGCCTGGCCACCGGCATCCTGGTGATCGGTCACCGGCTGGCCCACCGGATCGGCGCGGTGCAGACCGTCGGCGTGGCCATCGCCGGGCTGCTGGTCTGCATGGTCCTCTTCGCCACCTCCAGCAGCACCGCCGAGTCGCTCGTGGTGCTGGTGCTCGCCGGGCTCTGCATGGGGCTGGCCAACGCCAACCTCACCGACCTGGCGCTCGGCCTCGGCTCCACCGACCGGCGGGTCGCCACCGGCGCGTTCAACCTGGTCCGTTGGGGCGCCGCCGCGCCGGCACCGATCATCTCCGGCAAGCTCGCCGAGCAGTCCCTGTCGCTGCCGTTCTGGGTCGGCTTCGGGGTGCTCGCCGTCGGGGTGGTCGTCTACCTGGCCTTCGCGCACCTGATGGCCGCCGGTTACGGCGAGCGGGTGCTCTGGTCCCGCTGGAACCGCGCCGCCGGCGACGCGGAGAACGCCGCCGAGGAGCCGGTGGGCGAGGCCTACTGACGTTGGTCGTCCCGCCCCGTCCCGCCCCGCTCCGCCCCAAGATCCGCGCGCTTTCCGGGAAACTGTTGCCTCGTCGCCCCTTTGAGGCAGCAGTTTCCTTGCTGCTGCGCCAATCATGAGCGCCGGGGCGGGTCAGCCCAGCGCGCGCCAGAGCAGGTACAGGCCGATCGTCGTACCGAAGACCACGATCACCGTCTTGAGCAGCACCGGCGGTAGCCGGCGGACCAGCCGGGCGCCCGCGTACCCCCCGACGAGGGTGGCGGGCGCGACCACCGCGACCGCCGCCCAGTTCACCGGGCCGAACAGGCCGAACACCACAAGCGTGGTCAGGCCCACCACGGCGGAGAGCAGATTCTTGATCGCGCTCACCCGCGCCAGGGTCGCGTCCAGCACCAGGGCCAGCCCGGCGACCAGCATCACCCCGAGCGCCGCACCGAAGTATCCGCCGTACACCGCACCGAGCGCGACCATCGTCTGCACCGCGACCGTGCGCTGGCGCGGCGACAGGTCCCGGGGGTGACCGACCAGCCGGCGCAGCGGATCCTGGAACGCCAGCACCGCTGTCGCACCGAGGACCAAGAATGGTACGACCAGCTCGAACGCCCGGGCCGGCGTCGCCAGCAGCAACAACGCCCCGAGAATCGTGCCGACGATGGTGGTGGGGACCAACGTGGCCAGGGCGCGAGGACGTGGCAGGTCCATCCGGCTGCCCGCCACACTCGCCACGTACCCGGGGAACACCGCGACGGAGTTGCTGACGTTCGCCGGCACCGGCGGCAGCCCGACCGCGATCATCGCCGGGAAGGTGATCAGCGAACCACCACCGGCCACCGCGTTGACAGTTCCCGCGGCGAGACCGGCGGCGAGCAGCAGCGCGGCGTGGGAGAGATCCATAGCCCCACGAGGCTAGTCGCCGCCTTCCGGTAGGGCTCCGCCGGATCGCCGTTGAGCTGCGCGACCTTGCCCAGGCGGGCGGCAATACCGGAAGCGTGTTCGTCGTTAGGGGAAGCGGGGGCCGCACTGAACGATGAGAAGATCCAGTCGCGAGTCTGCTCATCGATCCGTCTCGGTGCGGCCCCGCCCATTTTGGGAACAGCACGTCGGACCCCGGCTCGCTGACTAGCTGGCGCGAAGCTCCAGCAGGACGGCGGAGGAGCCCGGGGTGGAACCCTCGCCGATGCCGGTGGCTCCGCCAGGTTCGATGGTGGCGGAGTCGGAGACGCCACCCACCGTGTAGTTGGCGACGGTGGTGTGCGTGCTGTCGCTGAACACCAGGAATGCCTCGCTGAGCTCCAAGGTGACGTAACCGGTGGGGCCGGTGGCCCGGAAACAGAACGGGCTACGGTTGCGGCTGCGCACCTCGATGAAGTCGCCGCCGGTCACACAGTCGGTCAGCACCAGGTGACCGTCGCCCTTCTTGAGCAGGATCCCACGCTCGTTGAGGATCTGGGCTGCTCCCGGATAGGTGAAATCCTCCACGATGGAGGGTGGTTCTTCGGCGGCCGCGGCTGGCTGCCGCGCCGACGAAGGAGAATCGGCCACTATGGTGCCCGTCACGGCCGAGGCGCCGGTCAGCGCGGCAAGCGCTACGTATCGAAGGAACCGCAAGGTCCCACCCCCGTGTTCTGTCGAAGTTCGTTCGATTGCGGCCAGACGCTACAGCACCGCCGACGGGGGTGAGAACCCCTGCCGATGGGGCCATCTGTCGGATCGGAAATGGCTATAGTGACGCCGCTTTACACCACAGGGGAACGGGGATCTGAGATGGGCCTACGTGGATCAATTATGTCCAAATTGAGCAGGTTGCTGGCGTCGTCGTTGGTGATGACGGTGGTGCTCACCGGCGGCCCGGTGGTGACGGCGCAGGCGTCCGCCGATGTCCCGGTGGCCAGCCAGCGGACACAGGCGCTGGAGCTGATGAAGACCGGCGGCCCCGGCGTGGCGAAGGCGGCCGAAGAGGCGCTGACCGGCACCGACCAGGACGTGCGTGATTTCCTGGAGACCGGGTTCGCCAAGGCCGAGGCCGACGACGTCCAGGTTCGCGTCACGCAGATCCTGTCCGCCGGCGGCCCCGGTGTGAAGGCTGCGGCAGTGCGGGCGCTGGCCGGTTCGATCGAGGACCAACGGACGTTTCTCGAAACCGGCTGGCAGCGGCCCGCCGAGGAGGACCTGCAGGTGCGGGTCACCGAGGTCCTGACCGCTGGCGGTCCAGGTGTGCGGGCGGCCGCGCAGACGGCGCTGCGGGGCACCCCGGACGACATGCGCGCCTTCCTGTTCTCGGGCCAGTTCGTCGCCCAGGCGGAGGACAACGAGGTCCGGGTCGCTCAGATCCTCATGGTGGGTGGCCCCGAGGTGCGCAAGGCGGCCCAGCGGGCGTTGGGCGGCACCGCCGAGGACATCGAGTATTTCTTGCTCTACGGCTATGAGACGGCTGCGGCGCGGGACCAGGAGAGTCAGTCGATCTCGCAGTTGGTGGATCTGGCGCACGCGGCCGGTGCACGCGCTGCGGAGCAGACGGAGGTGGCCAAGAAGGCGGCTGAGCAAGCGGTGGTCGCTGCGCAGAAGGCCAAGGAAGCTGCGCAGAGAGCAGCCGCCGAGACCGAGGCGGCCAAGGACTCGTCGATTCGCGCCGCCGCCGCAGCGAGTCGGGCTGCGGACGCGGCCAAGCGTGCGGCGGCTGCGGCGCGTACCGCGATCCGTGCCGCCGCAGCGCCAACGAGGCGGCCCGGGTGGCGTCCAACGCCGCGAACCAGGCAGCGTACGCGGCGACCAGAGCCGGTCAGGCGGCCGCGCGGGCGAGTAACGCGGCCGCGGCCGCGGCCACC
>NZ_JAEVHL010000145.1 GCF_016803395.1 Micromonospora tarensis | reverse complement strand
GGCTCGCCGGCGGGTTCGACGCCGCCACCGCCCGGCTCACCGCGGTCCGCGACCTGGTCGCCGGGTTCAGGTGCGGCACTTCGAGGGGGCCGACGCGGACCTCGGGGACCCGCTGCTCGCCGACCTCGACCCGGCCGCCATCACCGGCGGCGCCACCCACGCGGGCCCAACCGCCGAGGCCACCGACCGGGCAGCCGTGCTGGCCGCGCTCGCCCAACGGCGGATCAGCGCGTTGCTGGTCGAGACCACCACCCGCGACGTACGCGCCAGCGGGGCGTTCCGCAGCGGCGTGGTTCTGCTGCGCCGCCACGGCCAGCCGGCCGACTGAAGCCACCACACCAGTGGTCCGAACGAGGCACGCACCGGGAGAGGAGGTGAAACATGCCGATCACCCTCAACGACGAACTCCGCGAGCTGGAGACCGAGACCTTCGAGATCGAGGAGGTCGAGGACGGCGGCGAGGCGCTCGCCGCCACCAGCTCCAGCTGCTCCTGCTCAAGCTGCTGCAGTTGCAGCACGTCGAGCTGTTGCAGCACCAGCACCAGCACGTCCAGCTGCGGCTGACCGGGGTAACCGGGGGTTGAGCCCCGAACGCAGACGCAATCCAGTCACCCGGTGGGACGTCGCGTCCGAACGCACCAACCGCCGCCGGCCGACATCCGGCGAGTAGCCCCTGCGTGCCTCCGCTGGCTCCATCGTGGTGGTGCGGACGCAGACCCACCGAGGACTGGCGCTGACCGCGGCACTTGGAGAGACCGTGACCCGACCCCTGGCATCCGCCGCTCTGTCCCGATCGGTCCGTGGCGAGCCGCGCCACCCAGAGACCACCAGCTGACCCTTGGCGCCACCCGGCCGCTCCGGACGGCCGGACGGCGTCGAGGCCCGGGTATGCCCGAGGGGAGGTAGAGGAATGCCGGATCTGACTGAGGAACTCCGCGCGTTGGAAACGGAGACGTTCGAGATCGAGGACGTCGACGCGATCGACGCGATGGTCATGGACTGGTCCAGCTCCAGCTGTTCCTGCTCCAGCTGCTGCAGTTGCAGCACGTCCAGCTGCTGCAGCAGCAGCACGAGCACCGGATGCGGCGGCGGATAGCCGCCGCGACCGTCCCCGCCGGCGAGCCATGTCGGCGGGGAACCCCGGTCCCGACTCCCAGACCGCAGCGACCGCAGACAGGTGAACCGCATGATCGTCGACGTCCGGACCACCTCCACCGGGTGGGACAGCAGTCTCAAACAGCTCGGCGAGGCTTTCCACGAGCGACTCCAGGACCGGGCCGGCCGCCTCCGGACGAGCCGCCACCCGCCGGGCTGACCGTACGCATCGCCGCGCTGGGCCTCACCGACGCGTACGTCGACACCGGTGCGGGCCTGACCGGTGACGTGGTGCCGATCTGGCTGCACGGCGCGGTCGCGCTGGTCGGGCCCCGCTGGGCCGGGGCCACCGAACCCGGGCGGCTACCCGGGCCCTGTCCGCTCTGCGTCCAACGTCGCTGGCAGGCGATCCGGCTCCGGGACGAGCGGCACGCCCTGGAGCACGCCGCGCCGGTCGGGGTGGTGGGGCCCCTGCCGCACCTGACCCCGTTCGCCGTCGACGCGCTGTGGCAGCTGTTCCGGCAGGCCTGTCGCACCCAGACCGACCGCCCCGGCGTGGCCCGGCTGCACCAGCTGCGGATGGACACCCTGGAGAGCACTGTGGTGCAGGTGCTGGCGGACTCGGAATGCCCGGCCTGCGCCACCAGCCAGCCGGACACCGCCGAGGCGGCCGTGCCCACGCTCACCCGCCGGCCGAAGCCCGCCCCGACGTCCTACCGGCTGCGGGCGGCCGACGAACTGGACCTGCCGGTCGCGGCGCTGGCCAACCCGGTCGCCGGCGCGTTGGGCGGCAACGCGCTGCGGGCGTACAACGCCACCGCCACCGCGCCGGTGACCGGTTACTTCCGGGTCCGCAGCCGCTACGACCTGCACGAGATGTGGTGGAGCGGGCACGCCAACAGCTACGGCGGCAGCGAGACGTACGCGCTGCTGGAGGGCCTGGAGCGGTACGCCGGCCAGTTCCCGCGGACCAGGCGCACCGAGGTGTTCGACAGCTACGCCAACCTCGCCCCGGCGGCGCTCGACCCGTCCGGCCTGGGCTACCACCCGGCGTTCTACCAGGGTCACGGGCGCTACTACGCGCCGTACTCCCCGGACGAGCCGATGCACTGGGTGTGGGGGTGGTCGCTGCGCGACGAAGAGCCCCGCCTCGTCCCCGAACAACTCGTGTACTACCTGGATCGCCGCACCGACCAGCGCAAGTTCGTCCAGGAGTGCTCGAACGGCTGCGCCAGTGGCAGTTGCCCGGAGGAGGCGATGCTGCACGGCATGCTGGAACTTGTCGAACGGGACGCGTTCCTGCTCGCCTGGTACGGCCGGGCCCGGCTGGCCGAGATCGATCCGAGCACCTGCCGCGACGAGCGGGTGCACTTCATGCTCGACCGGGTCGACCTGCTCGGCTACGACGTCCGGCTCTTCGACACCCGTGCGGATCTGCCCATCCCGGTGGTCACGGCGGTCGCCGTCAAGCGCGGCGGCGGGCTCGGGCAGCTCTGCTTCGCCGCCGGGGCCAGCCTCGACCCGGACGACGCGGTGCGCGCGGCGCTCTGCGAGACCGCTTCCTACGTGCCCGGCTTCGACGAGCGGGTCGCCGCCAGCGAACCCGAGCTGCGGGAGATGATCCGCGACTACACCCGGGTCACCGAGCTGAGCCACCACGCCCTGCTCTACGGGCTGCCGGAGATGGCGCGGCACGCGGCGTTCCTCTTCGACGACCCACCGCTGCGGTCCATGTCCGAGCTGTACGGCGACTGGCTCGCCGTCCGGCCCGAGCACGACGACCTGCGCGCCGACATGTCGTACCTCGCCGGCCTGATCGCCGGCCTCGGCGGCGACGTCGTGGCGGTCGACCAGACCTGCCCCGAGCAGCTTGTGGCCGGGGTGCACACGACAGCCGTGGTGGCGCCGGCCCTGGTGCCGATCGATTTCGGTTGGCAGCGGCAACGGGTGCTCTGGAGTGAGCGCCTGGACCGGTTCCTGGCCCGGGGCCGACCCGGCCCGGACGGGCTCGGCGCCACCGGCCGCAACCCCCATCCCCATCCCTTCCCGTAGGAGCAGCGCCATGCAGCAGGAGGCCGTCGAGGTCGTCCGGGAGTACACCGAGGCGGTGTTCCGGCGGGCCCGAACCCCGATGGAGCCGCTCAACTACGAGGTGGACTGGGTCGACCAGCCGTCCCGGCACAAGAGTTACCCGGACGCCCCCCGATTGCCGCTGCCCGTCGCGGTGCCCGAGCTGCCGACCCTGCGTGACCTGCACACCGGCGCGCACCCGCCGCCGACCTCCGGGTGGTCGCTGACCAGCCTGGCCGCGCTGCTGCGCCTGTCGTACGGGGTGCTGGACCGGCGGTTGGCGGTCAACTGGAACCAGGACGTCGCCAAGCGGGCGCACTTCGAGCACGCGGTGTGGGGCCGGGGCACGGCGTCCGGCGGTGGGATGTATCCGGTGGAGCTGTACCTGGTGGCGGGGGCCGACGGGCCGCTGCTGCCCGGCGTCTACCACTACCACACCGGCGCGCACGTGCTGGAACGGCTGCTGGCCGGCGACCTCACCGGCAGTGTCCGCGCCGCCCTCGACGCCGACGCCGACGCCGGTGGCAGCTACCTGCTGGCCAGCATCCGGTTCTGGAAGAACTCGTTCAAGTACAACAGCTTCTGCTACCACGTGGTCACCCAGGACCTCGGCGCGCTGCTCGGCTCCTGGGACCTGCTGGCGCCGGCGCTGGGCGTACCAGTGCGGCGGTTGCTCTGCTTCGACCCGGCGCCGCTGGACCGGCTGCTCGACCTCGACGGCGACGCGGAGAGCGTCTTCGCTGTCGTACCCGTGGACTTCGGTGCCGGTGCGGCCCGCCCGGCGGCGGTGGAGGCCGAGGTGCGGGCCCGGTATCCCGCCTTCGAGCGGTCCCGGCGGGTCCGGGAGTTTCCCACGGTGACCGCAGTGCACCGCGCGGCGGCGGCCCGCACGGCCCCGCCCCGGACACCGTCGGCGACGCCGCGCCCCGGGACCTGCCCGGCGCACCGGTCTCCCTGCCCGCCGCGCAGCTCGACCGGCTGGACCGTCCATTGTCGACGGTGATCGGCGGGCGGAACAGCAGTTTCGGCCGGTTCCGCCGCCCGCCCGACCTGACCGCCGCCGAACTCGGCACCACCCTCGCGTTCGCCGCGGCCGGTCGCCGCTACCCGGCGGACGTCAAACGACAGGGCGGCGGGCCGGAGCTGACCCGGCTGTGGGTCTTCGCCAACCACGTGGACGGGCTGCCGGGCGGCAGCTACGCCTACTGCGAGCGGCGACACGCGCTGCTGCCGGCCGGCCCCGAGCCCGACGGTGGGATGGCCGCGTTCCTGCAACAGCAGTACTTCCTCACCAACTACACGATGGGCCAGGTCGGCGCGGTGCTGGCCATCTCCGGACGCCCCGACGCGGTCCTCGACGTGTTCGGGCCGCGTGGTTACCGGATCCTCAACGCCGAGGTCGGCACCGTCGCCCAGCGGGCCTACTGCGCGGCCAGCGCGCAGGACCTCGGCTGCGGCGCGGTCCTCGGCTTCGACAACGTCGCCATGAACACCGCCCTCGGGCTGGACGGCACCGACGAGCGCACAGTGCTCTTCCTCCTGCTCGGGCGACACCCGCAGACCAGCGCCGACGTGACGTACCGGCTGTGACGGCCCCGACCCGACAAAGGAGAGACCCGTGACGGTGTCCCTGCCCGCACGACCGGCGACCCCGATCTCCTGGCGGATGCCCGGGGTGTTCATGCTGCGCACCGCCGGACTGCCGATCGAGGTCGCCGACCGGCTCGCCTTCGACCGCAGCGCCGCCTGGGCCCGCCGGGTGCTGGACCTGGAGGACCGGCTCCGCAGCACCGGACGGGAGCTGGCCGACGCCCTGCAGAGCGCGGTGGCCCGGAACCTGACCGACGACGGGCTGCGGCAGCGGCTGATCCGGTTGCGCCGGGACGTCTTCAACCTCCGCGCGCCCCGCCCGCCCGACCCGGCCGCCTGGCCGTCGAGGCGCTGGGCGCTGGCACCCACCGGGAGCTGACCCGGTGGCTGGCGACCTTCGCGGCGTACCAGGCGGAGGTGGCCGCCGGCCCGACGCTCTTCGACGACGAGCTGGCGGGCGGCGGGCGGTGCTGCGAGCCCTCGCCGACGACCCCGACCTGCGCGGCGGCATCCTGCTCGCCTCGCCGTCGCTGGACTCCTACCTCGCCGGCTACGTCACCGGCAGCGGACCGCTCGGCAAGCGGGCCCGCCGCATCGAGCGGTCCCTGCTGGAGTACGCCTACCGCACCGCCGCGAAGACCAGCCCGTTCAGCCGACTGACCACTGTGAACGTGGGCACCTTCGAGGCGGGCTCCGGGGAACTGCTGCGGGTCGTGCCGGGCACCGACCAGACCGCGGCGGCGACGCGCGGCAGCGCCCGGCTCAACCTCGCCGCGCTGGGCCGGCTGTCGGCCATCGTCCTCGCCGACCAGACGCTCCGCGCCGACCTGCCGGTGACGCTGACCACCGGCTGGCGCATCGCCCACGGCCGGCTGCGCTACCTGCGCCGCCGCCGGACCAGCTCGGAGGACGGCGAGGCCGCCATCACCCTGGAGTCGATCCACGAGTCGCTGTTCGTGCTCCCCACCGGTCGGGTGCTGCACGACATCCTGGCCGCCCTCGACGGTGGCCGGGTACGCCGGATGGCCGACCTGGTCACCGAGCTGAGCACCGACGAGCGGCCCGCCGACGAGATCGCCCAGTACCTGCACCACCTGCTGCGGGTCGGTCTGCTGGTGGTGCCGAACCTGCAACTGGACATCCACGCCGACGACCCGGTCGAGGGTTACCGGGCCGCGCTGCGCCAGATCGGCAGGGACTGGTCCGACCGGCTCGCCGGGCGGGTGGCCAGGGCCAACCAGTTGGCCACCGGCTACCCGACGCGGGACGTGCCGGGCCGCCGCCGAGCGCTGAACGGGATCCGCGACGAACTCGTCGCCGCCCACGCCGACCTCGGCCGACCCGACATCCCGGCCCCGCGCACCCTGCTCTACGAGGACGCCACCCGGCACACCGACACCCCGGTCACCGCCGACCGGATCCGGTGGCAGCGGGAGATCCTGCCCGGCCTGCGGGCGCTCGCCCAGATCATGCCGGTGTTCGACATCAACCTGCCCCGCCGGCTGGCCACCAAGGGCTTCTTCCGGGCCCGCTACGGCGACGGCGGCCGCTGCGACGACCTGCTCACCTTCGCCCACGAGTTCCACCAGGACTTCTTCGAGCACTACAGCGGCCGGATGATGCGCCGCCGCCCGTTCGACGAGGACAACCGCTACGTCCGGCAGGAGAACTGGTTCCGGCAGGACGAGATCACCGCGCTCGACGACGCCCGCCTGGAGGTGGCCCGGCGGATGAACGAGGCGTACGACAGGCTGCCCGCCGACGCCGAGGAGCTGGTGCTCGACGACTCGTTCATGGCCGACGTCGCCGCCCTGGTGCCGCAGACGCTCGGCACGCTCGACCCGCGGTCCTTCTTCCTGCAGCTCGCCGACCAGGGCGACCGGCACCGGGTGGTGGTCAACCGGGTCTACTCCGGGATGACACTGCTCTTCTCCCGCTTCGCGCACCTCTTCGCCGAGCAGGACCTCGCCGGTGCGCTGCGCGCCGAACTGCTGCGGCTCCAGCCGCCCGGCGCGGTGCTCGCCGACTCAAGGGCGGGTACGACGCCACCAACCTCAACCTGCATCCCGCCGTCACCCCCTACGAACTGGTCTGCCCGGGGGAGATCAGCCACCGGCCGGCGGCCGAGCAGATCGGCATGGACGACCTCAGCGTCGAACACGATCCGGTCGGTGACCGGCTGCTGCTGCGCTCGCGGCGTCTCGACGCCGAGGTCATCCCGGTCTACCTCGGGTTCCTGCTGCCGATGGCGCTGCCGGAGGTGCAGCAGGTGCTGCTCACCTTCGCCTACCTCGGCATGGCCCAGCCCGACCTGTGGGCCGGCACGACAGTGCCGCTGCCCGGTCGGGGCATCGCCGGCTATCCGCGCATCGTGCACGGCGACCTGGTGCTGCAACGGCGGATGTGGAAGCTGCACCCGGACCACCTGCCGACCCGTACGCCGGAGCAGAGCGACGCCGGGTGGTTCCTGTCCTGGCAGCGGTGGCGGCGCGACAACGGGCTGCCGAGGCGGGTCTTCGCCACCCCGGAGGCAGCCGGCTCGTCCCGGCGGGCGCGGACGCCGGCGCCCAGCCCGCGAGCCGCCCGGACCACAAGCCGCTCTACGTGGACTTCGACAGCCACTTCTCGCTGCAACTGCTCGACGCGACGGTGCGTGGCGCCGGCAGTCGACTCGTGCTCACCGAGATGCTGCCGGGCCGGGACGAGCAGCTGGTGCACGGCGCCGCCGGCACGTACGTCACCGAGCTGACTGTCGAACTCAACGGGGTCCGAGACGGAGTGAACGATGACTGACTATCCTTCGCCGGTCGCCCACGGCTGGCTGAGCGTGCACGTCTTCTACGCCAGCAACGCCAACCCGATGCTCGTCGAGGGCGTCCGGCCACTCGTCGACGAGCTGCGCGCCGAGGGCCTGATCAGCCGGTACTTCTTCATCAAGTACTGGATGGAGGGGCCGCACGTGCGCCTGCGGGTGCTGCCCGCGCCCGGCGTCGACCCGGCGGTGGTCCGGCCCGGGTGGACGCGGCCATCGCGGCGTTCCTGGCCCGCCGGCCGGCCCTCTACGAGGTGGACAGCGCGGGCCTCGGTGACCTGTACAAGCAGATGTACCTCGCCGAGTACGGCCAGCAGCGGTGGGACGAGGAGTACGGCCCGGACGGCATCATGCCGATGCGGGCCAACAACAGCTTCCACCACATCCCGTACGAGCGGGAGTACGGCCGCTACGGCGGATCCGCCGGGATCGACCTCGCCGAGTGGCACTTCGAGCACTCCAGCGACGTGGTGCTCGACCTGCTGGCCACCACCAACGTGCACGTCCGGCCGGTGCTGCTCGGGCTCTCCGCCCAGCTCACCATGATGATGTGTGCCGTCTTCCTCGACGACGACCAGCGGATCGCCGGGTTCCTCGACGAGTACCGCAGGTTCTGGGAGGTCTCCTACTCGGAGCCCAGCGACGACTACCACGCCAGCTTCGACACCAGCTACCGGAGGATGGACGCGGCGCTGCGCGGCCGGCTCGCCGACATCCGCGCCGCGGCCCGCGACCGGTCGGCCGCCCGGCTGGGTGGTGTCGAGGGTCGCTGGTTGACGCACTGCGCCGCGCTGCGGGAGCGGGTGGTGGCTCTCGCCGAGGGCGGTGAGCTGCTCTTCCAACGCGGCGGCGGCGAACCCACGCCGGTCGTGGACCTGGACGCCGCGCTGCCCATCCTGCTCAGCTCGTACGTGCACATGACCAACAACCGGCTCGGGGTGAGCATCCTGGACGAGATCTACCTGTCGTACCTGATCCGCGCCGCAGTGCTCGACGAGGCCCCGGCCGGCGCGCGATGACCACCGTCGACGCGACCTGGGCCCGCCCCCGACTGCGCGACGGGGTGGCGCTCGGCCCCGGGCAGTGGCGGGGGGAGAAGCTCGTGCACCACGTCCGGGACGCCGAGACCGGCTGGTTCTACCGGGTTGGTCCACGGGAGCACTTCCTGCTCTCCCGGATGGACGGCACCCGCTCCCTCGACGACATCGCCGCCGAGTACGCCGCTACCTACCAGCGGCGGCTCGGGCCGGAGAACTGGCAGCAGCTCTTCGGCATGCTGCACCGCCGGCAACTGCTCGACGGGGCCACCGACCCGGAGACGATCGCCCGGCTGACCGCGTCCGCCGCCGAGGGCGCGGCGAAGGCCCGGCGCGGACCACTGTCCGCCCGGTGGCCGCTCTTCGACCCGGACGCGCTCTTCACCCGGGTGCTTCCCCGGGTCGGAGCGCTGTTCAGCTGGTGGTTCCTGGTGCCCGCCCTGTTGGCCGTGCTCGCCGTGACCGGGTACGTGCTGACGCACCTGCCGGGCCTGCTGGCCGGGGTGGGTGGCGGGCACCGTCCGCTCGCCGCGATCCTGGCCGCCGTGGTGATCACCTGGCTGATCGTCTTCCTGCACGAGTGCGCGCACGGGCTGACCTGCCGACACTTCGGGGGGCGGGTCAGTGAGATCGGGGTGATGTGGCGGTTTCCGCTGCTGGCGCCGTACTGCAAGGTCGACGACATCGTGCTGTTCACCCCCCGGCGTCGGGTGGCCACCGCGTTCGCCGGCGTCTTCGTCAGCATGCTGGCCCTGGTGCCGTTCGCCGCGATCCGGGTCTGGGGCGGGCCCGGCGCGCTGTACGACCTGTCCGGGACGATGCTGCTGTTCGGCACCGCGACCGCCGGGCTCAACCTGGTGCCGTTCCTGCGGCTGGACGGCTACCACATGCTGAGTCACGCGCTCAACCTCGCCGACCTGCGGGCCGACACGTACCGCTTCTGGGGTCGGCTGCTGCGCGGCGGCCGGGGCGCGACCGCCGGCTACCGCCGACGGGAACGGCTGATCTACACCGGGTACGGCGTGGCGTCGGCGGTGTTCGCGGTGACCATGCTGACCTTGCTGGTCCGGTTCTGGTACGACTCGTTGACCCGCTGGATCGGGCCCGGCTGGGCGGTCACCGTGCTGGTCGCCGAGGCGGTGCTGCTGCTGGCGCTCGCCGGTCGGCTGGCCCGCCGTCGACGTGCCGCGGCAGCCGGCGACGACTCAGGGGCGGGGGCCGTGGCCGGCCCGCGCCCTGAGTCGAGCCGCGTCGGGCGGCTCGGGCGTTCACCGGCTCAGCCGCGGGCCCACTTCTGGCTGTTTCCGCCGGTGCAGATGGAGAGCACCACCTGGGTGCCGTTGGCGGTGCCGGCGGCACTGGGGGAGAGGCACAGGCCGGACTGCACTCCGGTGATCGTGCCATCGGAGTTGACGTTCCACTGTTGGTTGGCGCCACCGCCGCAGGTCCAGATGATCACGCAGCGGGTGCGGGTGGCGCTGGCCTGCGGCGAGTCGGTGTAGCTGGGGGTCGGTGAGACGCCGTGGATGTTGGTCCACTGCTTGATCTGCTCACCGAAGTTGACGTAGCTCAGCGTGGTGTCCGTGGTGCCGTGCCAGGTCTGCACCCGGGGACGCTTCCCGGTGTAGCCGGGGTAGGCGTTGCGGACCAGGTCACCCCACTGCTGTGCGGTCTTCACGATCCGCCCGCCGGAGCACTCGCTGTTCCACTCCGAGCCGTTGGTGGTGGCGAAGCAGCCGAACGGGACCCCGGAGGAGCTGAACCCGGCGTGGAACAGGTCCGGGTAGAGGCCGAGCATGACGTTCGTCATCATGGCGCCGGAGGAGAACCCGCCCACGCCGATCCGGTTCGCGTCGACCGGGTAGCGGCTCCGGACGTAGTCGACCATGGACTTGAGCCCGATCGGGTCGCTGCCACCGTCGCGCCGGAGTGCCTGCGGCGAGGAGGCGTCCCAGCACTTGCTGCTCCGGGTCACCGACGGGTAGATCACGATGAAGCCGTAGCGGTCGGCGAGCTGGCTGAGCCCGAAGCCGGAGTGCACCGCCGGGCCGCTGCCGGTGCAGTAGTGCAGCGCGAGGAGCAGCGCGGGCTGGGCCGCGACCCGGTCCGGCACGTACAGGTGCATCTGAAGGTTTGTCGGGTTGGTGCCGAAGTTGGTGACCTGGGTGAGCGTCGCGGCCGACGCCGGGGTGGCGGCCGTTACCACTGCCGTCATCGTCGCCAGGGCGGTCGCCATCGCGGCGGCCAGCAGTGCGATCCTTCGTCTCATCGAGCGGATCCTCTTGTCCTGAGTGGTGGACTCGGAGGCGCGCCTCGCATCGACTGTGAGCGATAACATTCCGTTCGTCAAGCCGTAACGTGCGCACCTTTCCCTCTGTGGGACAGGGGTGCCACAATGGCGGTGGCGCTCTGGTGGTCACCGCCGAGCCCGGGGGAGGGCCTTCCGCAGGAAGCGGACGGTGGGCACGAACCCGGAGGCCGCTCATGGACCTTGCGCCAGACGTCAACGCCATCTCCAGCCTGGTCGACCTGCTGGGCGCCGCGCTCCAACTGGCCGCCGCGGTCCTCACGCTGGTGGCCGCCGCAGCGGTCCGCGGTCAGCGCGGTGGTCGTCGTGGCGGCCGGAACGAGGGCGACGACGCGTGACGCCCTTGAAGACCCGATCCGCCCATGACATTCTTGGGCGTCGATGACCAGCCGCGCGTGGGGCTGACGCCCGTCCAGTGGGCAGCCAGGGTCCGGTACGGACCCGGGGGGACGGTGACCCGAGCGACGAGCCGTGAGAGCGGTGCGTCCACCCATCCCCGGTGAGGAACCCCCGCCCATGCAGATCAAGAAGAGACGCGGCTCCCTGCTGGCGAGCCTGGTGCTCGCCGCAACCGCGTTGTCCGGCCTCAACCCCCCGACCGCCGGCGCGGCCCCCGACCCGGTCACGGTGACCGTCAACGCCCGCGCGGCGATGGCGACCGTGCCCGACACCGCGCTCGGCGTCAACCACGCCATCTGGGACCAGCACCTGGGCAGCGCCGAGACGTCGGACCTGCTGCGCGACGCAGGTGTGCGGATGATGCGCTACCCCGGCGGCTCCTACGCCGACATCTACCACTGGCGGGACCACACCGCGCCCGGCGGCTACGTCGCCCCGGGAACCGACTTCGACACCTTCATGGCGGCGGTCCGGCGGGCCGGCGCGGAACCCATGATCATCGCGAACTACGGCACCGGCACCCCGGCCGAGGCCGCGGACTGGGTGCGGTACGCCAACGTCACCAAGGGCTACGGCGCGCGGTACTGGACGGTCGGCAACGAGAACTACGGCAACGGCCACTACGGGTCCGCGTGGGAGGCGGACGACCACCCGGACAAGAGCGCCACGCAGTACGCGCGGCTGGTCGTCGAGTACGCCGACGCGATGAAGGCGGTCGACCCGAGCATCAAGGTCGGCGCGGTGCTGACCATGCCGGGCAACTGGCCGGACGGGATCACCGCCGGCAGCGACCCGGGTCCGTGGAACCAGACAGTGCTTTCCATCGCCGGTCCGAAGATCGACTTCGTGGACGTGCACTGGTACCCGGGCGGCACCGCCGCCGAGTCGCTGGCCCGCGTCAACCACATCCCCGACGCCACCTACCTGCTGCGCCAGCAGCTCAGCCGGTACGCCGGCGCGAACGCCGACCGGATCGGCATCAGCTTCACCGAGCTGAACGTCGACGCCGGACGCAACACCCAGCCGGCGGCGCTCTTCCTGGCCGACGCGTACAGCACGCTGCTGGCCAACGGTGTCTTCACCGCGCACTGGTGGAACGTGCACAACGGGATCGGCGCGGTGTCCCAGGTCGCCGGGCAGACCGACTACAACGACTTCGGCATGCTCTCCAGCGGCACCTGCACCGAGGACGGCGCGGTCTGCGAACCGCCGCTGAACACGCCCTTCGCGCCGTACCACGCGTTGAGCATGATGAAGCTCTTCGCGACGCCCGGCGACCAGTTCGTCCGGGCCGGCACCGACGAACCCCTGGTCACCGCGCACGCCGTCCGCCGGGGCAACGGTGACCTCGCCGTGCTGCTGGTGAACAAGGACCCGGACAACGCCCACCAGGTGGCCATCGACTACGCCGGGTTCACCCCGTCGGCCGCCGCGCCGACGGTCGCCACCCTCAGCAACGGGGCCACCGGCATCGCCACCAGCCAGTCCGGCTCGGCGACCAGCCGGACGCTGCCGGCGTACTCGTTGACCACGCTCGTGCTGCACCCGTCCGGCGCGACCGCCGGAGCGCCCACGGCACCCGGCCAGCCCACCGCGAGCGGCGTCACCGACCGCGCCGCGACGATCACCTGGCCGGCGGCCACCCCGGGCCGCAGCCCGATCGCCAAGTACGAGGTGCACCGGCAGAACGGCGCGGTCAGCGAGCAGCTCGGTGAGACGACGACCACCTCGTTCACGGTCGGCAACCTCGTGCCGGGCAGCAGGTACACCGTCAACATGCTGGCCCGGGACAGCGCCGGACGGGTCTCCTGGGCCTCCCCACCGCTCACCTTCGCCACCGGGAGCCCGACCGAAAGCACCTGCACCGTCCGCTTCACCGCCGCCAACGACTGGGGCAACGGCTACATCGGTGGCGTGGAGATCACCAACACCGGGACGCGCCCGCTCACCGGCTGGACGCTCACCTGGACCTGGCCCACCGGCTGGCAGCAGGTGAGCAGCGGCTGGAGCGCCACCTGGGAGCAGGACGGCACCGCCGTCAAGGTCACCCCCACCGACGACAACCGGCAGATCGCCGTCGGCGGGACGGTGAGCGCCGGCTTCGTCGGCGCGTACAGCGGGCCGAACGTGCTGCCCACCGCGTTCACCCTCAACGGCGTCGTCTGCGCCACCGGCTGACGCCAGCGCGGCTGGCCCGTGCCCCGGGCCAGCCGGCGGCCCGCTCAGCCGGTCTGGCGGCGGCCCGCTCAGCCGGTCTGGCGGACGGTGACGGTGGCCGAGCCGGTCTCGTCCGCCCACGGGTCGAGCACGAGAACGTACCCGCCGCTCTTCGGCAGTGGGCCCACCTCGAACCGCCCGACGCCGCCGATGACGCAGCCACCGCCCACCGGGTCGCCGTCCAAGCCCGCTGACCGTCAGGATCCCGCACCGGTCCGGGACGCTCGCTGAGGACACCTCGACGGTGAGGCGTCTACCGGCGTCGGCGGCGAACCGTAGCCGGCTCACCGCGCCCGGCCTGCTGACCGACACCGTGCTCGCCCGACCGTCCGAAGCCCGAGGTTGCGCTGCGATCGGACACCCCGAACGGCCCCTCGTCGTCGACGTGGCACGGCTACGCGCCGCGCGGTTGAGCCCCGGCGCTGCAGCGTGTCGCCCCGGCGGTCGGCGCGGTGTTCAGATCTTGGACAGTTTCCGTTGGCAGCTAACGGAAACTGTCCAAGATTCACGTCTGTGCTGGTCGACGGATGGGGCGGGGGGTCCAGCCGGCGGCGACGAGGGCGCGGCGGACGGTGTCGGCGACCTCCTCCGGGCGGGTACGGACCAGCCAGGCCGGAAAGCGCAGGATCCGGTCGCCACTGGTCCAGACGTCGTTCTGCCGACGCATGTCGCCGCCCACTGCCGGGCGTCCATGTGGTGCGCGCCGTCGATCTCCACCTGCACCCGCCACTCCCGCCAGTACGCGTCCAGCCAGCGGTTGCGACCCGCCGCGTCGACGCGGTGCTCCTGAAGATCGGGTACGGGCAGCCGGTGCAGTCGGCACAGCCGGACAAAGTCGATCTCGGAGAGCGCCTGCGCGCCGCCCGCGATGTCGCCGATCGCTTGCCCGATCAGGTGCCGGCGCGGTGCCCGGGGCAGGACGTCGAGCACCGCCCGCAACTCCTCCGGCAGCACCCGGCGCTGCTGGCAACCGGCCGCCAGCAGCCCCTGCGCCTCGTCCACACCGACCGCCCACCCGGCCGCGTCAACCAGCGCCCTGGCCGTCGTGGTGCGCGGCGGCCGGGCGAGTTGCCGGTGCGAATCCGGCAACACCGACGTGCGATGCACCAGCACCGCGGGCATGTCGATCGGGAGGTTACGCAGCGTCGTCCGCGCCGCCCTGCGGGCCGCCGGTACCAGCACGTGCAGCGGCTCCCGACGCAGACCGCGCACCCCGGCTTCGGCGGCGGCAGTCACCCCGGCCAGCATCGACCCCGGTCCGGCGACCAGCACCGCCACCCACAGTTGCTGGTCACGGGTGAGCCGGCCGTTGCCAGTCAGCACGACGCCTCGGCAGATCGACCGCCATCGTCCCGAGCGAATCCGGCCCCGTACCGCCCCCTCGCTGAGTAGGCCGGACACCTGCGCGGTGGTCAGAACGCCCGCCTGCTCGAAGGCGAGCCAGTCGAGCGCGTCGGCGTCATCGGCGGGCAGCATCCCGAAAAGCTCTCACTCGGACCCACAACCATGCCACCAGATCTTGGACAGTTCCGGTGACCCCGGTCGCCCGCTGGCCTACTGGCGTGCGTGCCTTTCTCGTCAGCCCATCCGGCTGCCCGCATGCCGCTTTGCGGCGCTCCCGCTCCAGCAGGTCGAGGATTCGGCGCTTGTCCGCTGTCCCTGTCGCTGCACCCCTCGCAGTCGCGCCGAATCAGGGGCGCGCTCTCTAGATCTTGGACAGTTTCCGTTAGCAGCTAACGGAAACTGTCCAAGATCTGCTCAGATTCGGGGAGCGGGGTGGGTTGGCCCGTGAGACACCGGCACCGGTGCGAACGCCACCGCCTGGCGGGATCTGCCACAGGGCCGCGCCGTTCGTGACGTTCTGTTGTGGAGGGAACTACGCTCGGCAGGTGTTCGCCGGTTCGGCGACACGATCGACGCCGGGTGGCGGGGTCGATCGTTGATCTTCCGGTTTGGGAGCACTGAATGGCCGATCTGCCACATCCGCTCGCCGCGTTCATCGTGGGCGAGATCCGGCGCGCCCGAGGGACCTCCGGGATGACCCAGGAGGCTTTCGGCCGGGGCGCGGGCTTCAGCGCCTCACACGTCAGCGCCGTGGAGAGCGAGACGCGGGCGTTGACGATGGACTTCATCAAGGGCGCCGACCGGGCGTTCAAGAACGGCGGGCTGTTCGAGCGCATGGTGGGCAAGCTCGGCGCCCCGGCCTGGTTCCTGCCGTGGCTCGACGCCGAGCGTACGGCGACGCAACTCAGGTCCTGGCAGCCGTCCCTGGTGCCCGGTCTGCTACAGACCGAGAACTACGCCCGAGCCGTCATCCGCTGCAACGAGACGCTGAGCGACGACGAGGTGGAGAAGCGGCTCGCCCACCGGATCGACCGGCAGGCGATCCTCACGAAGACGCCCGCCCCGCACGTCGTCGCGGTCATCGCCGAGGCGGTGTTCCGCCGCGCCACCGCTGACTTCCGCGACATCATGGCGGGGCAGGTCAAGCAGTTGACCGCGCTGGCGGAGCAGCCGAACGTCAGTGTGCACGTGCTGCCGGACGAGGTCAGCATGCACGTCGGCCTGACCGGGCCGTTCAGCCTGGCGCGCCTGCCCGACCACAAGTGGGTGGCCGAGATGGAGAACCAGCTCGGCGGGGTCGTCGTGGATCGGGACGACGACGTGGATACGCTCATGTCGCGGTGGGAGATGGTGCGCAGCGAGGCGCTGCCCCGCCGCCAGTCACTGGATCTGATGAAGGAAGTGGTGACGTCATGGACCTGATCGGCGCTGTCTGGCGCACGTCCACCCGCAGTGGCTCCGGCGGCGGCAACTGTGTCGAGGTCGCCGACAATCTGCCCGGCGTCGTCGGCGTGCCGCGACTCCAAGGACCCGACCGGGCCGGCCCTGCGCTCGCGCCGGCGTCCTGGCGGGCGTTCGCTCGCC
>NZ_JAEVHL010000144.1 GCF_016803395.1 Micromonospora tarensis | reverse complement strand
CGCCCGGCACCGGTCATGGCGTCGGCGGCGGGCCATGGCGGCGGTCGGCGGTGCGGTGCTCGCCGCGCTGGCGTTGGCCGGGTCGCTCGGCGACTTCGGCAACCGTCGGCCGGGGCAGGACGCGCCATCGACGGGTAGCGGCCCGGGCACCACCACGGTAGGTATGCCCCGCACCGAGGAACCGACCGATTCGGTCTACACCGGACCGTCCGCCGTGCCACCGCCGGCCACCACCGCGCCCGCTGCCCGGACCGGCCCCCCGACCAGTCCGGGCCCGAGCGGGACCCCGGCCCCGACCGCAACCGGTGCGGGCCCGACTCCGACCAGTGCCGCGCCGACGCCCACCCCGGCCACGGGTGTGCCGGTGGCCGCGCGCGGCGGCACGGTCACCGTTCGGTGTGTGGACAGGTCCATCGAGGTGCTCGCGGTGACCCTCGCGCCCGGCTTCCGGGTCGAGGCGTACGACCCGGGCCCGGCGAAGCAGGTCCAGGTCGAGCTGACCTCCGACGAGTACCGCAGCGAGATCCGGGCGCACTGCGCCAACGGCCGCCCGAAACCGCAGGTGAAGGAAGACGCCGCCTGACCGGAGGCCGGCGGGTGCCGCGTCCGGGACGTACCCGGGACGCGGCCCCCCGTTCCCGCCGGCCGGTCCGTCACCGCCCGACCAGCGCCCCCCAGCCCGGGTTCACCGGCTCCCGGCGCAGCGGCATGCCCGCCTCGGCCGGCGTCCGGTCGCCCTTGCGCTGGTTGCAGGCGTAGCAGGCGGCGGTGGTGTTTCGCCAGGTGTTCCGGCCGCCGCGCGAGCGGGGCAGGATGTGGTCGATGGTGGAGGCCGGGCCCGCGCAGTACGCGCAGCACCTGTTGTCGCGGCGGAGCACGCCGGCGCGCGACCAGGCCGGCCCGGAGTGGAACCGCCAACGGGTGACCACGAAGCGGACCAGCCGCACCACCCGGGGCATCGGGAAGACCCCGATCACCCGGTCCGGCTCGGCCTCGTGGATCTCGGCCACCCGGCGGCAGAGCATGCGTACGGCGTGTTGGACGGTGACCCGGTGCAGCGGGCCGAGATCGGCGTTGACGACGAGGACGGCGTCCACCGGGGTCTCCCTTCGGGTGTGACTGACGAACTGCTCCGGACAGCGAAGAGCCGCCCGGTCCGGCGGTCGGACGGGCGGCTCGGCGCGTACGGGTACGCGTCAGTCGGGCCGGCCCGCCCGGGGACGTTCCGCGTGCCAACCGCCGTCGGGCAGCGTCGACGGCACGGTGGTGACGTGCGACATCGTCATGAGCTGCTCCAGCGGTGGTGGTTGACAGTGCGCGCTCACGGTAGGTCGGCGGGGGAGACACCGGCAACGTATTTCGATCGTCCGGCGTCCTCCGGACGCCGCTGCGGGCGGGTCCGGGGCGTCGCTCGCGCCGCGACCCGCGCGGTGGTCAGCGGCCGGTTCAGCCGGACCGCCATCCGGGTGGTGAGTTCGCTGTCCAGCAGGGGTCGGTTGACCTCACCGGCGACCGCCAGCGCGGGCCCGGAGACCGAGCGCCAGATCGCCGCCAGGCCGGCGCCGAGGCCCACCAGGGCGACGGTGGCCCGGGTGTCGGTGAGCCGGCCGCCGCGGCGGCACTCACCCCGACCACCGCGAAGAGCACCAGCAGCAGGGGTACCAGCACCGGCCAGAAGATGCCGCGCGCGGCCTGTGCCACCAGCCGCCGGTCCCGGATGATCAGATTCCGGGCGATCACCGCGTAGTCCTCCTCGTCGAGCAGGTCGCGCGGGTGCAGGCCGCCGGTGAGCACGTCCCGCCAGAGGTCACCCTGGCCGCGCAGTGCCCGGCTCAGCTCGGCGGGCGCCGGCTCGGCCGGGTCTCCGTGGCCGGCCCGGTCGACAGCGCCCGCCCAGGCGGTCAGCGACCGGCGCACCACCGCGGCCGAGTACGGCGGCAGCACGCTGGCCAGCTCGTCCAACCACCGGCTGATCTGGATCTGCCGGCCGCCGAACTGCCGGAGCAACTGCGCGGCGTCGCCGGCCCGGACGGTGTCGGCCACCGAACGGCCCAGCCGGTAGGCCAGTCCGACCCGGTGGTTGGTGGCCATCGCCCAGCGCAGCACCTCCACGTTGAGGTCGTCCAAGGCGAGCAGCAGCGGCACCGGGTCGGCGAGGTCGGGCCGGTCCAGGTCGGGTAGCAGGGCCCGGGCGGCGGAGGTGTCCGGCGCCGTTCCGGTGTGCCGGGTCAGTTCGGCGATCTGGGCCAGGGCGACGTCCACCCCGTCGAGGTACATCCGCATCCGTCGGTGCGCGGACATCTCGGTGAGGTTGGAGAGCTTGGCCGGCGGCACGGCCGGGCGGGCGTCTGCGGCAGCGGGCGGGTCCGCGTGCCGCCCGTGGTGGTAGGCGTCGGCCATCCACCAGCCCAGCCGTAGGGCGGTGACGATGCAGGCGCGCTCGTCGCGGATCAGCGGGTACCCGTCGTCGCGGCCGACGTCGTCGATCGAGGAGCCGCGCTCCGCGCCGACGCGGTGCAGTGGTGACATCGTCGGCTGCCCTCCGCTCGGCCGATCGGCAGTTGATCAATCGAGCGTACGGCAGCGTACCGTCGCTTATGGTGGGTTTTGTCGGTTTGGCTTGCCGCGCCCGGCCAGCAGGCCGCGCGGCCGGATCGACCGCACCGGCTCGGCCGCGCCACCCGCCGCCCGCAGGATGTGGTTCGCGGCGATGATCCCGGTCGCCGCCGAGCGCTCCATCAACGCGCTCGGAAAGTCGGTGGCGATGCCGTCACCGGCCAGGTAGAGGTCGGGCGCGTCGGTGCGTACCCCAGGTCGCCAGGCGTGGCTGCCCGGCGTGAACGCCGGTGCCTGCGCCTCCACCCGGGCCCGCAGCTCGCGGACCCGCAGCTCGCCGGCCTCAGGCCAGAGCGCGACCAGCTCGCGGCGCATCCGCTCGGCCAGCTCCTCGGCCGGCACGCCGGGCTCGCAGGCGTACGCGTGCAGCTCGATCACCGATCCGCCGGTCCGCCGTGCCCAGCGCCGCGGCTCCTGCTCCAGCCGGTGGTAGAGCGTCACCGAGTCCAGCGTGGGCTGCCGGGACACGCCGCTGAACACCGCCCGTTCGGCGGCCACGTCCCCGGCACACCAGTAGCGGGCCACCGCGTACGGCGGACCGGGGGTGCCGAAGGCCGGCATCCGCGCCGCCAGCTCAGGTGCCTGCTCGGCCAGGCCCGGGGAGGCCGCGACCAGCGCGGCGAGCGCCGGCGGGTCCACCGCGAGCACGACGTGCCGCGCCTGATGGCTGCCACCGTCGGTGGTCGTCACCCGCCAGCCCTCGGCGTCCCGGTGAACCCCGGTGGCGGCACAGCTGGTCCGGACCGAGCCGCCGTGCTTCTGCACGTGCCGGGTCAACGGCCCCCAGATCGCCGTGGCGTAATCCTCGTCCGGGCAGTCGAAGGCCAACCCCTCCGGGTTGCCCAACAGGTAGAAGTGGAACTGGGCGACCATCTCGGCGGCCGACATCTCCGCCTCGTGGTTGAAGAACGAGTGCGAGAAGACCTCGAAGAGCATCGCCCGCGCCCGGTCCGGCAGCCGCAGCGACGCCAGCAGCTCGTCGGCGGTGGTGTCGTCCAAATCGGCGTAGGTGCGAACCGGGTCGTAGGTCAGCAGTGGCAGCGCCGCGTCCCGGTCCATCCGGCGCAGGTCGGCCAGGCGCAGACTGGGGCTGCGCAGCAGCAGCGCGAGCAGGTTCGCCGGCGGTGCGGGCGGCAGCCTGCCGAACTCCTCGGTCGGCCACTGTGCGCTGAGGATCGGGTAACCCGGAATGGGTTTGAGGAAGCCCAGGTCACTGTCGACCCGGCGGAGGATGGACCGCCAGTTGTAGTACTGCCGGAAGAACGCGTGGAAACCGTGCTCGTTCTGCTGGCTGCCGTCGGCGAGCGCCTCCGGCCAGGCGCCCAGTCGGCCGCCGAGGGTCGGTGCCGCCTCCAGCACCGTCACCGTCACACCCCGCTCGGCCAGCACCACCGCCGCCGACACGCCCGCGATGCCGCCGCCCACCACCAGCGCCGTCGTCGGTCGCGGCACCCGGTCGGCGCCACCGCCACCCGGGTCCACCTGGTGCTGACGTACGCCGAGGAGGCGGCCCACCACTTGCGACACAGTCATGGACGTCAGTCTGCCCCAGTGCGGCTCACCCGATCGGCAAGCAACGGCGCGGGCGGTCCGAGGCGGGCCAGACGTACTCCAGGTCCGCCGGCACGTCGTCGCCGAAGATCGGCCGGTAGTGCGCCGGGTCCTTGCGCAGCAGCGACGAGCGGTGGCTCAGGTGCAGGTCGTCGCGGCCCAGCCACGGTGGCAGCTCACCGACCCGGGCCAGCTCGTCCTGGGTCCGGACGACGCCGGGCCCGCAGGCGGCGGCGAGGTCGACGGTCATCGTGGTGGCGCAGGTGTCGGCCCGCCCCGGTTCGGTCCAGACCGCGCACATGTCCAACCCGTAGCGGGTGAGCGCCTCCTCGTACCCGGCCCACATCTTGACTGCCGGGTGGTTGCGCCAGCCGTACCCGGGCCAGGTGAGCCCGCGCAGCACCTGGATGGCCTCCACCCGCTGCTTGCCCAGCCGCTTCTGGTCCAGCGTTCGGGCGCTGACCAGGAAGTCCGGATACGGGAGGAAGGTCTGCATGGCGCTGCTCTACCCGCCGTCGAGGCGGGCATGCCTGGTCAGGGGACGATCCGGGCGGGGTCGCCCATGGTTGCCGTGCTGATTACGATCCGGACATGGCGGAGCCGTGGCGGGACCGGGCGCGACGGGCGGTCGAGTGGAACTGGCGGCTGCGCTCCGTCGGCGATCCGCGCCCGCACTACGTGATCTGTGGCAAGGACGCGCTCGCCTACTACGTGGCTCGGGCGATGCTCGAATCCGAACTGCCGGCCGGCGGCGCCCGGGTCACCGTTGTGGTGCCCGAGCGTTACCGCAGCAACGGTCCGGACGTGGCCGGGCTGCGCGGGCTCCGGGTGGTCCGCTCGGATCGGCTGGACGTGGCCACCTTCGAGACCGCCGGCCTGGCCGGGGCGACCGGGCTGGCCCTGCTGCACCAGGACGACGTGGGCAACCTGCACGCCGCGCTCTGCGCCCAGGCTGTCGACCAGCGGGTCCGCCAGGTGCTGCGGATGTTCAACGGCACCCTCGCCGACGGGGTGCGCAAGCTGCTCAAGGCACCGGTCGAGGTGCTCTCGGACGCGCAGATGGCCGCGCCGGCCTTCGTGGCCGCCGCGCTGGGCGAGGTCGACCCCAGTTCGTTCCAGCACCGGGACAAGACGCTGCGGGTGGCGCGGCGCGCCGACGTCCGACCGCAGGACGTGGTCTGCGCGCTGGCCAACCTCACCGAGGCGCACGGGGTGGAGCTGCTGCCGGCCGATCAGGCCCGGGCCGACCTGGTGCTCGCCGAGGCGACCGGCCAGCCACCGGGCACCGAGGTCGCCGCCCGTCGGCTGGTCCGGGCCCGCCGGCGGCGTCGTCCGGTCGCGGTGCTGGCCGGAGCGGTACGCGGCTTCGCCACCCGCAAGATCGGTATCGCGGTGATGGTGGTCCTCGCGCTGATCGCGGTGCTGGGGGCGCTGATCTCCCGGGCCGAGGACGTCTCCCCGTTGGAGGCGCTCTACCTGACCCTGGTCACCACCCTCAGCGGTGCCGACCCGGACCCCACCAAGTCGGCGGACGCTCAGGTCATGCAGGTGGTGCTCAACCTGGCCGGGCTGGCGCTGATCCCGCTGATCACCGCCGTGGTGGTGGACGGCATCGTCAACGCCCGGTTGGCCCTGCACACCGGCCGGTTGCAGCCCGCGCGGGTCGGGCACGTCGTGGTGGTCGGTCTGGGCAACGTCGGCACCCGGGTGATGGCGCAGCTGCGCGAGTACGACGTCGAGGTGGTGGCGATCGACAAGGACCCGGAGCCGCGCGGTGCCGCCCTCGCCCGGCAACTGGAGGTGCCGCTGATCATCGGCGACGCCGCGCTGCCGGAGACGCTGGTCGCCGCGTCGGTGGCCGACTGCCAGGCGCTGGTGGTGGCGTCCACCGACGACGTGGCCAACCTGGAGGCGGCCCTCGCTGCCCGTGATCTCCGTGCTGACCTGCGGGTGGTGTTGCGGCTCTTCGATGGTGACTTCGCCGAACGGGTGGAGGAGACCTTCGCCCTCGGCGTCTCCCGGTCGGTCTCCTACCTGGCCGCCCCGGCCTTCATCGGGGCACTCACCGAACGCGCGGTGATCACCACAATTCCGGTCGACCGGCACGCGCTGCCGGTCGCCGAGGTGCCGGTCGCCGCCGGCTCCGAACTGGACGGGCGAGCACTGGACGTGGTCAACCGGAACGGGCAGGTCCGGCTGATCGCCCGGACTCCGGCCGGCGGTGGCAAGACGATCTGGTGGAAGGACCTCGACCCCCGGCAGGTGATCTCCGCCGGCGACCGGTTGACGGTGGTCGCCCGACGGCGTGGGCTGGACTGGTTGACCAGGCAGTGCGCCCCGCCCGCGCTCGGCGCGACCGACCCGTTCGCACCTGGCGGTGGCGTGGTGCCGTCGCCGCAGAGTGCCGGCACCGGGCACCGGGCGGGGGAGCCGGACGACACTCGCGTCCGGGACGAGCCGGACGCCAGCGCGACCCGCACCGGGTGAGCGCACGACGACGTGGACCGGTCGGCCGGGGCAGCACTGAGTGACAATCCATGTCATGCGTTTCCGCATTCTGGGGCCGACCCGGGTGCTGCACGCCGACGGGCGCGAGATTCCCGTGGGCGGTCCGCGGCTGCGCGCGCTGCTGACACTCCTGCTGCTCGACGCGGGTCGCGTCGTTCCCGCCGAGCGGCTGATCGACGGCCTGTACGGCGAGCACCCGCCCCGGGGAGCGGCGAACGCGCTCCAGTCCCAGGTGTCGCGGCTGCGGCAGGCCCTGCCCGCCGAGCACGACCCGGTGGAGTTCCATCCGGCCGGTTACCGCCTCGCGGTGGACCCCGACGAGGTCGACGCGTACCGCTTCGAACGGCTCGCCCAGACGGGCCGGCGCGCGCTCGCCGACGGCGACTGGTCCCGCGCGGCCACCGTGCTGCGGGAGGCGCTGGAGCTGTGGCGTGGGCCCGCCCTCGCCGATGTCGTCGGTGCGCCCGCCCAGGCGGCCCGGCTGGACGAGCTGCGGCTGGCCGCCGTCGAGGATCGGGTCGAGGCGGACCTGGCGTTGGGCGCGTCCGGCGAGCTGGTCGCGGAGCTGCGGGAGTTGGTCGTTGCACATCCGCTGCGGGAGCGGCCACGGGGCCAGCTCATCCGGGCCCTGGCCGCCCTGGGTCGCCCGGCGGAGGCGCTCTCCGAGTTCGAGGACGCCCGGCGCGCGCTGGTCGAACAGCTCGGCGTCGACCCGTCCGCGGAGCTGGCCGCGATCCACCTGGCGGTGCTGCGCGGAGCCGAACGCCCGGCCGCGCGTGGGCCGGCCGGGTCGGCGCTGCCGAGCCAGCTCACCACCTTCGTCGGGCGGGAGGCGGAGCTGAAGCGGGTCGGGGAGCTGCTCGGCGAGCGCCGGCTGGTCACCCTCACCGGCCCCGGGGGCGCGGGCAAGACCCGCCTGGCGATCGAGGTCGCGGGCCACGTCGACGGCGAGGTCCGCTTCGTCGAGCTGGCCGGGCTGGCCGGCGGTTCGGACGTACCGCAGGCGGTGCTGAGCGCGCTCGGCCTGCGCGACGCCGGCCTGCGCGCCCCGGCCGAGCCGGGCCGGCAGGCAATCGACCGCCTGGTCGAGGCGCTCGCCGAGCGGCGGTTGCTGCTCGTGCTCGACAACTGCGAGCACGTCATCGCGGACGCCGCCCGGCTGGCCGCCCGGTTGCTGGGCGGGTGCCCGACACTGCGGGTGCTGGCCACCAGTCGGGAACCGCTCGGGCTGACCGGTGAGGCGTTGTGCCCGCTGTCCGGGCTCACAGTGCCACCGCTGGGCGCGTCCGCGCTGGACGCCGACGACTACGCCGCCGTTCGGCTCTTCGCCCAGCGGGCCGCCGACGTCGCACCCGACTTCACCGTCACGCCGGCCAACGTTGACACGGTGCTGCGGATCTGCCGGACCCTCGACGGGCTGCCGTTGGCGATCGAGCTGGCCGCCGCCCGGCTGCGCGCGCTGCCCGTCGCCGAGGTGGCCGCCCGCCTCGACGACCGGTTCCGGCTGCTGTCGATGGGCAGCCGGGCGGCGTCGCCCCGACACCGCACGCTGCGGGCCGTGGTCGAGTGGAGCTGGGACCTGCTCGACGATGGCGAACGCAAACTGGCCCGCCGGCTGACCGTCTTCGCCGGCGGCGCGACGCTGGAAGCGGCCGAACGGGTCTGCGGCCTGCCCGGTGGGGAGTTCGTCGACGCGCTGACCGGCCTGGTCGACAAGTCCTTCGTGGAGCTGACCGGTGGCCGGTACCGGATGCTGGAGACGGTGCGTGCCTTCTGCGCCGAGCGTCTCGCCGACGCGGGCGAGGCCGACGACCTGCGTCGGGCGCACACCGCGTACTTCCTGGAATTCGCCTGGACCGCCAGCGACCACCTCCGACGCGCGGAGCAGTTGCACTGGCTGCGACGGCTCGACGCCGAGCGGGACAACCTTCATGCCGCGCTGCGCCGTGCCACCGCGGCCGGAGACGCTGCCGACGCCGCCGGGTTGGTCGCGGCCCTGTCGTTCTACTGGTGGCTGCGCGGCATGCGCGGGGAAGGATCCCGGTTGGCCGCCGACGTCCTCGACGTGCTCGGCGACGAAGCGCCTGCCGGGCTGCGCGAGGAGTACACGCTCTGCGTCTACAACGCCTCGCTCGATGGATCCGGGCCGCTGGACTCGCTGACAACGCAGCGTTCCGTCATCCGCGGTCTCGACCGACCGCCCCGGCAACCCTTCCTGCTGTACCTGTCGGGAATCTCGGCCGGACCGCCGTCCGGCGGGTCCGAGCACGTCAACGAGCTGATGCGGGAGCTGCGGCGACTGGTCGGTTCGGACGCGTGGATCAACGCGCTGGGTGCGATGGGGAGCGGCTCGGCGCAGATGTGGAGTGGTCGGTGGGACCAGGCCAGGACGGCACTGGACACCGCGCTCGACGGCTTCCGGCAGTCCGGGGACCGCTGGGGGTCCATGATCACCTTGGGCGTGCTCGGCGAACTCGCGGCCTGGCGCGATGACCCGGAAGCGGCGGGCGCCCACATGGACCAGGCCATGAGGTTGGCCGAGGAACTCGAATCGGCCGTCGACCAGGCCGACATGCTGCGTACCCGGGGAGAGATCAGGCTGCGCGCCGGTGACCTCGGCGCGGCGCGCGACGACTTCGCCGCCGCCCTGCTCCTCGCGCAGCGCAGCGGCGCACCGGAGCTCGTCTCCGCCGCCCGGCTCGGCCTCGCCCAGGTGGCTCGGCTCTGCGGCGACCTTCTCGAGGCGAGGCGGTTCTGTGAAGCGGCGCTGACCGGCGGACTCACCGGCTGGTACGTCGGCGACGCCACCCGTACGGAGATCATGTTCGTTCTCCGACAGATCACCGAGGCGGAGAAGGCCGGCCCTGGTGCGCCACCGTCAGTCGGCCGTGCGTGACCCGTCAGCGAACCACCGCACGGTGGGGGCATGACGACATTCGAAGTGGTCGCCGAGGGTCTGGGCAAGCGGTACGGCCCGGCCCGCGCGCTGGACATGTTTGACCTGGCCGTGCCGACCGGCGCGGTCTACGGACTGCTGGGGCCGAACGGTGCGGGAAAGACGACGGCCGTCCGGATCCTCGCCACGCTGCTGCGTTTCGACACCGGCCGGGCCACCGTGGCCGGGTTCGACGTGCTGCGTCAGCCGAGCGAGGTGCGCGCCCGGATCGGACTGACCGGGCAGTACGCCGCGGTCGACGAAACCCTCAGCGGCCGGCAGAACCTGGAGCTGTTCGGCCGGCTGTTCCGGCTCGGCCGACGGGAGGCCCGGCAGCGCGCCGGTGACCTGCTGGAACGTTTCGGACTCGACGAGGCGGCGAGCCGGTCCGCCGGAGAGTACTCGGGTGGGATGCGCCGACGGCTGGACCTCGCCGCCAGCCTGATCCGTACGCCACGGGTGCTCTTCCTCGACGAGCCGACGACCGGCCTGGACCCGCGTAGCCGCAACCAGGTGTGGGACCTGGTGCGGGCCCTGGTGGCGGAGGGGACCACGGTGCTGCTCACCACGCAGTACCTGGAGGAGGCCGACCAACTGGCCAACCGGATCTCGGTGATCGACGCCGGTCGGGTGGTCGCCGAGGGGTCACCGGACGAGCTGAAGTCGATGACCGGCGGCGACCGGATCGAGGTGGTGGTGCGCGACCCGGCCGACCTGGCCGAGGCCGCCCGCATCGTCGCGCCGATCAGCGGCGCGGAGCCGGTGATCGAACCGGAGGTGCGGCGGCTCAGCGTGCCGGTGGTCGACCGGGTCGCCGTGCTGGTCGACGTGGTACGGGCGTTGGACGACGCCGCGATCGCGGTCGAGGACGTCGGCCTGCGCCGCGCCACCTTGGACGAGGCGTTCCTGCACCTGACCGGGCACCGGCCCGACCACGCCCGCGAACAGGCCGGGGCCGGACGACAGGCGGCCGTGGCATGACCACCGCGATAGCCGACGGCTGGACGATGACCAGGCGGAACATGATTCACGTGATCCGCGCACCGGAGGAGCTGATCCTCTACTTCTCCCTGCCGATCATGTTCGTGCTGGTCTTCGGGTACGTGTTCGGCAGTGGCATGCAGGTGCCCAACGGCGGCAACTACCGTGAGTTTCTGCTGCCCGGGGTCTTCGTCATGACGATGCTGTACGGCCTGGGCGCCACCGCGACCGGTGTGGCGCTGGACCTCAGCCGGGGTGTCGTCGACCGGTTCCGGTCGATGCCGATGGCCAGGTCCGCGCTGATGACCGGTCGCAGCGCCGCCGACCTGCTACGGGCAATGCTGGAGATGTCCGCGCTGCTGGCCTGTGGCCTACTTGTCGGGTGGCAGTGGCGACTCGGGGTGGGCCGGGCGTTGCTCGCCGTCGGGCTCCTCCTGCTGCTGCGGGTCGCGATCACCTGGGTGGGGATCTACCTGGCGTTGCTGGTCCGCAACCCGGACACGGTCGGCGTGATCGTCTTCCCGGCGGCGTTCCCGCTCACCGCGATCTCGAACGTCTTCGTGTCGCCCGAGCTGATGCCGTCGTTCGTCGGTGCGATCTCGGAGTGGAACCCGTTGTCGGCCACCGTCGCGGCGATCCGCGAACTGTTCGGCAATCCGGGCCTGGGTGGCGACTCCTGGCCGGCGGAGCACGCGATGCTGTTGGCGGTGTTCTGGCCGGTGCTGCTGATCGCTGTCTTCGCTCCGCTCGCGGTGCGCCGCTACCGGCGGCTCAGTCGCTGACCAGGCCGCCAGCCGGTGCGTAGCCCGAAGAGGGCGGCACCGACAGCGAGCACGCCGAAGCCCGCGAGGACGCTGCCCAGCGGCAGGTTGACAGCGAGCAGCAGGCAGCCGACCAGGCCCAGCCCGGCGAGCACCCGGACCGGCAGCCGCCGGTCCGGGTCCCGGCCCAGGGTCAGCGCCGCCGCGTTGGTGATCGCGTAGTAGACCAGCACCGTGCAGCTGGAGAAGCCGATCGCCTGCCGTACGTCGCCGAGGAGCACGACCAGGATCACCACGGCGGCCACCGCTGCCTCGGCGCGGTGCGGCACCTGGTGCACCGGGTGCACGGCCGCCAGCGCGCCGGGCAGGTCGCGGCGTCGGGCCATCGCGAGCGTGGTGCGACCGACCCCGGCGACCAGGGAGAGCAGCACCCCGGTGACCGCGATGGTCGCCCCGGCGCGGACCACCCAGGCCAGGTTGGGTAGCCCGGCGGCGGTCACCACGTCGACCAGGGGCGCGGTGGAACCGGCCAGCCGGTCGGCGCCGAGCACCCCGAGCGCGACGACGGCCAGCACCAGGTAGATCACCAGCACCGTGCCGAGCGCCAGCGGCACGGCGCGGGGGATGGTCCGCCGCGGGTCGCGGACCTCCTCGCCGAGCGTGGCGATCCGGGCGTACCCGGCGAAGGCGAAGAACAGCAGGCCGGCGGCGGTGAGCACGCCCCGGGCGGAGCCGCCCGGATCGGTCAACCGGGCCAGCTGCACCGGCCCGCCCAGCACGCCGACGACCGCCACCACTGTCAGCACCGCGAGCACCAGCGCGACCAGCGCCCTGGTCACGGTGGCCGTCTTGGCGATGCCGCGCAGGTTCACCGCGGTCACCGCGAGCACCGCGCCGACGGCGACCAGCCGGGCCTGCCCCGGCCACAGGTACGCCCCGATGGTCAACGCCATCGCGGCGCAGCTCGCCGTCTTGCCGACCACGAAACCCCAGCCGGCCAGGAAACCGGCGAACGGCCCGAGGCGTTCCCGGCCGTAGACGTAGGTGCCGCCGGACTCCGGGTAACGAGCCGCCAGCCGGGCCGAGCTGGTCGCGTTGCAGTAGGCGATGAAGCCAGCCAGCACCAGCGCCGGCAGCAGGCCGGCACCACCGGCCGCCGCCGCGGCCGGGCCGAAGACCACGAAGACGCCCGCGCCGAGCATCGAGCCCAACCCGATGACAACCGCATCGGGTACGCCGAGCCGGCGGGCCAGTTGATTCACGAACCGGACCTTAGGGGTACGAGGTGAACGGCCGGTCCCATTCCCGTGACCGGCCGGGGAGCGGCAGCTCGTCCCAGGGCACCCGGTGCAGCAGCCGGTCCAGCAGCAGCCCGAGCAGCAGCCCGGCCACCGAGTCGGTTAGCCAGTGCCAGCCCAGATAGGTGGTGGTGGTGAGGACGACAAGCGGCGGCACCACCCGGATCACGGTGACCAACCGGGCCGGGAGCTGCCGACCGAAGCTGCGGGCCAGCGGGGCGAGCAGCAGTGCGATGACGCCGTACCAGACGATCGCGTTGGCGACGTGCCCCGACGGGTAGGACTGGGCGAACCGCACCGGCAGGTCGTCGTGGAACAGCGGCAGGGTCTGCTCGGGTGGCAGGAACGGCTCCTTGACGCTGGCGCTCGGCGCGCCCGCGCGGTCCACACCTTGAGCGGGCCGATCGTCAGGAGCGTCAGCACGAATCCGAGCACCGGCGGCAGGAGCGGCCGCACCGAGCGCAGCCGGACGGCGAGCAGCACCCCCAGCCCGGCGGCGATCAGCGTCAGCGGGGAGCCCTGGCCGAGCAGGTTGAGCACCCGGGCCGCCCAGTAGGCGAGCGTCGGTCGGTGCGCGTCGGCCCAGTCGGCGACGGCCCGGTCCAGCCCGAAGAGCTGGTTGGCGGCGAGCGCCACGGTCAACCCGACCAGACCGACGAGCATCAGCGCGTCGAACCACCAGCCGGCCGGGCGGACAGGGCGTAGCCGCAGGTCACCTCGTACCGCCGTGGGTTTGAGCACGCGACCACGCTACCGGCCCGGCCCGGGGGCGGGGTGTCCGGCGCTGTGGGCCCAACCACGATGTGCGGCGGATGTGGGGGGCGACCAGTCATGCTTGGGCCCGTGCGGATCACCTCTGCCCTCGTGGACCCGGCGCTGCTCGACCTCCCGTGGTCGACACCGCTGGAGGAGTGGCCGGCCCAGCACCTGGTGGCTCTGCCACAGGGCATCTCCCGACACATCGTCCGGTTCGTCCGGCTCGGTGAGTACGTGTACGCGTTCAAGGAGACCCGCGAGCGGATCGCCGAGCGCGAGTACGACCTGCTCCGGGCCCTGGAACGGATCGACTTTCCCTCGGTCGAGGCGGTGGCGGTCGTCGCCGACCGGCAGACCGAGGACGGCGAGCCGCTCGAATCGGTGCTGATCACCCGACACCTGCAGTTCTCGCTGCCGTACCGGGCGCTCTTCTCGCACACCCTGCGGCCGGAGACGATGAGCCGGCTGCTCGACGCGCTCGCCGCCCTGATCGTCCGGATGCACCTGACCGGCTTCTTCTGGGGCGACTGTTCGCTGTCGAACACGCTGTTCCGCCGGGACGCGGGCGCGTTCGCCGCCTACCTGGTGGACGCGGAGACCGGCGCGTTGCACACCTCGCTCTCCAACGGCCAGCGCGGTGAGGACCTGGAGATCGCCCGGGTGAACATCTTCGGCGAGGCGCTGGACCTACAGGCCGCCGGCCTGCTGCACGAGTCCATCGACCCCGAGGTGGTCTGCGAGGAGGTGGTGCAGCGCTACGAGCGGCTCTGGCACGAGATCACCTACGAGCAGGCCGTCGAGCGGGAGGCCCGGCGCGACATCGAGGGTCGGATCCGCCGTCTCAACGAGCTGGGCTTCGACGTGGCCGAGGTGGCCATGTCGTCCATCGACAACGGGCGGTACCTGGTCCGGCCGAAGGTCGTGGACGCCGGTTACCACACCCGGCGGCTGCTGCGGCTGACCGGTCTGGATGCCGAGGAGAACCAGGCCCGCAAGCTGCTCAACGACCTGGACGCCTACCGCGCCGAGAGCGACCTCGTCGACGAGCAGCAGGCGGCACACCGCTGGCTCACCGAGGTCTTCGAGCCGGTGGTCCGGGCCGTCCCCGCGCACCTGCGCCGCAAGCTGGAGCCGCAGGAGCTGTTCGCGCAGATCATCGAGCACAAGTGGCTGCTGTCCGAACAGGCCGGCCGAGATGTCGGGATGCGCAACGCGGTCCAGTCGTACCTGACCGACGTGCTGGTGCACCGCCCCGACGAGCAGGCCATCCTCGGCGTGGAAGTCCCCAGCCTGAGCTAGGACCTGGCCTGGTTGTCCGAGGCCGGGTTGTCCGGGGCCCGGTTCCGGCTTGCTCATCCGGTTGCGTCGTCGGCTCGGTGACCGGACGGACTATCCGGGTCCGCTGCCTTTGGAGCTGATGTCGTAAACGATTCAGTTCCGGAGGCTCGTTAGGCGCCCTGTCGAGCACCCGTCCATCCGCCTGTTCGCCGCGTGCTGCCCGCCGCCGGCTGCCCGCCTGCTCGCCGCCTGTCCGCCCCGGATCTGGGGCAGCTCGACAGGCCGCGCAACAGGCGTCGGTAGTGGCCTGGCGCACAGCGACGGCAGCGGTCGGCCCACGTGTCACTCCACCCAGGAGCCGCCGCGCAGCACCCGCACCACGTTGAGGTCGTCGTCGAGCACCACCAGGTCGGCGCGGAGACCCACCTGGAGGGCGCCCACCCGGTCGCCCAGGCCGATGGCGCGCGCCGGGGTGGTGGCCACCATCCGGGCGGCGTCGGCGATCGGGATTCCGGCGTTCACCGCGTGCCGCAGCGCGGCGTCCATGGTCAGGGTGCTGCCGGCGATCGCGCCGTCGCGGGCGAGCCGGGCCACGCTGTCGGCCACTGTGACGGCCTGGCCGCCCAGCTCGTACTCACCGTCGGGCATGCCGGCGGCGGCCATCGCGTCGGTGATCAGCGCGGCCCGGTCCGGGCCCGCGGTCGCCGTCGCGAAGGTGAGCATGCCGTCGTGCAGGTGCACCCCGTCGGCGACCAGCTCGCAGATCACGCCGGGCGCGTCGAGCAGGGCCACCACCGGCCCGGGCTCGCGGTGGTGGACCGGCCGCATGCCGTTGAACAGGTGGGTGCCGACGCTGGCGCCGGCGGCGACAGCGGCGCGGGTCTGGTCGTAGGTGGCGTCGGTGTGGCCCACCGCCGCCACCACCCGCTGCGCGGTGAGCAGTTTGATCGCCTCCAGCGCGCCGTCGCGCTCCGGGGCGAGGGTGACCATGCGGATCGCGCCCCGGCCCAGCTCGATCAGCTCGGTCAGCTCGTCGGTCGACGGGTCGCGCAGGTACTCCGGGTTCTGCGCGCCGCAGCGGGCGGCGGAGAGGTACGGCCCTTCGAAGTGGATGCCCGCCAGCACGCCCTCGTCGACCAGCGGGGCGTACGCCTCGGTGGCCGCGCGCATCAGCGGAAAGGGTGCGCTCACCAGGCTGGCCAGTAGTGTCGTCGTGCCGTGTGCCAGGTGGAAGCCGGCCGCCGCGCGGGCCTGGTCGGCGTCCCCGGTGGTGAAGGTGTGCCCACCACCGCCGTGGGTGTGCATGTCGACGAAGCCGGGCAGAATCCAGTGCCCGTCACGCACCGACGGATATTCGGCCACCGCCGTGATCCGGTCCCCGTGCCATTCGACGCAGCCCTGTCGAATGACACCGGTCGGGGTCACCACTCGGCCGTTCACCCGTACGGTCATCGCATCTCCTGTTGGTCACGGACACCCATGGCGTCCAGGGCGAGCAGGGCGGCACCGAGGCAACCCGCCTCGTCGCCGAGGGCGGCCGGGACCAGCCGCGGCTCCCGGTGGAAGGTCATGCGCTCGTGCAGGGCCGCCCGCAGTGGGGTGAACAGCCGGTCCCCGGCCTGGGCCAGGCCCCCGCCGAGCACGATCGTCGCCACGTCGAAGAGCGCCTGCCCGGTGGCGAGGCCGTCGGCGAGCGCCTCGACGGCCTCCTGCCAGACCCGGCTCGCCAGCGGTTCGCCGGCGGCGGCCCGTTCGGCCACCTCGGCCGCCGTCACCGCGGCGTCGGCCGTCGCGCCGGCCAGTTCGGCGTAGCGGCGGCCGATCGCGGCGGCGGAGGCGATCGCC
>NZ_JAEVHL010000143.1 GCF_016803395.1 Micromonospora tarensis | reverse complement strand
CCCCGGCGACGCCGGTGCGGCCGTCGCCCAGGTCGACGTGGTCCTGGACGCCGAGCCCGGCACCACCGCGTCGGACCGCGCCATCGAGGCGCTGCGCGAGGCGGTGGCCGCCGTACCCGGCTCCGCGCCGCCGGCCGTCGCCGCGCCGACACCCCTTCCGGGGCGATCGTCGGCGGCTCCGTGGCCGCCACCTACGACTCCGACGAGGCCAACAACCGCGACCTGCGCCTCATCCTGCCGATCATCCTGCTGCTGGTCGGGGCCGTGCTCGTGCTGCTGCTGCGCGGCCTGCTCGCCCCGGTGCTGCTGGTGCTCACCGTGATCGCGTCGTTCTTCGCCAGCCTCGGCGCGGCCTGGCTGCTCTTCGACCACGTGCTGGGTTTCCCCGCCCTGGACAGCGGTGTGCTGCTGCTCGCCTTCGTGTTCCTGGTGGCACTCGGGGTGGACTACAACATCTTCCTGGTCACCCGGGCCCGGGAGGACGCCCGCAGCGCCGGCACCCGGGACGGGATGCGCTCCGCCCTGCGGGTCACCGGCGGGGTGATCACGAGCGCCGGGGTGCTGCTCGCCGCGGTCTTCGCCGTGCTCGGCGTGCTGCCGCTGATCACGCTGACCCAGATCGGCATCATCGTCTGCATCGGCGTCCTGCTGGACACCCTGCTGGTCCGCACGGTCCTGGTGCCGGCGCTGGCGTTCGTGCTCGGTGACCGCCTCTGGTGGCCCGGCCGGGTCACCCGTGACCTCGGCCAGGCCACCCCGAGGTCAGCGGAGCCGGTCGCCGCGCACGACTGACCGGCTCCGACCGGGTCAGTAGGACAGGCAGACGCACTGGGTCATCAGGGCCCGCACGTTGCGCACGTACGACGGGTTGGGGATAACCAGCGGCTTGCCCTCCTGCGCCACCGCCCCGTGCCCGTAGTTGTACGCGGCGATGACCGCGTTGAGCAGGCAGGAGTTCAGCTCGCTGGTGCACAGGGCCGGGTCGAGACGGAAGTCGGACTCGAAGTACATGTCGCCGATGTACTTGGTCAACCAGGCCAGGTAGGTGCCGCCGAGGTAGGCGTTGTCCCGGTAGTCGTCGATCTGGTAGCTCTTCTCGAACCGCTGGTTCATCCAGGTCGCGGTGTCCGGCATCACCTGCATCAGCCCGACCCCGCCGTCACAGGCGTAGATGTTCGACTGCCAGCCGCTCTCCTGCCAGGCGGTGGCCTTGAGCAGGTCGAGCGGGATCTTGATGTCCGGTGCCGAGACCGGCCAGTAGACCCGGTTCGCCGCGTCGGTCAGCGCCGACTTCACCTCGGCCCGGGTCGCCTGGGTGCCCCGGTAGGTGGGGCACTCCTCGGGGCGCGGCGGCTTCCGGACCGGCGGTGGAACGCTGGTCTCGATCGGCCGCCGGGGCACCGTGCGCGGCCTCGGCGCCGCGGCCGGGCGGGCCGGCCTGGTCGCCACCTTCGCGGCCGAGGGCGGTTGGCTGCTCGGCGACGGAGCCGTCGACGTCACCCGGGCCGCCGACTCGGTGGGCTCGTCGGTGACCTCGTCGTCGAATGGCACGACCGCCGGTGTCTCGGTGACCGCGACCGGCGCGCAGCCGGCTGCCGCGAGGTCTCCCCCTTGGGGCCACAGCCGACCAGCGCGCTCGCCAGCAGGAGCCCGGCCAGCGCCGCAGCGCCCAGCCGGCCGGTCCGTCGAACCATGCCGATGCCTCCCCCGTGTGAACGTCGCCGCACCCTAGCAAGGTTCGACCGGGCTGCGTTGCCCCGGCGACGGCGGCGTCGCCTGGTCGGTTGGCGGCTCCCGATCCCCCACCGCCCGGTCCCGGGTGGCCCAGGCGACCATGAACACCACCGTCCAGAGCACCCCGAGCAGCACCGCCGCCGCCGTCCCGCTGGCCGTCTCCAGCCCGAGGTAGAGCCGCGCACCGCCGATCCCGAGCACGCCCGCCGCGGCGGCGGTCCAGGCCGCCACCGCCACCGGCCACCGGGCGCTGCGCGACACCAGCCAGGCCAGGGTGCAGAAGCTCGCCGCGACCACGGCGTTCTGCGTGGAGAGCGGGGCGACCTCACCACCGCCCGGTGCGGTCCCGTCCGCCCCGGTCAGCTCGGCCACCACGGCCAGCACCACCAGCGGCACGAACGCGCCCACCGTGCCGACCACGCTGAGCAGATCCGCCCGCCAGGGTCGGTTGCGCCACGCCAGCACCGCGGCCACCAGCGCCACCAACACGATCAACACCGAGCCGCGTACCACCGAAACCACTATCAACGTGGCCTCCGCGGCGTCCGGGGTGCGGCGGGCGGCGAACCAGCCGGCGATGGCGCCGTCCAGCGCGGCGAGCCCGCTGTTGCGCACCGCCACGGAGAGCAGACCGGCGATGGCGAGCCCGGCGGCGAAGAGCAGCAGCAGCCCGGCGGCCAGGTTGAGCAGCAGCGTCCAGGCCGGCCCGATACGCATGGCCACCAGGAAGAACAGCACCCCGTAGCGGGCGTGAGCCAGCGCACCGGAGGCAACGCGCCGGCCCGGGACAGCAGCGCGCGCACCGGGTCGGGGTTGCGCCCCAGCCACCGGCCGACGAGCACCACCCCCAGCAGCCCGGCCAGCAGCAGCAGCGCCACCCCGGTGGCCCGGCCGAGCAACCGGGAGACCGTGTCGTACGACTCACCCGCGAGGTGCCCGAGCAGCACCGAACCGCCCACCCAGGTCACCACCCCACCCAGGTTCCACAGGGCGAACCGCCGGTACGACATGCCCGCCGCGCCGGCAGCCGGGCACCAGGGTCCGGGCGAAAGCCACCCAACGGGCCGCGAACACGCCCCTCCCGCCGAGGCGGGCGAGCATGGCGTCGGCGCGGCGCCACCGCTCGGGCCCGACCCGGTGACCCAGCCCGGCGCGCAGCCGGGGGCCGTACCGCCGCCCGGCGCGGAAGGCCAGCCCGTCACCGAGGACCGCCGCGGCGATCATCGCGAGCAACGCCGGCCCGAGCCGCAAGGTACCGTTGTAGGTGAGGAAGCCGACGAGCAGCAGGGTAGCCTCACCCGGCACGAGCAGGCCGAAGATCACCGCGGTCTCGCCCGCCACGATCAGCGCGGCGACCAGGTAGATCCACAGGGTGGGCAGACCCTGCAAGAAGGTCAGCAGGTCGTGCACTCAGGCCCCCGGGACACGGGAGCCAGCATGCCAGCCGGGGGAACCACCGGCACAGCGGTTTCACCATAGATCAGGGGCACCTGGGGGTGACCCCGACGCAGCCTGCGCGAGCGCAGGCGGAAGGATAGAGGGTATGCAGCTTCGCACCGACCTCCGCAACGTCGCCATCATCGCTCACGTCGACCACGGCAAGACCACCCTGGTCGACGCCATGTTGCGGCAGGCCGGCGCCTACGGTGCCCGTGGCGAGAACACCGAGCGGGTGATGGACTCGGGGGACCTGGAGCGGGAGAAGGGCATCACCATCCTCGCCAAGAACACCGGCGTGCGCTACCTGCCGGCGGACGGCTCCGACCCGGTCACCATCAACATCATCGACACCCCGGGGCACGCCGACTTCGGCGGCGAGGTCGAGCGCGGTCTGACCATGGTCGACGGCGTGGTCCTGCTCGTCGACGCCAGCGAGGGCCCACTGCCGCAGACCCGCTTCGTGCTGCGCAAGGCGCTGCGAGCCCGGATGCCGATCATCCTGGTGATCAACAAGGTGGACCGCCCCGACGCCCGGATCAAGGAGGTCGTGGACGACACCTACGAGCTCTTCCTCGACCTGGACGCCGACGAGGAGCAGATCGACTTCCCGATCGTCTACGCCTGCGCCCGCGACGGCATCGCCTCGCTGACCCAGCCCGCCGACGGCTCGGTGCCGGACGACAGCACCTCCCTGGAGCCGCTGTTCCGCACCCTGCTGGACACCATCCCGGCACCCGCGTTCGAGGACGGCGCCCCGCTGCAGGCGCACGTCACCAACCTCGACGCCTCGCCGTTCCTCGGCCGGCTGGCGCTGTGCCGGGTCCGCCAGGGCACCATCAGCAAGGGTCAGACGGTGGCCTGGTGCCGCACCGACGGCAGCACCCAGCGGGTCCGCATCTCCGAGATGCTGATGACCGAGGGCCTGGAGCGCAAGCCGGCCGAGACCGCCGGGCCGGGCGACATCATCGCGGTCGCCGGCATCCCGGAGATCATGATCGGTGAGACGCTGGCCGACGTCGAGAACCCGGTCGCGCTGCCGCTGATCACCGTCGACGAGCCGGCCATCTCGATGACCATCGGCACCAACACCTCGCCGCTGGTCGGCCGGGTCAAGGGCTCCAAGGTCACCGCGCGGATGGTCAAGGACCGGCTCGACAAGGAGCTGATCGGCAACGTGTCGCTGCGGGTGCTGCCCACCGAGCGGCCGGACGCCTGGGAGGTGCAGGGCCGAGGCGAGCTGGCGCTGGCCATCCTGGTGGAGCAGATGCGCCGGGAGAGCTACGAGCTGACCGTCGGCAAGCCGCAGGTGGTCACCCGGGAGATCGACGGCAAGACCTGCGAGCCGGTCGAGCGGCTGACCATCGACGCCCCGGAGGAGTATCTGGGCGCGATCACCCAGCTGCTGGCCACCCGCAAGGGCCGGATGGAGCAGCTGGTCAACCACGGCACCGGCTGGATCCGGATGGAGTGGCTGGTCCCGGCGCGCGGCCTGATCGGCTTCCGCACCGAGTTCCTCACCGACACCCGGGGCACCGGCATCCTGCACCACGTCTTCGAGTCGTACGAGCCGTGGTTCGGTGAGCTGCGCACCCGCAACAACGGCTCGCTGGTCGCCGACCGGGCCGGCGCGGTCACCGCCTTCGCGATGATCAACCTGCAGGAGCGCGGTCAGCTCTTCGTCGACCCCACCACCGAGGTGTACGAGGGCATGATCGTCGGGGAGAACTCCCGCTCCGACGACATGGACGTCAACATCACCAAGGAGAAGAAGCTCACCAACATGCGGGCGTCGACCTCCGACGAGACCGAGAAGCTGATCCCGCCGCGCAAGCTCTCCCTGGAGCAGGCGCTGGAGTTCTGCCGCGAGGACGAGTGCGTCGAGGTCACCCCGACCGCGGTGCGCATCCGCAAGGTCGTGCTCGACCAGCAGCAGCGCGGCCGGGCCGCCGCCCGCCGCAAGCACGCCGGCTGAGCCCACCAGCCCCGACACCGGGCGCGTCGGCCGCTCACGGCCGGCGCGCCCGTCTGCTGTCCCGCGACGGGTACCCGAGCCCGCCCGCCCTTGATCCGCTACGGTCACCGGCATGACCTGGGATGATCTCGACACCCACCTGGACCGGGTGCTTGGCACCGTCTCGGCGTACGTGGGCCGGCTCGACGCGCCACCCACCTGGACCCGCCACCCGGCCGCCGCCCACTACGCGGCGAGCACCATGAAGGTCGCGGTGCTCGCCGCGCTGCACCGCGCCGCCGAGGCGGGCACGCTGGAACTGGACGCCCCGGTTCCGGTCGTCAACGAGTTCGACTCCGCCCAACCGGGCGCGCCCCGGTTCTCCTGCGCCCAGCCCTACGACAACGACGACGCGGTCTGGGACCGGCTGGGCGGCACCGCGTCACTCCGCTGGCTGGCCGACCGGATGATCGTGCGCTCCAGCAACCTCGCCACCAACCTCGTCCTCGGGCACGTCGGGCTGCCCGCGGTGGCCGAGGTCTGGGCGCTCGCCGGCGCCCGCAACAGCGGCACCGGCCGGGGCATCGAGGACTTCGCCGCCCGCGAGGCCGGCATCACCAACACGGTCACCGCCGCCGATCTGGCCGCCCTGCTCGGCGCGCTGGCCACCGGGGCCAACACCCCCGGACGGCTCGCCTCGCCGGCCGCCTGCGCCGCCATGCTTGACGTCCTGCTCGCCCAGGAACACCGTGAGGATCTGGCCGCCGGCCTGCCCGAGGGCGTTCGCGTCGCACACAAGAGCGGCTGGGTACGCGGTGTGCGACACGGCGCCGGCGTGGTGCTGCCCGACGACGCTCCGCCCTACCTGATCGCCGTCTGCACCACCACCGAACCGGCCGACGGCGACGACGACGCCTGCCAGCTGATCGCGACCGTCTCGGCCCAGGTCTGGGCCGCGCGCCACCAGCTCTGACCCCGCACCCGCCGTCACTCCAGCAGGTGCGTCCGCAGCGCGCTGAGGTCCCCGTCGGTGAGGCCCAGCCCGGCACGCAGGTACCCGTCGAACGAGCCGTGCACCCGGCGTACCTCGTCGTAACCGGCGTCGAGGTACTCGGCACGGACCTCCAGCACCGGCAGCACCGCGTCGACGTCCAGCTCGGGCTGCCGCCGCCGCATCGCCTCGATGATGACCGCACGCAGGCTGTCGGTCAGCTCGTTGTTACGCAGGTAGTCGGCGCGGATGGCGGCCTCGTCCACCCCGAGCGCGGTCAACAGGATGACGGTGAGCCAACCGGTGCGGTCCTTGCCGGCGGAGCAGTGATAGACCAGCGGCAGGTTCTCCGGCCGACCGGCCAGCCGCACCGCCTCGGCGAAACCCACCCGCGCCGACTCACCGGTCACGAACCACCGGTAGATGGCCGCCATCGCCCCCACCGTGCCCCGCCGGGCCAACTCCGCGTACGCGTTCAGGTCGTGGCCGAGCAGCACCGCCGAGACGTACGTGAAGACCGGGTGCTCCGGGTCGTGCACCGGCAGACGCACCACCCGTGGTTCACCGGCGAGCCGGTCGGCCGGGGCGACCTCGATCTCGGTGGCGGCACGCAGATCCAGCACGCAGGCCGGCCCCAGCTTCGCGAGAACCGGCAGGTCCTCGTCGGTCAGCCGACCCAGCGCGGGAGTGCGGATCAACTGGCCGACGCGGACCCGCCGCCCGTCCGCGCCGACGAGCCCGCCCACGTCACGCGCGTTCGGTGCGCCCACCAGTTCCCAGCCCTGCCCGGTCATCCGGTCTCCCCTCCCGCCGTGAACCTGCGTATAGGGTGCCTGACATGACGATCTCGGCGGTACGCACCCACCGGGTTTCGGCCCCCTTACACACCCCGTTCGTCACCGCGCTGCGCCGCACCACCACAGTGGACACCCTGGTCGTCGAGCTGGTCGACGCCGACGGCCGGTCCGGCTTCGGCGAGGCGCCCCAGGTCTGGCAGGTCACCGGCGCCTCGGTCGCCGGCGCGCAGGCGTGCGTACGCGAGGTGCTGGGCCCACGGCTGATCGGCCGCGACCCGGACGACCTGGTCGCCCGCTGCGTCGAGGTGCAGCGCGCCGTGGTGGGCAACGAGGCCGCCAAGGCGGCCGTGGACGTCGCCCTGCACGACCTCGCCGCGCAACGGCTGGGCGTGCCCCTGGCACGGCTGCTCGGCGGCACCACGCTGCGGGTGCCGACGGACGTCACGCTCGCCGCCGGTGACGCGGTGGACCTGGCGACGGCGGCGCGGCAGCGGCAGGCCGACGGCTTCGGCGTGCTCAAGCTGAAGGTGGGCACCGACGCGGCCGGTGACCTGGACCGGGTACGCGCGGTCCGCGCGGCGGTCGGCACCGACATCCGCATCCGGCTGGACGCCAATCAGGGTTGGACGCCTCGGGAGGCCGTCCGGGTGATCCGTGGCATCGAGGACGCCGGGCTCGACGTGGAGTTGGTCGAACAGCCGGTGCCCCGGTGGGACCTGGACGGGCTGGCCTGGGTCAGCGACCGGGTCTCGGTGCCGATCCTGGCCGACGAGGCGGTCTTCGGAGTCCGCGACCTGGTGGAGGTGATCCGCCGCCGGGCCGCCGACCTGGTCAACGTGAAGCTGGCCAAGTGTGGTGGGCTGCATCCGGCGCGTACCCTCCTCGACCTGGCCGCCGCCCACGGGCTCGGCACGGTGGTCGGTTCGATGATGGAGAGCCAGATCGGCATCGGCGCGGCGGCGAGCCTGGTCGCCGCGTACGGCACCACGGCGGTGGCCGACCTGGACGCCGCGTGGTGGCTGGCGTGGTCACCGGTGCAGGGCGGGATTCGTTACGACGGCGCGAACGTGGTGTTACCAAACGCCCCTGGCCTGGGGATTCGCGGGCTGGCTGAAGCAAAGATGCAATCCAGCGGTTGATGGCCGTTGGTTTCTTTCATATGGTTTCCCTCGGACAGCCGACACGATCTGGGGGTTGACGTGGAGCTGCAACCGGGCCGCGGGGCCGTCGTCCGGGTCGCGGTGGCGACGCTGTGGACCTCCCCCGAGGCGGTCCGGCCGGTCGACCGCCCGGCCCTGACCGCCAGCGCCGACATCTCGGCCTGGGTCTCCGCCATGGACACCGACCAGCAGGTCGGCGACTGCGTGCTGAGTCAACTGCTCCTCGGCGAGCGGGTCCTCGTCAGCGAGCTACGCCCGGACGGTTGGGCCCGGGTCGTCGCCGTCGAACAACCGGCCGCCAAGCTGGACCCCCGTGGCTACCCGGGCTGGCTCCCCGCCGACCAGCTGGCCACCGTCGACCCGACCGACGCCGACCAGTCGTTGGTGGTGGACGCCACTGTCACCGCGCTGCACGCCAGCCCGAACGGGCCGGTGGTGCTACCCGGCGTCGCCGTCGGCACCCGCCTCGCCCCGGCCGGCCCGGCACGCGACGGCTGGCGGCCGGTGCACGTCCCGGGCCGGGCCACCCCGCTCTGGCTGCCCGACGCCCACCTGGCCGCGACGCCGGTCGCGGCGGCCACCGCCGAGCAGGCGCTCGCAGTCGCACAGCGGCTGCTGGACGTGGTCTACGTCTGGGGTGGCCTCTCCGCGCACGGCATCGACTGCTCCGGGCTGGTACACCTGGCCTGGCGTCGGTTCGGGGTGTCGCTGCCCCGGGACGCCGACGACCAGGCCGTGGCCACCACCCCACTGGCGCTGGGCGCGGAACGCCCCGGCGACCTCTACTTCTTCGCCCGGCCGGCCGCAAGATCCACCACATCGGCATCGTCACCGCCAACCCGGGCGACGGAGAGCAGCGCCGGATGCTGCACGCCTGCTACCGGCGGCGGCGGGTCGTCGAGGAGCAGTTGCCGGCCGAGCGGGCCGCCACGCTGGTCGGCGCACACCGGGTCTGACCGGCCGGGCGCGGTCGACACCCGGCCGGCCGGTGACCGGTCACCGTCGGGCGTCGGCCAGCTCGCGGCGGCGGTCCCGGGAGGACTTGATCAGGCTGGCGGCCGTGGCGACGCCGAGGGTGCCGATGATGACCAGCAGCGACAGCCAGATCGGGATGTGCGGCGCCCAACCGACGTGCTCGCCGCCGTTGATGAACGGCAGGTTGTTGTCGGCCAACGCCTCCAGCACCAGCTTGACCCCGATGAAGCCGAGCACGACGGCCAGCCCGTAGCTCAGGTAGATCAGCCGGTCGAGGAGTCCACCGAGCAGGAAGTAGAGCTGCCGGAGGCCCATCAGCGCGAACACGTTCGCGGTGAAGACCAGGTACGGCTCCTGGGTGATGCCGAAGATCGCCGGGATCGAGTCCAGGGCGAAGATCAGGTCGGTGGTGCCGATCGCGATCATCACGATCAGCATCGGGGTGAACAGTCGGCGGCCGGTCGCGTGGGTGGTGAGCTTCGCGCCGTCGTAGTCCTTGGAGATCGGCAATGCCTTGCGACTCCACCGGATCAGCACGTTCTCGGAGAACTCGTCCTCGTCCGGCTCACCCTGCCGGGCCAGGTTCACCGCCGTGTAGATCAGGAACGCGCCGAAGATGTAGAAGACCCAGGAGAACTGCGAGATCAGCGCCGCGCCGGCGGCGATGAACCCGCCGCGCATCACCAGCGCCAGCACGATGCCGACGAGCAGCACCTTCTGCTGGTACTGCCGAGCACCCCGAAGCGGGCCATGATGATCACGAAGACGAAGAGGTTGTCCACCGAGAGGCTGTACTCGGTGAGCCACCCGGTGTAGAACTGCCCGGCCGAGCTGGCGCCCGAGGTCAACCACACCCCGGCGCCGAAGAGCAGGGCGAGGCCGACGTAGAAGGCAACCCAGAGACTGGACTCCCGCACACTCGGCTCGTGCGGCCGCCGACCGATGATCAACAGGTCGACCAGCAGGACCGCGGTCAGTGCGACCAACGTCCCCGCCCACACCAATCCGGACACGTCCAACGTTCATTCCTCCGGCAGACACGCGGCGTCGGGCACACCGTACGCCCCCGTGGGGGCCGGTGTGCCGCTGTCGCTCACTCTGGTGACTGTCGGAGGTCTCTTCCGCCACCGACCCGATAGCGGGGCGGTGACCTACGGGGCCGGGTCGGGCCGCCGTGGTTCCGGCGATCGACCGTGCTGACGACTCCGTCGCGGGGGAATACTCCCCTCCTCGGTGACCATTGTTGCCCACCACGCGCCGTGATCACACCCCGGGCAGCCGGTGGTACCGGCCACTCGACACACCCGCTAGCGCTTCCTAGGAGGCTAGTGCACATCGGGTGCGGCGGTCGGGTCGCCGAGCGCCCAGCCGGCCGCGAGCAGGCCGTCGCAAGGCACGCACCGCACGGGCCTACCGCCCGGCGTGCCTGCCGGTCCGCCCCACCCCGGTGCGCCAGTCAATGATCATCAAGCCACCGCGGGGGTGCCGCCGACGCCGGAACAGACCCCGCGGCAGCGCCGACCCCGAGCGTCGTGGGAGGCTTTGCGGCATGGTGCTTGAGGTCGCGTTGATCGACGTACTTCCCGGACACGAGGACGCGTTCGCCGCCGCGTACGCCGAGGGGCACCCGGTGCTCGCGGGGGCAACCGGCTGCCGGTCCGTGCGGATGACCCGGGGGATCGAGTCACCGACCCGCTTCGTGCTGCTGGTCGAGTGGGACTCGGTCGAGGCGCACGAGCAGAACTTCCGGGCCACCGAACGGTTCGAGCGGTGGCGGGCGTTGATCGGGCCGCACTTCGCCGGGCCGCCAGTGGTCGAACACTTCCTCGACGTGCCGGCCTGAGCCGAGCTGTCGTACCCCTCGGTTATCGTGCCCCGCGCACGCGCTGGCCGCCGGTCCCGACGGGCTCGGGGGCGCCGGGCCCGGTGGCCGCGCGTCGCGCCACGGTGGCCGCCGTCACCGCGACCCTCACTCGCCGACGCGCCGGGCCAGCACGGTAACTGTCTCCTCCGGTGACAACGCGGCCGCCAGCAGCGACTCGGTCATCCGTTCGTAGCGGTCGACGTCGAGCACGGTGGCCAACCGGACGTCGGTGGTCAATGCCTCGAGCATCACCGTGCGCGGATCCGCCGGGTCGGGGAAGGCGTAGCAGGAATAAGGAGTGAGCGGGTGCAGGCCACCGCCCGCCACTCCACGCGGCAGCAGCCGCACCGTGACGTGGGACAGCCCGGTCACCGCGACCAGATGGCGCAGCTGTTCGCGCCAGACCTCCACCGGCAGGTCACCCGGGTCGCAGACGGCCTCGGCCAGCACCGCCGTGTAGCGCGGCGGGTAGGCCCGCCGCAGCACCTCCTGCCGCAGCGCCCGGGCCCGCACCTCGGCCTCCACATCGACCTCTGGCGTGAGCTGGGCGCCGGCCGCGACCAACACCCGGGCGTACGCGGGGGTCTGGAGCAGCCCCGGCACCACCGACGGCTGGTACTCCACGATCTCGGCGGCACCCGCTTCCAACTCGGCGTAGGTGCGCTGCCGCTCGCTCATCTCGCCAAGCGTCTTCCACCAGCCCCGGCTGGTCGCCGCGTCCCGGGCGATGACGATCAACGCGTCCCGGGCGGGCGTCGGTACCTTGTAGACGTCCAGCAGGTCGAGCACGTCAGCGAGGTCCGGCCGACTCTGACCCAGCTCGATGCGGGACAGCTTCGACGTCGACGCCCAGCCCAACCGGTCGCAGACCTGCTCCAGGGTCAGCGACTCACGCCGACGGAGCTGGCGCAGCTCTGCGCCGAGACGGACACGTCTAATGACAGGACTTGTTGGCAGCGGCATCCCGGCCTCCCCACCGAGGGAGACTACGCAGGACGATCACCCAGTGCAATAGTTCGCTCGCACACCGCAATCGGGGCATTCAGTGCCGGTCCCCGACCGAGCCCGCCCGCACGTGCGGTTTCCGCAGTTCAGGGCGCGTACGAGCCGCCCGGTCCCGGATCGGCCGGGCGGGGCGCGCTGCCGCCGGGCCGCGCTGACGCTGCCGCCGGGCCCACCCGGGCCGGCAGGTTCAGGGGCGGTAGGTGCCGAAGGACCAGATGTTGCCGGCCAGGTCACGGGCGGCGTAGTCGCGGGAGCCGTAGTCGGTGTCGAACGGCTCGCGGGTGATCTCGGCACCGGCCGCCCGGGCGTGCGCGCAGTGCGCGTCGACGTCCGGCACGGCCACGTAGACCGACCAGGCATCGTCGGCCGGGCGGGGCCCGGCGTCGGCCCGACCACCCAGCATGATCATGCCGGTGTCGAGGATCAGCTCGGCGTGCGCGACCGAGCCGTCCGGCGCCTCGTGCACGGCGTGTACCCGGAAGCCGAAGGCGACGCCGAGCCACTCGATCGCGGCCCGGGGATCGGGGTAACGGAAGATCGGATAGATGGTTCGCATGACCCGATTCTGCGGCCGGCGGCGCGGATCCGGATTGGACGAATGTGACCTCGGCGGGGCGCAGTCGCACCCGCGGCTCAGCCGGCCGTGGTCACACCGTCGTCATCGGGCGGTGTCACCAGGTGGCGAGCAGTGCGGCCGGCGTCGCCCCCGCGAACTGGCGGAAGTCCCGGATCAGGTGGGACTGGTCGTAGTAGCCGCAGCCCGCCGCCACCGCGGCCCAGTCGACGGCCCGCCCCACGCCGAGCGGGGGCACCGTGCTCCCCGCTCGCTCGGCACCGCCCGGCGCCTCCCGGTCCGGCCCACCCACGGGACTCGGCCCGACGCTCGCGTCGAGGTCGGTCAGCGCCGCGGAGGCCCGTTGGAAACGCAGCAGCCGGGCGGCCATCTTCGGCGGCAGCCCGATCTCCTGCCGGAACCGGGACGCGAGGTGCCGCCGGCTCCAGCCCAGCTCGTCGGCGAGCACACCGACGCTCCCCCGCCCACCGCCGGCGACGAGCCACCGCCACGCCCAGTCCAGCCGTGGGTCCACCTGCGGGGACGCCGCCAGCCGGGCCGAGAGCACCCGGTCGAGCAGGGCGAACCGCTCCGGCCAGCCGGGGGCCTCGGCGAGCCGGCCGCGCAGCCGATCCAGCCAGCGGCCCGGGAGCTGCCCGACCCCGACGGCCCGATTGGTCAGCTCGCCCAGCGGCAGGCCGAGGAGCCGGCGGGCGGTCAGCGGGGCGAGCAGCAACTCGACGCCCTCTCCCACACCCACAGTGCGCGTGGTGCACCAGCCGTCGAAGGTGCCGGCCACGAACGAGTCGACAGCGGTGACGCCGCGCTCCGCGCTGCGCGGATCGGTCACGTCCAGCGGAGCGCCCCAACCCAGGATCAGCACCACGAAGACGCCCGCCGACTCCCGGCGGACCAGTGGCACGTCGGCGCGCTCCCGGTAGCCCAGGTAGCGGTCGACGAACGGGCGCAGGCTGACGTCGGGCAGCCCGGGGACCAGCTCACCGATCGGTGCCGCCGCCGTCAACAGCGCCCGCCCTTCGGATGCCCCGGTCGCCCGGCCCGAGCGGCCGCCGGGCCGGGCCAACCGGGTGGTTGTCACTTCACGCCGGCGGCGTCCATGCCGCGCAGCTCCTTCTTCAGGTCGGAGACCTCGTCGCGGATCCGGGCCGCCAGCTCGAACTGCAACTCCCGGGCGGCGGCCAGCATCTGGTCGTTGAGCTCCTGGATGAGTTGGGCGAGGTCGGCGCGGGCCATCCCCTCCCGCGAGGTGGTGGTGGCCGCGGCCCGACTCCGGCTGCGGGTCTCCTTGACCGGCGCCTTGCCCCGGGAGAGCTGACGCACCGCGCCCCCGACCCGGGAGCTCTCGGTGTCCTCCGCCTCGCGGTAGATGTCGTCCAGGATGTCGTGGATCTTCTTACGCAGCGGCTCCGGGCTGATGCCGTGTGCCTCGTTGTGCGCGATCTGCTTGGCGCGACGCCGGTCGGTCTCCTCGATCGCCGCCGCCATCGACGGAGTGATCTTGTCGGCGTACATGTGCACCTGACCGGAGACGTTGCGGGCCGCCCGGCCGATGGTCTGGATCAACGACCGGCCGCTGCGCAGGAAGCCCTCCTTGTCGGCGTCGAGAATCGCCACCAGCGACACCTCGGGCAGGTCCAGACCCTCCCGGAGCAGGTTGATGCCCACCAGCACGTCGTAGTCGCCCTTGCGCAGCTCGCGCAGCAGCTCCACCCGGCGCAACGTGTCGACCTCCGAGTGCAGGTAGCGCACCCGGATGCCGTTCTCCAGCAGGTAGTCGGAGAGGTCCTCGGCCATCTTCTTGGTCAGCGTGGTGACCAGCACCCGCTCGTCGCGGTCGGTCCGCAGCTTGATCTCGTGCATCAGGTCGTCGATCTGGCCCTTGGTCGGCTTGATGACGACCTCCGGTCGACCAGACCGGTGGGACGGATCACCTGCTCGACGAACTCGCCCTGGGCCTGCTCCATCTCCCAGGTGCCGGGGGTAGCGGACAGGTAGACCATCTGGCCGACCCGCTCCAGGAACTCGTCGAAGCGCAGCGGGCGGTTGTCGGCCGCGCTGGGCAGCCGGAAGCCGTGGTCGATGAGCATCCGCTTGCGGGACGCGTCGCCCTCGTACATGCCGCCGATCTGCGGGATGGTCACGTGCGACTCGTCGACGACGGTGAGGAAGTCGTCGGGGAAGTAGTCGAGCAGGGCGTGCGGCGGGCTGCCGGGCAGCCGCCCGTCCATGTGCATCGAGTAGTTCTCGATGCCGGAGCAGAAGCCCACCTGCCGCATCATCTCGATGTCGTAGGTGGTGCGCATCCGCAGCCGCTGCGCCTCCAGCAGCTTGCCCTGCCGCTCCAACTCGGCGAGGCGCTCGGCCAGCTCCACCTCGATGTCACGGATCGCCCGCTCCATCCGCTCCGGACCGGCCGCGTAGTGCGTGGCCGGGAAGATCACCAGCTGGTCGACCTCACGGACCACGTCGCCGGTCAACGGGTTGAGATAGTAGAGCTTCTCCACCTCGTCACCGAAGAGCTCGATGCGGACCGCCAGCTCCTCGTACGCCGGGATGATCTCCAGGGTGTCGCCCCGGACCCGGAAGGTGCCGCGCTGGAAGGCCATGTCGTTGCGGGCGTACTGGATGTCGACCAGCCGGCGCAGCAACTGGTCGCGGTCGAGCTCCTGCCCGGCCTGCACCTTCACCGCCCGGTTGAGGTATTCCTCCGGGGTGCCCAGGCCGTAGATCGCCGAGACGGTCGCCACCACGATCACGTCGCGGCGGGTGAGCAGCGACATGGTCGCCGAGTGCCGCAGCCGCTCCACCTCCTCGTTGATCGAGGAGTCCTTCTCGATGTAGGTGTCGGTCTGCGGGATGTACGCCTCGGGCTGGTAGTAGTCGTAGTACGAGACGAAGTATTCGACCGCGTTGTGCGGCAGCAGCTCGCTGAACTCCTTGGCCAGCTGCGCGCAGAGCGTCTTGTTCGGGGCGAGCACCAGGGTCGGGCGCTGCAGGCGCTCGATCAGCCACGCCGTGGTGGCGCTCTTGCCGGTGCCGGTCGCGCCGAGCAGCACGGTGTTGCGGTCGCCGCGCCGAACCCGGCGCTCAAGATCGTCGATGGCCGCCGGTTGGTCGCCGGCCGGCTGGAAGTCACTGACGACCTGGAAGCGGTTGTCGAGCCGGGGAATGTCAAGCGCCATGCCATCAACGGTACGCCGGAGGTCCGACAGGAACGGCCGTCACGCCAGCTACGTGACCGGCTTCAATATTCCCATTGTGTGGCCCATGTCACCGGGACTACCCTCTCCATGTAGGCCGCTCGCGGCGGCGACCGGGCCGGCGGCCAGGCCGTCATCACGGCCGGCCACCCCCGGCACTGCGGTCGCAGCACCCGGCTCGTCCGGCGTGCGCACCGATGTGGTCGCGCTCAAGGCGCAGACCGGCCGCCGCGAGCGCCCCTGCTCGTCACCCCGGTGCCTCCCCGCCCGTTTCATCTCCGTGGACACCACTTCGACCTCGGCACCTGACACCGCACTGGGGAACCCCGCGCGAGCCGGGACGACCACCGCCCACGAGGACACCGCGGACACCGTCGACCCGGCCCCGGCCGGCCGGCGCCGGCGTACCGTGCTGCTGTTGCTCGGCCTGACCGCGCTGACGTCCGCGACGGCGCTGGTGTTCGGGTTGTTGAGCTGGGCACCCGACCCTGCCGAACCGGCCCGACCGCTGACCGTCGCGGAGCGCGAACGGCTCGCCGCGTTACGGGTCACCAACCTGCGGGACCTGCGTGCCGGCGTCCGCGTCACCGCCGGCGCCGGTGCCGGTGCCGGCCGGATCGAACTGGTGGGCTGGGTGGACTGGTCCCGGTCGCTGCTCTACCTCGACGTGGGCGGGCCGGGCGCGGGTGCCGAGCGTGGGCTGTTGCAGCAGAGCGGCCCGGTGCTGGTGATCCGGCCCGACCCGGCGGCGGTACCCACCCCCGCCGCACCGCCCCTGGTGCCTCCGGCGGATCGGTGGCGGCTGCACCGGCTCGCCCCCGGGACGCACCTGGCACCGGTGCTCGGTCTGCTCCTCGGGCTCGCCGCCGACCGTCCGGACGCCCGGACGGTGCCGGACGACGGTGCGCGCTGGATCGCCCGCGAGCGGCTGCCGGTGGGCCCGGTCGCACCTGGCACCGGTGCTCGGTCTGCTCCTCGGGCTCGCCGCCGACCGTCCGGACGCCCGGACGGTGCCGGACGACGGTGCGCGCTGGATCGCCCGCG
>NZ_JAEVHL010000142.1 GCF_016803395.1 Micromonospora tarensis | reverse complement strand
GGGCTGGTGGTGGCCACTCCGAATGGTCTGACTGGCTCGTGCGGTGGTGGCACGATCGCCGCGACGGCCGGTGGTGGCAGCATCAGCCTGGCCGGTGCGACGCTGCCGGCTGGTGGGAGTTGCACGTTCTCGGTGAACGTCACCGGCACGACCAGCGGTACGAAGGTCAACACGAGCAGCCCGGTGGACTCGAACGAGAGCGGCCCGGGTACCCCCGCCGCGGCGAGCATCACGGTCAGGGTTGCGGCAGCACCGACGATCGCGAAAGCGTTCCGAGACGCCACCATCCCGCTTGACGGAACGACGGCGCTGCAGTTCACCCTTACCAACCCCAACACGGACACGACGCTGACGGGTGTCAGCTTCGTCGACAACCTTCCTGCGGGCCTGGTGGTCGCCACTCCCAACGCCGCAGAGACCGACTGCGCCTCCGGCGCGATCGCTGCGACTGCCGGGAGCAGCAGCATCAGCCTGTTCGGCGCCACTCTGCCCGCCAACGCAAGCTGCACCGTGTCAGTCAACGTCACCGGCACAACCACCGGAACGAAGGTCAATACCACCGCTACCGTCACCTCGGTCCAGAGCGGTCCGGGCACTTCTGCCTCGGCAAGTGTCACGGTCGGCGCGGCGGTCGTCGCGCCGCCGACGATCGCCAAGGCTTTCGAAGATGGGACCATCCCGGCTGGCGGGACGACGTCGCTCGGATTCACCCTCAGCAACCCGAACGCGAGCACGACGCTGACCGGAGTCGGTTTCACCGATGCGTTGCCTGCGGGGTTGGTGGTCGCCACTCCCAACGGTTTGAGTGGCTCGTGCGGTGGTGGCACGATCACCGCGACCGCCGGTAGCAGCAGCATCAGCCTGGCCGGTGCGACACTGTCGGCTGGTGGGAGTTGCACCTTCTCGGTGAACGTCACCGGCACGACCAGCGGGACGAAGTCAAATACGAGCGGTCCGGTGGATTCGAACGAGAGCGGCCCGGGTGCTACTGCCTCGGCAAGCATCGTAGTCGGCGCTGTCGCGGCACCGACCATCGCCAAGGTCTTCCGGGATGCCACCATCTTCCTCAATGGGACGACGTCACTGGGCTTTACCCTCAGCAACCCCAACCCGCGTATGTCGCTGACCGGAGTCAGTTTCGTCGACGACCTTCCGGCGGGGCTGGTGGTCGCCGCTCCCAACGCCGCGCAGACCAACTGCGCCTCCGCAACGGTTACCGCGAATTCCGGCGGCAGCAGCATCAGCCTGGCGGGGGCGACCCTGCCGGCCAACGGGAGTTGCACAGTGTCGGTGAACGTCACCGGCAAGACCGCCGGGAAGAAGGTCAATACGACGGCCGCCACCTCGATCGAGAGCGGCCCAGGCTCTCCTGCCTCGGCAAGCATTACGGTCCGTAAGGGCAATCTGCCTGTCACCGGAAGCCCGATCTCAACCTACGCCACGGTCGCACTGACCATGCTCGGCCTCGGTGGATTGCTTATCGTGATGAGTCACCGGCTGGTCCGGCGTAGGCGCCGAATCGCCTAGCATGCGACGCGGTTTGGAAATGGTCGGTCGCTACTTCCTGAAGACTGTCCTCCCGATTGGCTGGAGGTCACGTGATAGCGGCAAGTGAGGCAGGCGTCGGTTAGGTATGCCGGGTGAGTCCAGGTCCTGGCCGCGTGGATCTCGGCGCTTGTGCGGGCCGGTTTCTTGTCCCGCACAAGCGCGAACCCGCATACGACACGACCAGAAGACCTCGGGGCTCCGCCCCGAACCCCGGCTCTCCTCAGAGATCCGCCGCAGCAGCAACTGCGACCCTTGCCAAGCAACGTCGCCTTCCAGTCAGGATGGTGCAGCAGATAGTCGTACCCTCCTTCGCCGGGAAGGTTGCGGCACAAGACATGAAGCACGTGCCCTGCCGAGAGCGGGACTGACAGCATTGGCCTGGTGCTCATCGCTGGCTGGCACATTTCTCTGGCCCCAGCCTGACCCCGCACGACGCCACGGCCGCCACCAGATGAACGCTGGCCACGAGTTGGCCGGAAGACGAGGCCGATGTCGGCGGATGCGGGACGCTCCTACGGTTCAGATGGCGGCGGCGTGCCAGCTACGTGCCAGTAGCCGCCGGCACGAGCGGGCAGGAGCCGTGACCGGCTCGCCTGCCGCCAGCAGGCGTTTCGGGCATCTCGGGGCGGTGATCTTCGTCCCTTCGGAACTGACGGTGCATGGTGCGGGCTCGCCGTGCCCGGTTGCGTGTCCGTGGGCGGGAGCCGAGGGTAAATGAAGGTCAACTTTTGGGCGTGTCCGGCCTGGAGACGCAGGTCAAGTCAGGTCGTAGCCGTGCGACTCTCGGCCGTGTCGACACTTCCTAAACCGGGTGGCAGAGCAGCCATCTGCGCCAGTCCTCGGGGACCACGTGGGGACCACACGTGATGCGTGATGGTGGACGTTGAGCCGTCGGCGGAACAGCTTGATCCTGGGCATAGCGTGTGTGACGTGCGTGGACGTGTGGCGAAAGGTCCTGGGGGTCAAGGGGTCGTCGGTTCGAATCCGGCCGTCCCGACTGGTATTCACCAGCGGATATAGAAGATCATGTGTGATCTTGCGATAACGCTGGCGGTAACGGAGATCGCTTAACGTGGGTTGCATCCCTCGATCCCGTTACTGCGGAGGTGCAGCCTCATGGCTGTCTACAACTACCGCCTTGCCAACGGCCAGACCCGCTGGTTCTTCATCATCGACCTCCCGCCCGACGCCAACGGTCGGCGTCGCCAGCACAAGCGGCAGGGGTTCCCCAATCAGGCTGCCGCCCCGAAAGCCGAGGAAGACGCCCGCGCCGCCTACGGTGGAGCGGACCTAGGCGCCGACGGCAGCGTCACCGCCGAGCTGGAGAGCTGGCTCAACGAGCGCGAACTGGATGTCCAGGAGACGACGCTCAGCAACTACAGGGACATCATGCGCTGCTACGTGGTGCCGCACATCGGCACGCGGCAGCTCTACGCCCTCGACAAGCGGGTCATCCACGAGTTGTACAAGAAGCTACTCAAGGGCGGCGGCAAGAACGGCGGGCCGCTGTCGTCGACCACCGTCCGGATCGTGCACCGGGTCATGATGAAGGCGTTGAGCGATCTCGGGGTCAACGTCGACGGTGTGCGGCAACCCCGGCCGGCCGAGCGGGAAACCATGGGCCGTAAGGGAGTCTGGACGCCCGCGCAGTCGGCGAAGTTTCTCAAGCACCACGCCGATCATCGGCTGCGCGCCGCCTGGGTCCTGGCGATCGTTGTCGGCACCCGACGTGGAGAGTTGGCCGGTCTCAAGTGGCCCCGCGTGGACCTCGACCGAGGCGTCTTGCTGCTGCACTGGCAACGCACGACTACCAGCAACGGAGTCGTGGAGAAGGCATCCAAGGGTAAGAGCAAGCGGGCGGTAGCGATCGGGCCGGCCCTGGTAGCGGAGCTGGACGCTCACCGGACGCGCCAGGACGTAGAGAAGGTCGAAGCCGGAGTCCTTTACCACGACGGTGGTTACCTGTTCTGCCGGGAAGATGGGGAGCCGTACTACCCGAAGTACTTCACCGACCAATGGGCGAAGGCCTGCGCCGACGCCGGCGTTCCCGTCATCTCCCTTCACGATGCGCGGCACACCTCCGCTACCACCGGCGCTGACGCTGGCGTTCCCGAGCACGTAATGCAGCGGCGGCTTGGTCACGCCGACAGCCGCACGACGCGGGAGGTCTACACCCACGTGTTGCCGGAGAGCGAGCGGAGGGCCGCGGAGCTGATGGAAGCGGTGCTCGGAGACGCCGCAAGCTGGTCACCCAAGGCGTAGCCGTGCTGGGAACGGCATTTCTGCCTCCAGCTGCGCTCCCGTTGCTTCCGGTCTCACGTCGGCGTCCCGGCTGCCAGTAGAGCTGCAAACTACGTGGTTGCTGACGTCGTTGTGGCCTGTGGATGCTCCGCTGGCAACGCAGCAGACAACCGGCTGCTCCCATCGTGAGGACTGACGCCGATGCCGGCGTGCTCACGAGCTCAGGGGGTGAGGACGATGGCAACCACCACAAGCGACGGACAGAAGCCGAGTCGGGCGCAGGACCAGGTGTGGACAATCGACGCGGTACGTGGCCTCGGCGTCACCACCGACATCGAGACCGCCGGAGCGATCTTGGGAATCGGACGCACCAAGGCCTACGCCCTGGCCAAAGCCAACGATTTTCCAGTGCGCTTTCTGCGGGTGGGTCGGCGATACCTGGTGCCTGTACATGCGATCCTCAAGCTGCTTGGCGTTGACTAAGCAACTCGGCAAGTCTTGACTGTGCCTCTCACCACGGCGCCGTACCTGCTGGCCCCGCCGACGGGTTAGAAGCCAGTTCGACTCGCTGTACTCCGGATCACCCCTGCATACGCGGGAAGCAGGCGTATTGAACGGGACCGGTCGCCGTCGCCCAGGGATCACCCCCGCGTGCGCGGGGAGCAGCGCAGCCGCGGCCGCAGACGGGCGAGGGTCTCGATCACCCCCGCGTGCGCGGGGAGCAGACCCAGACGCGGAGTTGGTCGCGGTGACGTGGCCGATCACCCCCGCGTGCGCGGGGAGCAGCACGGGGGAAGGGCCCGGAGCTGGGGGGAGTTTCGATCACCCCCGCGTGCGCGGGGAGCAGGGCACTCCGTACTCGTTCGCCGACTACGGTGCGCGATCACCCCCGCGTGCGCGGGGAGCAGACTTCTTGACCTGCGGTGTTAAAGATCGACCTGGCAGATTTCATTCACTAGGTTTCGCAAGGCTGCCTCACTTGATCCTCGTTCGCGCGATGCCGTAGGGGAGTAGGTAGAGGGCAAGCGCACTCGCTACAGGGTAGTTGATGGGGTTCAAGTGAGGGCAGACGAACAGGCGGCGCCGCTTGGTGCGGACCATGGTCGAACAAGCCCTGTGCAAGATCAAGTACCTATCGATCGTACGCGACTCCCGACGCCTACTCGTGCATTAACCCCCTTCAGAACATCACCCTCGCCGGCTGCCGGGCTTAACGACGGCGCAACGGTGCCGGCTCTACCGCCCGCGTGGACCTTGGGCCGTCAGTCCCGTCTGGGTCAACCACCACTGCGAGTGAGGCCGGCGCTGAAGCCTTGACCGGTAGGAGCGCGTATTCGATACGGGCGAGTTCGGCCGTGGCCGTCCTGGGCCGCTACTGACAGTTCTCGGGCGCACCCCGCCGACGGCACCGTGCTTGACTGCCCGCATGGAGCTCGGTATCGATGTTGAAGGCACGCGGCTGGCTGCGACGCTCGACCTGCCGACCGGGCAGGTCCGCGGCGCCGTGGTCATCCTCCACGGCGCGCAGGCGGGACACCGCTCGTACTTCTGCTACACGCACCTCGCCCAGATCCTGCCCGGCGCGGGGATCGCGGTCCTGAGGTATGAGCGTCGACCCCGCATCGACGGTCACGACGTGCCGCTGGTCGACCAGGCCGACGACGCGGCTGCAGCCATCGCCGTGCTTCGTCGATACGTTGGTGAGGTGCCGGTTGGGTTGTGGGGCTGGAGCCAGGGCGCCTGGGCAGCGACGTTGACCGCAGCGCGCAACCCCGGCCTGGTCGCTTTCCTCATACTGGTGTCCTGCAGCGGGGTCAGCCCCGCCGCGCAGATGCGCTACGGCACCGCCGAACAGTTGCGCCAGCACGGCTTCACCGATGCGGACCTTGTGGACCTGGACCATCTGCGCGGCACGGTCGAGGAGTACCTGCGTGGGCACACCGGCCGGGCATCGGCGCAGCACGCCGTGGACCGTGCCGCAGCGCGCCCATGGTTTCCGCTGGCGTGGCTACCCCGCGAGCTCCCCACCGAGCCCGGCACCTGGACCGACATGGACTTCGATCCAGAGCCGGTGTTCGCGCGGGCGAACTGCCCAGTGCTGTTGTTCTACGGAGCGACCGATGCCTGGGTGCCGGTCGATGCGAGCATCGCCGCCTGGCGGCGTGCCGCCACCACCGGAGCGCTGGACCTGACGATCTGCCGGCTCGATGGATGCGACCACCTGCCGAGCTTCGACGAGCGCGAAGATATCGCGAGCATCAGCAGTCAGTACAGCACGACGCTGGTCACCTGGCTCGAAAGCCATCTGGGCACCGGCACGGCCGACAGGCAGGGTTGTCGCGATGACCAGTCATGACCTTGGACTGGGGTAGCGGCTCCAGGTGCCGCCGGCATTGGTGACTTGGCGGGTCGCGGTGGTGGGGTGGAAGCCGAGAGCGTCGGCGACGACCGGGGCGGGTGCTTGCAGGACGAGTTGGCGTAGCGCGGCGACGCGGCCTTCCTTGATCGGGAACCCGAGCGCGCGGAGCCGGTTGTGCAGGGTGGTGTAGGCGACGGGCTGTCCGGCGAGCCGGCCGGGAAACAGCAGAGCCGGCGGCGGGCCGGCCGCGTCGACGAGCTGCCGCAGCAGCGTGGCGAACGGTTCCGGGACGGGTGCGGGTGGGTCACCGAGACGGATGGACAGCTCGCCGTCGTGATCGAGGACATCGGCAGTGGTGAGGTCCTGAATGCGGCTGAGCGGTTGGGCGTAGAGCAGTAGCAGGCAGGCGGCGGTGCGGGTGCCGACGTCGGCGTGGTCGTCGGTGGTGAACCGGCGTAGCAGGGCCAGGCGGCGTTGCTGGGTGATGACGGCGCCGGGCTTGAACATCAGCGCGCTGGCGACCAGGTGCCGGGGCAGGTGCCCGTGGGTGATGGCCCAGGTGAGGAAGCCGTGCACGCGGTGACGCTGGTGCACGCGCGCCGTGGCGTACCAGGTGTCGAGGTCGGCTTGTGTGAGCGTGGCCGGGGCGATGCCGCGTTCGTGAAGCCAGGTCAGGAACGCCTGCGCTTGGGTGAACTGCTGGGTGACGTAAGGCCTGGCGGTGGCCCGTAGCGGGCGGGCTGCGGCGGTGGTGCGGAGCCGGGGTAGTTGGTGCCAGAGCGCGAAGCGACGCAGCAGCGGCTGGTGAGGGTGCTCGACCAGCTCGGCGAGTCGCCGGTGCAGCCATTGCTCAGTGTCGAGCAGGTGCTTGTCGACGGTGGGAAGGATGCCGCAGGCCATGAGTTCGTGGCGCAGGTAGCGGGCGGCGATCGGGCGGTCATGTCCGGCAAGCCCGTCGTGGGTCAGGGGCAGCCGGCCGGTGGCTAGCGCGGTGAGCAACTCGCGGACATGCGGTCGGGACAGCCAGATACGCACTGTCTCGGGCTGCTTGGCGGCCAGCGCGTTGGCCAGCGGCGTGAGGGCGAGGTTCATGGTGCCGGTGCCGTCGTCGAAGGCCTGTTCCACCTTCAGCGCCGTTCGGCAGGGCGAGCAGGTGGGCCGCCGGCCGGGCCGCTTCGGCATGGTCGTATCGCAGCGCCGGCAGGACCACTCGGGGGTCGGCTCCGTCACGGTTCGGGTCGCAGCGCGCCCGCTTGGGCCGCACCGCGGCCAGGTCGGCCACTCCGTCGGCGCCGGCCGCCTTGCGGATCGGGGCGACGTCCTCGGCGCGGGTGGCGATGAGCTGCGCGGGGGTAACGTCGAGGATGTCGCACAGCGCGGCCAGCACCGGCAGGGACAGCCGCTCCGGGGTTTGAGTGACCAGCCGCCACACCTGCACCGAGGACAGCCGGATGCCGCGCTGGTCGAGCAGCGGCTCCAGGTCGGAGGCGTTGAACAGCCCGTTGGCGGCCATGACCTCCCGCAGCCGCCACTGGTAGGCGACCTGCCGCTTGCCCGTCATCGCTTCGTCCTCTCCGGCCGCACCGCGGCCGCCATCGTCGCATCAAGGGCCCGCCGCAACGTACGGGTGCGGAAGTCCGAGGACACGCAGGTGTAGATCGAGGTGGTGGAGGCGTGCTCGTGGCCGACCTGTTGCTGCACGAACAGCGGATCCCAGCCGGCCTCGATCAGGTGGGTGACGTAGGAGCGGCGCAGCGAGTGGAAGTCCAGTCCGGGGCCGAAGCCCAACGCCCGCCGGTAGTCAGCCAGCCGTCGGTTGATCCCGTCGACGCTGACCCGTGGACCCCGCTCCGAGGGCCACAACGCCGGCGAGCCGGCCTGCGGCGTCAACGGCCGCACCTCGGTGGTCCACTGTTGCAGGATCTCCACCGTCCACGGCCACACCGTCAGCACGCTGCGCGGCTTCGGTGGTGAACCCTTGCACGCCTTGCCGAAGCGGACCCGGCACACCCCGACGTCACCGAACTCCGTGGCGTGCGGGTTGGGACCGAAGTCGACCAGGTCGAGCATCACCACCTCCCGGCGACGCAGCCCGTAGGCGTAGGCAACCTTGAGCAGCGTGGCGTCTCGGAACAGCGCCAGCCAGCCCTTGCGTCCCGCCGCCCGGGAGCGCACCACCTGCTCGTCGGCGTAGTCGAACAGCGTCTGCAGCTCATCCACCGTGAACGCCCGCCGCGACGGTCGCCCTCGGCGTCCTGGACGTGCACCGCGGTGTTCCACTCGTGCACGACCTGCACCGGGTGCGACCCGAAACGGCGCTCACACTCCGCCGCCCACTCATAGGCCGGATCGGTCAGGTAGTCGCAGAACGCCGCGACCGTCGCCGAGTAGTTCCGGATCGTCGAGCGCCGCCGACCCCGCACCGCCCGCAGGTCCGCCAACCAGTCGTCGAGCAGCTGCGGCCGCCACTGCCACGGGTAGGCATCCGCGTGCGCGGCGAACGCCCGCACCACCTGCAGGCGCTTGTCGATCGTGGCGAACGCCAGGTTCCGCGCGAGCTGCTGCGCCCGCCACCCGTCGCACATCGCCACGAACACCTGCTCCTCCGGCCGCAGCAGCGCCACACCATCGGCGAGAACCAGCCCCCGCCGCCCCCGGCGCACCGCCCCAACGAGCCATCCCGACCACCCTCCGCGACTTACATCAAACGAAGGGATCCTTCATCAGATGAAAGCCTACCTGCCGTTCCTGGGTGTTCCGTGGCGGTGCAGCGGCCCGCGTTGGCAGCCATCAGCCGTGGGAGGTGCCATCGTCAGCAGGTTCGGCCGCTTCGTCTGACTACGTTCGGTCACCCGCAGGGTGGAGGGACGTGCGCGGGTCGCGGCAGATCAGGGCGCCGTCAGTGAGGGGTGCCAGGAAGCGAAGTCGTCGGGCGGACCCAAGACAAGCACTGTCATATCCAACAGCCGTTGGTAGTAGCTCGCCTCGTAGCCGGCCAACTGCGGTACCACCCGGGCGAGGTCCTGCTCGCGTGCCGCAAGAACATCCCACCACCAATCATCGAGGTCGCCGCCGTTGACCAACCACGTACTGATGCAGCCGGCGGCATCGGCATCGAGCATGACCATCCCGACCCCCGCGATGTCGACGGCCCTCAGACGGGCAGGAAACGCAGCCTCCCTATGCGCCGCCCAGAGTTCGGCGACAGCCTTGATGCGGTCACCATCTGTCATCCGGAACAGCCCTCCGATCGCCGGGACCCTTCAAGAGCATAGGCGCACTACTTTCGGCACGAGCGTGCGTTCGACAGATGGACGATGGCGTACGGAGAGTGAGGGGGCGCCGAGGTTCAACGTGCCCATTCGGCGGCAAATCTTAATGTTGGATCATGACGGCGCCAGGCATCATCATCGCGTGGATTCCCGCCGAACGATCGTCCTGGTCGATGACCTCCGCTCGTTCGTGGATGGCCGCAGCGCCGAGGTGGCCCGCACCAGCACCGCCGGAGTTGGACTCCTCGATCGGTACCGGGACCGGCGCCTGGACGAGCTGTGGCTGGACCACGATCTAGGCGGGGACGACACGAACTGGCCGGTCGTGGAGGTCCTGGAACGGGTCAACCGCGACGGCTACCGGCAACTTCGTCGCCTCGCCAGCCGCTGGCCGCACGCGACCTGGGCGGTCGAAGGCGCAGCCGGCCTCGGCGCCGCGCTGACCGCCCGACTGGCAGCTTGAGGCCAGAAGCCGTGCATCCACAGCGCAGACGTCAAACGCATCGGCAGCGATGAACGTTGGACGTCATGGAGGCAACGACCGGAATCCAGCAGCCAACGCGGAACTTGCGTCGCCATCATATGGAGTGCTCGTGGTGAGGAATCGTCGGCGCTGGACCAGCATGAGGCCATCGCCGGTCGGTACCACCATCGATGCTCGCGGTGAACCGGTGTCGACCAACACCTTGCCCTGCATCAATGCCTCCAAGAGGAGAACGATGTCTGTCTCGACGTCGGTCGCGAACCACCTGTGCTGCGGCAGCGAAATGTTGTAGAGGTCGGTGTCCACCCCATAACCCACAACGATCGAGCCGTCGCACCCCAAGAGGTGGAAGGACAGCCCAAGGAACCGCGCCGAATCGACGACGATCTCCACCTGGTACGCCGGGCGCTTAACGGCATAGATCGTCGCGCCGGCCTGGGTGGACGTCTCGACAGTGACTCCGCTGCCACGAAGCACGTCGACCGCATCCGCGATGCGAGCGCCAACCGGCCGGCTGTCCTCGGTCACGGCCTTATGCTTGCACGCTTGTCTCATCACCGGCGGCATGCTGGGGGCGTCGGGTATCGGCCGTCTGCAGGCGTCTGCGACGAGTGCTCACCGAACGCTTCAGGCCAGCACCGCCGTGCGAGATCAGGCAAGCCCGAGCGGACATGCCCATTACCCCGCTTTCCCGGCGCGGTTACCACTGGCAACAACTCGACCAGGCGGCGGCGGAGCGGCCGATCGCGAGTGCTGACTCACCTTGGTCAGCGCCCGGGTGACCCCAGACGGTGTTTGAGCTGGCGGTGGTCGGCTTCGATCGGGTTGTTGGCGTGCCGTTCGACGTGATGCCAGGCTGACGGGACGAGGTCATTGAGCACCGCTGGGTAGACCGGGGCGGCGTCGGGCATTAGTCGGCGGGTACCTGCGGCATTCGTAGCGTCTGGTGAACGAAGCGTCGAGCCGTTCCGGCGTCTCGACCAGCGGAGGCAAGCACATCGATGGTTTGCCCGCACTGGTCGACCACGCGTAGACGTGGCGCCACACGCCGTTGACCTTCACGAGGGTCAACGCTGACCTCGGCGGCGACCACGGGCGACGACGGCATGATTGCGTCACCAGTCACCTCTGCCCGGGCTACCGGCTGACGACGCAACAGAGCCCGAACACCTGCGACAGGTCCAACCGGTGGGGACACCAGCAGCCGGGCGGCTGAGCGACGGGCCGGCGAGCCACATTCATTTATGTGCGAATAGCGGATCGCCGTGGCGGTGTGGCCGGCCGGTATACCGATGATCAGAAACGTCCCCGGAACCTGGTTCCCGACACCCAGTCTCGGGACAGCGCCGGGTGTCGGTCCGATTGATCGCCTGCATGATCGACGTGGTCGTCTGGTGGCCGTGTCCGGGCGTGGGGCGAGGAACACCGGCCGGTTGTACGGCCTGCAACAGCCGCGGCAACAACCGGGCGGTCGGAGTTTCCCAGTGCACGTAGGCCCGGTCGCCGCCCTTCGCCACGACCCGGGCGCGGCGGAACACCATCATGTCCTGGTCGGTCACGTTCGGTCCGAGGATGTCCTCGGCGCGAGCGCAGGTCTCATACAGCATCCGCCACAGCACCACTTGTGGTAGCCCTCCTGGTGACGATCGTTTCGTCCGGCGAACGAGGGCCTCCTTCAGATCACACACACGCCCTCGTGGGGGTTCTGGAATCCGGCCCCAGTCTCTACTATGCGCTGGTAGTCGGGGCACTTGGTGAAGTCGTCCGCGCTGCACTGCATCAGGTGCTCGATCAGCGTCTTAGACGCCAATATCTCCTGAAGCCGACGCTGTAGCGCCAGGTGATGCCGCTGGAGGAGTGCCTGGCGCTCGGCTTGGCCGGAGACGCTGAGTATCTCCCGGATCTGCTCCAGGCTCATCCCTGCCGCTTTGGCGCGGATGATCGTCATGACGCGGATGACATGTTCGCGGGTGTAGCGGCGGCGGCCGTTCACTCTGCTGGCGGGAGCCAGCAGGCCCATCGTCTCCCAGTGACGCAGCACATGCGGTGCGAGATCGAACTGTTCGGCGAGCTCTCCGATCCGCATGGAATCACTTGACTTCATGTTGACATTAACTTGCAAACTAGCCTCCACGTCAAGCGATCACCGCCTCTGGAGGCACGCATGTTCGACACTGTCATAGTCGGCGGAGGCCCAGCCGGCATGGCCGCCGCCCTCACCCTGGGGCGGACCCACCGCTCGGTGCTCCTGCTCGATGCCGAGGAGGGCCGCAACGCCCCGGCAGAAAATGTGCACAACTTCCTGACCCGAGACGGCACAGCACCTGCCCAGTTCCGCAAGCTCGGACGCGAAGAACTGGCCGCATATCCGGCCGTTCAGATGAAGCCCAGTACGTGCACCGCGGCCTACGTTCTCGACGAGGGCGGCTTCCGCGTCGACCTGTCCGACGGCGGTGCGGCAGAGGCACGGCGGCTTCTGTTGGCCACCGGGCTGACCGACGAGCTTCCCGGACCGCGCGGCGTCGAAGCGTTGTGGGGCCGATCCGCCTTCCACTGTCCCTATTGCCACGGCTATGAGTGCTCTGGCAAGCCGATCGCGGTGATCGGCGCAGAACCGGCCCGCGTACGACTGGCACTGCAACTGAGCCGCTTCGCCGCCGACGTCGTGCTCTGCACGGGCGGTGAACCGCTCGACCCCGCGTTGGGCCTGAAGCTGGAGTCGAACGGCGTCGCCGTGCGCTGCGAAGCCATCGCCCGACTGGAGGCGACGGGTGACCAGCTGGAACAGATCGTGTTCGAGAGCGGCCCGCCACTGGCCAGGGACGCGGTGTTCGTCGTCAACGTGCCGCGTCAGCGCTCCGACCTGGCCGCCCGCCTCGGCTGCGCTTCCTTCGCCGATGGGTGCGTTGAGGTCAACGAGTTCGGGCAGACGAGCGTGGCGGGCGTGTACGCGGCAGGTGACATGGCGCGGCGGGCCACCGTACCTGTGCCGATGGCCGCGGTGATCGCCGCCGCAGCCAGCGGCACCGTCGCCGGCGCGGTCATCGACCAGGACCTACTCTGTGCCGATTTCGACCTGCCCAACCCGCTCGCCCAGGCAAGGGGCTGAGCGTGGTAGCCACAGGATTCACTCAGACCGCGTCCGGCGCCCCGTCGAGGGCGAGCAACGTACCGCTAGCCACGGCCGGCCTTCTGCTCGGCATGCTGCTGTCGGTTCTGGACCAGACGGTGGTGGCCATCGCACTGCCCAATATCGTCGCCGACCTGGGCGGCATGGACGCGATCGGCTGGATCGTCACGTCCTACCTGCTGGCCTCGACCGCGACCGGCGCGCTCTACGGACGCATCAGCGACCGATTTGGCCGGCGCCCGGTGTTCATCACCACGGTCGCCGTGTTCGTCGCAGGCTCCGCGCTGTGCGGCCTGGCGCAGACGATGCCCCAGCTGATCGCCGCAAGAACCCTGCAGGGCATCGGTGCCGGTGCAATGTTCGTGCTGCCCACGATCGCCCTGTCGGAGCTATATCCGCAGCATCTGCGCAGCAAGGTCCAGGGCTTCACTGGCGGCGTCTTCGCCTTGGCCAGCGTAGGCGGCCCGCTCGCTGGCGGCATGATCACTGACGCCTGGGGCTGGCGTTGGATCTTCTACATCAACCTACCCCTCGGGCTGCTCAGCATGGCCCTCATCGCGATCGCGCTACGGCTACCCAAGACCGGCGGGGACGGCAAGGTCGACCTCGCCGGGGCAGTACTGATCGCGGGCGCCACGGTGAGCCTGCTGCTAGTGACCGAATGGGGTGGCCGCACATACGCATGGAGCTCCAGTGTGATCCTCGCGCTGATCGGGGCCTTCACAGTGCTGGTGGCGCTGTTCGTGTGGCGGCAACGATGCGCGACGAACCCGCTGCTTCCGCTACGGCTGTTCACCAACCCCACACTGCGCGTCGCCCTACCCGCCAGCGCGCTGCTCGGCGCGTTGCTGGGCGGCTCGATCATGTACCTGCCCACGTATCTGCAATCCGCTTACGGCATGGGGGCCACCCAGGCGGGCCTAGCACTCAATCCGTACGTCCTCACGTTCATGGCGGTCTCATTGGTCGCCGGTGCCCGCATCAGCGCGAGCGGCCGGTTCAAGCCCTACCTCCTCGCCGGCTCCGTGATCACGGTGCTGGGATTCGCGCTGCTGAGCCAGCTCAATCCCGACACCGCCTACGCCCTGTTCGCCGTGGAGATCGGCGTGCTGGGCGTGGGCTTCGGGCTGCTGATGCAGAACCTGGTCGTCGTCGCGCAGAACGCAGCCACCCCTGCGGACCTGGCCGCCACTTCCTCCGCCACGGTGTCCATCCGCGGCCTGGGCATCTCGCTGGGGGTGGCAGTCTTCGGAAACCTGCTCACCCGGGAACTCCAGGGCCACACCCAGAGCGCCCAGGTGACCGCGATGGCCATCCCCGACGTCCTCGTCTGGGGCGTGCCGGCCGCCGTCGTCCTAGTGGCGCTTATGGCTCTGCTGCCTCGGACCATCAATCACCCTGTATCAGGAGATACAACGAAATGAGCAACAGTAGACCGTCGGGCGCCGTTGCGTATGCCGGTAGTTGCGGGTCGGGGCGGGCTCGACCGGTGACGCTGTCGAGTCATCGTCTCCCGGGGTCGCCGGCGAAGTCGGCGTTCACCGGGTTCCGATTTCCGGCTGAGGTGATCGTCGTCGCGTTGCGCTGGTACCTGCGCTACAACCGACGCTCAGTGCCCAGGACGATGCTCGTCCTAGATGACTGAGTCCTAAATCTAAGCTGGTGAGGCGGCGGTCGTACCGCACAGGGAAGGGTGTCGTTGTCTGCTCGTGACTGCTGACATCGACACCCTTCTGGGAGCCAGAAGCGGATGTCGAGTGGGTCGCCGGCAGTGCGGAAGACACGATTTCCCGTCAGAATGCTGCCGTGGCACCTCTCACTAGATCCGCGCGGTCGGTTGGCCGGACGTGGAGGGCTGCGCGCTTCGTCGGCGCCGTGGCACTCGCCGGGCTCCTAGGTTTTGGGGTGGCCGAACGGCGGGGGCCGGTGTTGGGCGTGCTGGCCTTCTTGACCTATGGATTGCTTCTAGGTGCCGGCGCACTGTCCATGTCGCAGGTTCGGCGCTGGTCGGCCGACCAGAGGGTGGCGGACGCTTCGGTGATTGTGCCGCTGTCGTTCTTCGGTTTGCTGCTGGTTCCGGTGTTGCCGTGGTGGGTCGCCGCCCTGATCGCTTTAGCGGTCGGTGCGGTGTTCGTTCGCGTCGCGGTGTGGCGAGCAGCCCATCGAGCGCGGGCTGCGCAGCAGGTTAACCGTTGACCTTGATATGTGGTGCAGTCACGAAGAGTGACGGCTCGCCTGGGCGTCGTGCGCGGACGGCGTCAGAAGAGTGCGTGTGACCTGCGACAATCGGATCCCTGCCAGCGGCACACCTGTGATCCTTGCCGAATGCCGCGATGACCGAGTGGCGCTCGTTGGCTCTGCCCAGAGGTAGCCGAAAAACCGGGTGTGCCAGGTCGCATCGGTGCTCGGATCGAAACCCAGGCATTCGGCCCGTCGTACGGCGTTGCGAGGACCTCCTGCGGCACGACGCGGTACCCGACCGAGCCCGGCAAGTATCTTCTCGATCCGTTGCCGGTCCTCGGGGTGCAGGTAGGCCACCTGTCCTGGCGAAAGCGTTGACGGCCCAAGGTCGCGAGGCCACCGAAGTTATTGACGGTCACGACCAGAGAGAGTGGGACTTTTCGCGTGCGCTTCGTACGGCTCCGCCTGGCCTCGGCGGGAATCCTGATGCTTCCGAAGCAGGCGATTCCTGGTCATGTGCCGGGTTGCATGGGAGGCCGTAGGTCTCGCTCAACCGCTTCACGAGCCGGTCGAACCGGGCCTGGGTAGCGACGTAGTCGAAATCCCGCGGCAAGTCCAGCCCATCGCCCTGATCCGACACCACCTGCGCCGGTACCGGCCGGGCGCGGGCGTAGAGTGGGATCGGCTCGTCCAGCTCTCGCAGTATCGACCGCCGCACCGGCTCGTCCGCTGTCACATGTTGATGGTAAGCAGCAGTACCACGTGCGTTCGAAGCGGTTTACGCCGGACCGAGCTCCCCCGATTTCGGAACCTGCGGCGCGCCATGGTGCACACGCGAGCCTGAGCGTCAACGTCTGGAGGGTGCTGGAACGCACTCCCTTCGACACGAGCGTGCGCTCGGCAGATGGACGACGGCGTACGGAGAGTGACGGGGCGCCGAGGTCCAACGTGCCCGCTCTGCGGCAGATGTGCGCGTTCTTTCGCCGGTCGTGCCGCCGGGACGTCATTTTTGGTAATACTGCACGACGCAGAACTCGTTGCTCTCCGGGTCGGCCATTACCATAACCGCGCCTTCCGGGTAGTCGTGCCGTTCGCCGGTCCACCGGCCGCCCAGCGCCCCGATCCGGTCCACCGCTTCACCGGCGTCGGCGACAGCGATGTCCAAGTGCAGACGCGCCTTGCCGACCTTGGGCTCCGGTACCGGTTGGAACGTCAACACCGGCCCGCCGTCGATAACGATGACTCGCCGCCAGCCGGGTAGGGACTCCATCACCCGGCCGCCGAGCACGGCGGACCAGAAGTCAGCCAGCTTCTGTGGGTCTTGACAATCTATCGTGACGCCGGCAAACCGGCCCAAGGTCGTCGTCATGGGCCCTAACGTATCCGTGCCACAAAGCCCTTGTCAGGGAGTACTCAACTCGGCTACTTGTTTCATTGACCTGCGACCGTGGCCCGGCCAGGCTTCGGTCGAGGCGCTCGGGCTGTCGCTCTCATTTCGGCTGCCCACGCTGGTCGTGTGGCTCTCATTTGGCCTGCGCGGC
>NZ_JAEVHL010000141.1 GCF_016803395.1 Micromonospora tarensis | reverse complement strand
CGGCTACGGCCTGCCGTCGGCGAGCGCCGCCGCCGCCGGCCCGATCACCGGCCTCGCCGGCAAGTGCGTCGACGTCGCCGGCGCCAACCCGGCCAACGGCACCGCCGTCCAGCTCTACGACTGCAACGGCAGCGCGGCCCAGACGTGGACCGTCGGCAACACCGACAACTCGATCCGGGCGCTCGGCAAGTGCCTCGACGTCACCGCCGCGTCGACCGCCAACGGCGCGAAGGTGCAGCTGTACGACTGCAACAACAGCGGCGCGCAGAAGTGGACCGCCAGCAACGGCGCGCTCGTCAACACCGCCTCCAGCAAGTGCCTCGACGTCACCGACCGGAGCACCGCGAACGGCGCCCGGTTGCAGATCTGGACCTGCGGCGGCACCAGCAACCAGCAGTGGACGCTGCCCGGCGGCGGCACTCCCACCACTCCCCCGCCCACCACCCCGACCGGCACCAACCTCGACGACCCGGCGAAGAAGGACGTCGCCATGCAGCTCGTCTCGGCCGCGGAGAACTCCTCGCTCGACTGGCGTGCGCAGTTCTCCTACATCGAGGACATCGGCGACGGGCGCGGCTACACCGCCGGCATCATCGGCTTCTGCTCCGGCACCGGCGACATGCTCGAACTGGTCCAGGCGTACACGAACACCAAGCCCGGCAACGTGCTGGCCGGCTACCTGCCGGCGCTGCGCGCGGTGAACGGCACCCCGTCGCACTCGGGTCTCGACCCGAACTTCCCCCGCGACTGGCGCACCGCGGCCAACGACTCGGTGTTCCGCGCCGCCCAGGAGGCCGAGCGGGACCGGGTCTACTTCAACCCGTCGGTCCGCGACGGCAAGAACGACCAGGTCCGCGCGCTCGGCCAGTTCGCCTACTACGACGCGGCCGTCATGCACGGGTACGAGGGGATGCGTCAGATCCGCAGTCGCGCGCTCGCCCGGGCCAAGCCGCCGGCCCAGGGCGGCGACGAACGGACCTGGCTCAACGCCTTCCTCGACGAGCGGGTCATCGAGATGAAGAAGGAGGAGGCCCACTCGGACACCTCCCGCGTCGACACGGCCCAGCGGGTGTTCCTGAACAACGGCAACTTCAACCTGAACACGCCACTGGTGTTCGCCGTCTACGGCGAACAGTTCCGCATCGGCTAGTCGCGTTGACTGACGCCGCGTGAGCGGTGATCGCTCCGCTGTTGCCCGAGCCGGATGACGCTCGGGGCAGTGGAGCGATCACCGGCAGGCCAGATCGTGAGTCGTTGGGAACTGTGGTTCCCACGATGGCTCGCTGCCGCCGCTCCGGTCGCCGGTCCCTCATGGCGACACCCACCTGGCACACCGTGCTCGGGCGACCGAAGAGCTGCCTCTGCACGTCGGCGATAGCGAAGCAACCCGCATCGGGACGTTCACGGACGCTGATGTCATCGAGATGAGCGTGCCACGCGAGCCGGACACGCTGCCCCATCGGGACAGCTCGCCACAGTCCGGCGCTTTCATCGATCATGATGACTGAGAAATGTCGTACCTCTGTTCTAATCTCGGGTCGTGGTCGAGGAGTTGGCGCAGGCAGACGACGCCATCGCCGCCTGCGCGACGCGGCACTGTGGCCCCTGACCGACGACCACCTGACCGCCGCCCTCGACGCCGCGCACCGCCTGGAGCAACGCCTCGCCGCGGTCAAACTAGCCCTGATCCGCGAGCTCGACGGGCGCGGCACACCCACCGCGCAGGGCGCGTCGTCGACCGCCGTTTGGCTACGCGAACGACTACGGGTCACCGTCCCCGCCGCCCGCCGGCTCGTCGACCTCGCCGCGGCTCTGGACACCACCAACCCCGGGGTACGACGAGCACTCGCCGATGCCACCATCAGCGCGGAACAGGCCCGGGTCATCGCCGACACCGTCACCACCGTGCACGCGACCGCCGGCACCGAGGCCGCCGACAAAGCCGTAGGCGTGCTGGTCGAGTGGGCCGGGCAGTTCGACCCGACCCTGCTGCGGCGGTTGGGCGCCCGGATTCTCGACCACGTCGCCCCCGACCTCGCCGACACCGCCGCCAAAGCCGCGCTGGAAGCCGACGAGCGCCGCACCGCCCGCGACCGGCACCTCACCCTCGCCACCCAGACCGACGGCCGCCTGCGACTCACCGGCACCCTCGACACCGAGACCGCCGCCCTGCTGCGCGCCGCCATCGACCCGTTGACCACGCCGTCCGGCCCCGACGACAGCCGCTGCGCCGGGCAACGCCGCCACGACGCCCTCGCCGACGTGTGCCGACTCGCCCTGCGCACCGGCGAGCTACCCGAGAGTGGTGGCGACCCCGCTCAGATCGTCGTCACCACGAGCTATGACGCTCTCGTCGGGCAACTCGACGCTGGCACCCTCGACACCGGCCTCCGACTCACTGCCGAGACCGTACGCCGGCTCGCCTGCGAGGCCACCATCCTGCCCGCCGTGCTCGGCGCGCCGGCCAGGTTCTCGACGTGGGTCGGCAACGCCGACTCGTCACCGGGCCGCTGCGCCGGGCCCTGGTGCTGCGCGACGGCGGTTGCGCCTTCCCCGGCTGCGACCGCCCACCGCGCTGGTGCGACGCCCACCACATCCGCCACTGGGCCGACGGCGGCCCGACCAGCCTCGACAACGCCGTGCTGCTCTGCGGCCACCACCACCGACACCTACACCACACCGCCTGGGCCGTCCGCCTCGGCGACGACGGCCAGCCGGAGTTCGTGCCGCCGGCATGGCTCGACCCCGAACAACTTCCCCGTCGCAACCACTACCACCGACGAACATAGACACGGCCAGCCGACACCGACCACACATCGCGCCGGTCGGCCGGCAGCCCGTGCGCCCTGACAACCCCGGCGCGGCCTGACAACCCCGGCGCGGCCTGACAACCCCGGCGCGTTCCTGGGCGGCAGCAGGCCGACCCGCACCGCCGTCATCGGCGGGTGACGTGCGATCGTTGCGCGCCAGAGACGGAACGGGGTGGGGCTCATGACGCGCAGCAGGCGGGTCCGCGCAGCACTCGTCGGTGTACTGGCATCGGCGGTCCTGCTGGGCATCACCGCGTGTACGGAGCAGGCTGACACCCCCGCGCCGGCAGCCGCTGCGCAGCCGTCGCCCTCCGCTGTGGCGATGCGCATCGACAAGCCGGCCAAGCTCCTGGGGACCTGGACCGAATCCGTCTTTCGGCCTCGGCGCGACGCCGCCGAGCGGAGCATGGGCAACCTCAGGAAGCTGCTCAGCACCGAAACCACCAGCGCGATGGGCACTGCCTACGTCCGGGCCGAGGAGGTGTACTCCGAGGAGCTCGGACTGCACATTCCCCACGACGACCAGCGGGCAATCCTGATCAGCGCGGTCTCCGGCACGATCACCGATCCGACCGCGACGCTGGAAAAGCTCTTCGCCGGACTGCCGAACGTCACCGACGTGGGACCCATCCTGCCGGGTCCCCTGGGCGGGGCGGCCGCCTGCGGCACCGGTCAGGGCAACCCGGCGATCCGCGTCGACGTCTGCGGGTGGAGCGACGACCACACGGTCGGCATGGTGACCCTCTTCGGGTTCGCGGAGAGCGACGACCCGCACGGAGTGTTTGGTCAGATCCGCGCCGAGGTGGAGCATTCGGCGCGGTGAGTTGACCTCAAGCTTGGATGAGGTCCTAACCTTCCGTATCGGAGGTAATGCATGAGCATGGAAGTTACCGCGTGGACGTCCCTGCACCACGCGATGAACGCCAAGGACGAGCGACCACTGTCCCGCGCCACACTGAAGCGGATCGCCCGGTTCGCCCGACCACATCGGGCTCTGATCGTCAGATTCCTGCTGCTGAGCGTGGTGACGGCGGCGCTCACCGTGGCGGCGCCCGTTCTCGCCGGCCGAGTGGTCGACGCGATCGTCGACGGCGCGGACAGCAGCGTGGTGATCCGGTTGGCGGTGCTGATCGCGCTGATCGCCCTCGCCGAGGCCGGCCTGGGTCTGCTGACCCGATTCCTCTCCGCGAGCATCGGTGAGGGCCTGATCGTTCAGCTGCGGACCGCGGTCTTCGACCACGTCCAGCGGATGCCGGTGGCGTTCTTCACCCGGACCCGCACCGGGGCGCTGGTCAGCCGGTTGAACAACGACGTGATCGGCGCGCAGCGAGCCTTCAGCGGGACCCTGTCGAGTGTGGTCGGCAACGCGGTCACGCTGACCCTGACGTTGGCGGTGATGCTCAGCTTCTCCTGGCAGATCACGTTGCTGGCGCTCGTCCTGCTGCCCATCTTCGTCCTGCCGGCCCGGCGGATGGGTGCACGGCTCGCCCAGTTGCAGCGCGAGGCGGCCGAGCACAACGCGGCCATGGGCACCCGGATGACCGAGCGCTTCTCGGCCCCCGGCGCCACCCTGGTCAAGCTGTACGGGCGGCCGGACGAGGAGTCCGCCGAGTTCGCGGCGCGGGCCCGACGGGTGCGCGACATCGGCGTCCGTTCCGCCATGCTCCAGTGGGTCTTCATCACCGCCCTCACCGTCGTCGGCTCGTTGGCGCTGGCCCTGGTCTACGGGCTCGGTGGCTTCTACGCCCTGCGGGGCAGCCTCGACGCCGGGACGGTGGTGGCGCTCGCGCTGCTGCTGTCGCGGCTCTACGCACCGTTGACGTCGCTGGCCAGTGCCCGGGTCGAGGTGATGAGCGCGCTGGTGAGCTTCGAGCGGGTGTTCGAGATCCTCGACCTCAAGCCGCTGATCCTGGACCGACCCGACGCCCGCCCCCTTCCGGACGGGCCGGTCTCGGTCGAGTTCGACGGGGTTCGGTTCGGCTACCCCTCGGCGGACAAGGTGTCGCTCGCGTCCCTGGAGGACGTGGCGAAGCTCGACACGCGCGGCGGTGAGGACGTGCTGCACGGGGTGTCGTTCCGCGCCGAGGCGGGGCAGATGGTCGCGCTCGTCGGCTCCTCCGGGGCCGGCAAGTCGACGATCGCGCAGCTGGTGCCGCGCCTGTACGACGTCGAGGACGGCACGGTGAAGCTCGCCGACGTCGACGTACGCGACCTGTCGGCCGAGTCGATCCGGACGGCGTTGGGCGTGGTCACCCAGGACGGGCACCTGTTCCACGAGAGCATCCGGGCCAACCTGGCGTTCGCCCGGCCGGATGCGACCGAGGACGAGATGTGGGACGTACTCCGGCGGGCCCGGCTCGACGGTCTGATCCGCTCGCTTCCCGACGGGCTGGACACCGTCGTCGGCGAACGCGGCTACCGCCTGTCCGGTGGGGAGCGGCAACGGCTCACCATCGCGCGGCTGCTGCTGGCCCGTCCGCGGGTGGTCATCCTCGACGAAGCGACCGCGCACCTGGACTCCACCTCGGAGGCGGCGGTTCAGGACGCCCTCGCCGAAGCCCTGACCGGCCGCACGAGCGTGGTCATCGCACACCGGCTCTCCACCATCCGGGCGGCCGACCAGATCCTCGTCGTCGAGGACGGACGCATCGTCGAACGCGGGCGCCACAGTGACCTACTCGCCGCGGGCGGCCGGTACCACGAGCTGTACCGCACCCAGTTCGCCCAGGACCAACCGGTGGTTCAGGAGCAGCGCGTCGCCATCTGAGCCAGCGCGACGGGTTGCGGCGGCGTGACGGGCTGAACCAGCGTCACGGGCACCTGCGCCACAACCCGGTGCCGCCGCCCGCCTCGGGTTGCTTCCCGTGGCGGGCGGCGGCATGTGACGGTCAGTCGTCGTCGGAGCTGTCGTCATCGTCGTCGTCGTCGACCGGCTCCTGCTCGGCCTTGACCACCGAACCGTTGTCCCGGTCGACGTCCACCTCGTGCTCGGTGTCGCCAGCGACGATCTCGACGCTCCAGACCGGGCGGCCGTGCTCCTGCTCGGCCTCGACCTCGACGATCTGACCGCCGCCGGCCCTGGCGAGCGCGATCTCCCCGGCGCGCTTCTCGTCCACTGCGGCACCGGCCGGCGCGCCAGCCGACGGAGAACCGCCCGCCGACGGAGAACCGCCCGCCGACGGAGAGCCGCTCGACGGCGTACCCGATGGGGTGCCGGCCGACGACGAACCGCTGGTCGTCGGCGCGGGCGTGGCGGTGTCGTCGGGCGTCGGCGTGACGGTCGCCGCGGCGAGTGTCGTGCCGGTGCGCGAGTCGTTCGCGGCGGTGACGCCGAGCGTGACCCCGGCCGCCGCCAGCACCGCCGACCCGCCGACCGTCGCCAGGAGCAGATTGGTGCGCCTCATCGTGGTGTCCACCTTTCCTCGGTTGTCGACTTCGAGGATCGGTCGGATCGGGATAGCACCGCGCTGTCCGGACACTAAGGCCGGGTTAAGGCCGCCGGGTCAGCCACGCCGGTTCAGCTCCGCCTCCAGCCGCTGGACGAGCGTCTTGCGGTCCTTGCTGGCCGCTCGTTGCGCAGGGCGGTCCGAGCTGTCGGGTGTCGAGGCCACGGACCAGCTTGGTCGCCTCGGCGACCGACATCTCCGACATCCGGCCGGCGGTGGTGGCGTCGCGTCGCGCCCGCTTGGCGGGCCCGGTGTTGGCCACGTACTGCTTACCGGTCCGGGAGGCCTCCCGCTTCTTGGTGTCGGTCGCGCGCTTCTGGCTCTCCGACATCTCGTCCCAGGCCTTCTTGGGCAGGTAACGGCTCGTCGTGCCGTCCTTGCGGGCCCGGGTGTCGCCCTCCTTGGTCTGCCACTTCTCGTTACCCCAGCGCTGTAGCGACTTCTGCCGTTCGTCCTTTTGGCCCAGGAAACCACCGCCGCGCCGCTTGTACTCCTGAGTGACCAGCTGCGACTTGCGCGCCGACCACTGACCCGGCCGGCCGCCCTTGTCGGAGGCCTGGATCTCCGCCTTGATCTGCTCTCTGAGCTCGGGTTTCGTGTACCGCGCCATGACTGGCAGCTACCCGGCACCGCCGGGCCTATGCCTCCCGCCATGCCGTCGGCGGCCCAAGCCGGAGCACCACCCGCGCGCCGCCGCCCGGAGCGCCCCGCACCTCCAGCCGACCACCGGCGGCCTGCGCGGCGCGCCTGGCGATGTCAAGCCCGAGGCCGGTGGAGCCGGCCGCGCTGGCACCCCGCCGCACCGCCCCGGCCGGCATCCCGGGGCCCTGGTCGGCGACGGTGAGCACCACCTCCCCCGCCTCGCTGGCGAGTCGGACCGCGAACGGCGTGCCGTCGGGGGTGTGCGCGAAGACGTTGCCGAGCAGGGCGTCCACTGCCGCCGTCAGGTTGTCGGCGGCCACACCGACCGGAAGCGGGCCGGGCGCCAGGTCGAGAGTGACGGCCCGGCCGGTGTCCTCGGCCAGCACCGACCAGAACGCGACCCGCTCGGCGACGAGCGTCGCCGCGTCGGACGAGGCCGGGCGCGCCGCCGGTGCCTGCCGCCACCGGGCCTGCCGGATCAGCCCGGTGACCGCGCGTTCGAGCCCGTCCGTGGCGGCGGTGATCCGGGCGGCGTCGTCCGGGTCACGCAACGACTCCGCCTCCAACCGCAACGCCGTCAGCGGGGTCCGCAACTGGTGGGACAGGTCGGCGACCTGTTCGCGCTCCTGCACCAGGAGCACCTGGATCCGGGTGGCGAGATGGTTGAGCGCACCGGCCACCTCGCGCAGCTCGGGCGGTCCGGCCGGGGTGACCCGGGCGTCCAGTTCGGCCCTGGCCAGCCGGTGCGAGACGGCCGAGAGGTCGCTGATCGGCCGGACCAGGGTGCGCGCCAGTCGGTCGGCGACCGCCAGACCGATCAGCACCAGAATCACGCCGAGCAGCGCCAGCACCAACCACGCTCGGGTGACCCCGGCGGTCAGCTCGTGGTGCGGCACCACGATCCGGATCACCCCGGTGCCGTCCGACCGTCCCTGCACGGCGATGACCACCTCCCGGCCGGCCGCCGACTCCCCGGTGAGGCTCTGGCCGCGCGCGGCCAGGGCCACCGCCGGGGTACGGGGTGTCTGGGCGCCGAGCACCGTGCCGTCCGGGAGAAAGACGCTCACCGGTCGCCCCGACTCCGCTGCGAGTTGCTCGACGGTGAGCCGGATGGTCGCCGCGTCGGCGGTGCCGACCACCGGCACCAGGCTCTGCGCGTCGGCGGTGGCCCGCACTGTGGCCCGGTCCTCGGCGACGGTGCGGACCAACAACGCCAACGGCACCAGGAACGCGATGAGGGTGAGCACGCTGACTGCGGCGACCAGCAACGCGAGGCGGATCCTCACGGCTGCGCCGCCGGCGCCTCGAGACGTACCCCGACACCCCGCACGGTGTGCAGGTAGCGAGGTTGCTGCGCGTTCTCCCCCAACTTGCGCCGCAACCAGGACAGGTGCACGTCGACGGTCTTGTCGGCGCCGCCGTACGGGATCTGCCAGACCTCGGTGAGCAGCTCACGTTTGGTGACCACCTGGCCGGGCCGGCCGGCGAGGTGGTGCAGCAGGTCGAACTCGCGCGGCGTCAGCTCCACCGCCACCCCGTCCAGGGTGACCTGACGGGCCCGGGGGTCGACGCGGAGCCCACCGACGACGAGCGCCGCCTCCCGCGCGTCGGCTCCGCCGGGGCCCCGGCGCAGCACCGCCCGGGCGCGCGCGTCGAGCTGCGCCGCGGTGAACGGCTTGACCACGTAGTCGTCGGCGCCCGCGTCGAGCACCCGGACGATCTCGGTCTCGTCGTCGCGCGCGGTGGCCACGATGACCGGCACCGAGCTGACCGCGCGCAGCATCCGCAGCAGTTCCCGCCCGTCCAGGTCGGGCAGACCGAGGTCGAGCACGACGAGGTCGGGCCGGTCCTCCAGCGCGTCGCGGAGCCCGGCCATCGCGGTGGAGGCCGCCGCCACCGCGTGGCCGCGTTCCCGCAACGCTCGGATCAGCGGGGTACGGATGGTCAGGTCGTCCTCGATGAGCAGCAGGCGGGCCACAGCTGGCAGGCTAACCGGTGCCGTTGGCGGTGAGCCGGACCTTAACCGTGCCTTAGCCTCCGGATGTGCTCACCACAACCGTGGATCGGGGATAGTCGACGAGATGGGCCGTCCGTTCGATCCTCGTCGCCGCCGGGTGGGTGGCCACCGTCGCGGTGGCCACCTGATCGGGTTGGGCGCGATCCGGTTGGTGGGCGAGAGCATCAGCCGGCCGACCCGGGCGGGTGCGCAGCGAGGCGGAGATCGAACGGGCGCTCGCCGCACCCGAGCCGGCACCGACCAGCACCGCGTCGACCGCGCCGGGCCCGAACCGCACCGCGTCGACCGCGCCGAGCGCCAGCTCCGGGGTCCGCCGGGGGTTCGCGACCGACGGTGGCACCGCCGTGGCCGAGTGCGGCGCCGGCGGGGTACGCCTCGTCTCCTGGGCGCCGGCGCAGGGTTACCGGGTCCGCGACGTGGACCGGGGCCCGGACGACGACGTCGAGGTCACCTTCCAGGGGGCGGGCCGGGAGTACGAGTTGAAGGTGCGCTGTATCGGCTCGGAACCGGTGGCCGTCGCCGACGACTGACCTGCTTGATCGGCAAGCCGAGCGCCGACGCCCAGCAGGTGGGTGACGGAGGTGGCCGGCACGGAGGACCGTGCCGGCCACGTCAGCGGTGCCGGTTCAGCTCGCGTACGCCTCCAACTCCCAGAGGGAGTGGCCGTACCCGGTGCCCCGGGCGGTGCCGTTGATCCGTAGGTAACGGCCGTTGGCCCCGAGCCCGGTGTGTTCGTCCACCCCGCCGTCGGCGCCGGTCACCGTCTTGACGGTGGTCCAGGTGGTGCCGTCGTTCGAGATCTGGATCTGGTACGCGCTGCTGTACGCCGCCTCCCAGCTCAGTTTGACCCGGCCGATCGCGGTGGCGCTGCCGAGGTCGACCCGGATCCACTGCGGGTCGGCGAAGGTGCTGGACCAGCGGGTGGTGAGGCTGCCGTCCACCGCCTGCGCGCCGGTCACGTCGGCCCCCTCGTTGCTGGACGTCGTCGTCGGCTTGTTCAACAGCAGGTTGCCGCCCGGACCGCTCGGGCCGCCGGTCGAGCCGTACACCTCGAACTCGAACAGCGAGTAGCCCCAGGCCGTTCCCCGACTGGTGCCGAGAAGCCGGACGTAGCGGCCGGAGCCGGTCAGCCCGGTGAGGTCGTCCACGCCACCGTCGCCGCCGGTCACCGTGCGGATCGTGGTGAAGTTGACCCCGTCCGGCGAGGTCTGGATCTGGTATCCGCTGCCGTAGGCCGCCTCCCAGGTCAGCTTGACCCGCCCGATGGAGTACGTGGCACCGAGGTCCACGTCGATCCACTGCGGGTCACCGAACGCGCTGCCCCAACGGGTGCCGGCCGCGCCGTCGAACGCGTTCGCCGCGACGAACGCGCCCTCGAAGCTGGACGCCCGCGCCGGCTTGCCCCGAGCCAGGTTCGCGCCCGGCTCGGGATCCGGGTCGGGGTCCGGGTCCGGCCCCGGCCCGCCGGGGCTGGTGGAGAGGGTGAACTCGTCGATGTCGAAGTACGGGCCGGTGCCCTTGAAGACCAGGAACAGCGTGCGGGTGCCGGTCGGGGCGGTCACCCCGCCGGTGACCGTGGCGAAGGTGGCGTACCCGCCGGTGGGTGTGACGGTGGCCGAGCCGACCAGCGGCCCGGTGGGCGAGTCGACCCGCAACTCCAACGTGCCGCCACCGCCGGCCGGGGCACCGACCCGGGCGCTGAACGACTGGATGCCGGTCAGGTTGTACGGGCGGAACGAGATCCAGTCGTTGTTGTCGACGTAGCCGACCGCCGCGCCGCCGTGCCCCGCCGCCCCGGCGACGATCTGGATGCCGGACGAGTCACCGAAGTGCTCGGCCTGGCGTACCCGAGGTTGCAGCACCGCCTGGGTGTGCGTGGTCAGCGCCGGCTGGCCGCCCCCACCCAGGTCGGTGTACTCGGCGTCGATGATGCCGAAGATGTTCGCCGCCGTGTCGTGCTCGCCGTCGGCCGAGGTCTGGATGACCCCGGAGCAGCCCTGCACGCTGCCGAGCTGGTGGCCGTGCGAGTCGTGGCCGAGGACGTAGTTCACCTTGACCCGGGCGCAGTTGACCGCACCGTCCTGGGCGTCGGTGACGGTCACGGTGAACGGCACCGCGTCCCCGAAGGTGAAGGTCTGCCCGTTCAGCGGAGTGTTCACGGTGACCACCGGGGCGCTGTTGCCGACCGTGACGACCACGCTCGCGGTGGCCGTCTTGCCGGTGCTGTCCCGGACCGTCAACGTCGGGCTGCGGGTCCCGTTCGTGGTGTACGTGAAGCTCGGGCTCGCCGCGGTCGAGTCGGTGCTGCCGTTGTTGTCGAAGTCCCAGGCGTAGCTGAACGGGTCGCCGTCCGGGTCGAGGGTGCCGGCCGAGGAGAACGCCACGGTCAGCGGTGCGGTGCCACTGGTCGGGGTGGCGGACACCTTCGCGATGGGCGCTCTGCCCTCGCGGGCGTACTCGATGCGGTAGAGCGCCGAGTTGGCGTCGCCGTTGAACCAGCCGGTGCCGTAGTCGAGCACGTAGAGCGCGCCGTCCGGGCCGAACTCCATGTCCATCACCTGGGTGCCGGTCCACGGGAACGGGTTGATCTTCAGCGGTTGGCCGGACGCGTCGAGTTTGATGTTCTTGATCCAGCGGCGACCGAACTCACCGGCGAAGTAGGTCCCGTCGTAGTACTCGGGGAACGCCACGGGCGAGGTGTTGTTCGGGTCGTACCGGTAGACCGGGCCGCCCATCGGCGACAGGCCACCGCCGGTGAACTCCGGCGGCGAGCCGGAGCCGCCGTACGGCAACCAGGCCGGGATGGCCGCCGGCAGCTGGGTGATGCCGGTGTTGTTGGGCGAGTTGTTGACCGGCCCGCCCGCGCAGTTGAACTTCGCTCCGGACGGCCCGGACGGGAAGGTGTAGTCGTTGTACGCGTCGTTGCGGGCGGTGCAGTACGGCCAGCCGTAGAAGCCGGGCCGGTCGATCCGGGCGAACTCCACGTTGCCCGCCGGCCCCCGGTTCGGGTCGGCGGTGCCCGCGTCGGGACCGTAGTCACCGAGGTAGACGATGCCGGTGGCCTTGTCCACGCTCATCCGGAACGGGTTGCGGAACCCCATCGCGTAGATCTCCGGACGGGTCCGGGCGGTGCCGGGGGCGAACATGTTGCCGGCCGGGATGGTGTAGCCGCCGGCCGCGCTCGGCTTGATCCGGAGGACCTTGCCGCGCAGGTCGTTGCTGTTCGCCGAGGTGCGCTGCGCGTCGAAGGCCGGGTTGCGGCCGGCCCGCTCGTCGATCGGGGTGAAGCCGGCCGAGTCGAACGGGTTGGTGTCGTCGCCGGTGGACAGGTAGAGGTTGCCCGCCGCGTCGAAGTCCATGTCACCGCCGACGTGGCAGCACATGCCCCGGCTGGTCGGCACGTTCAGGATCAGCGTCTCGCTGGCCAGGTTGATGGTGTTGTCCGCGTTCACGGTGAACCGGGCGAGCCGGTTGACGCCGTCCCAGACGGCGAAGTCGGCGGGGGTGCCGGTGGCTGGCGCGCCGCCGCCGGGGGTGCTGAGCGGGGGCGCGTAGTAGGCGTACACCCAGCGGTTGGTGGCGAAGTTCGGGTCGGCCTTGATGCCCTGTAGGCCTTCCTCGTCGCCGGTGTAGACCGGCAGGGTGCCGGCGATCTTGGTGTTGCCGGCGGCGTCGGTGTGCCTGATCACGCCGTCGCGGGAGGTGTGCAGCACGCCCCGGTCGGGCAGCACGGTGAGGCTCATCGGCTCGCCGGTCTCGGCCGCGCCCTTGGCCAGCTCCACCTGTTGGAAGCTGCTGGTGACGGTGGGTCCACAGTCGGCGTCGACAGCGCCGGCAGCGGTCTGGATACCGCCGAGCAGGTGCTGGCGGAAGCTCGCCTCGGAGTACGACGCGTCGGTGTGGCCCAGGCCGGTGTACCAGGCTCGACCGCCGGAGTAGTTCTGGCACCAGGAGATCGGGTGGTCGGCGCCCATGCTGCCGCCGGTGTAGGTGCTCTCGTCCAGGGTGGCCAGCACGTGCGCGTTGCCCCGGGGGTTGGTGCGGTAGTTGTACAGCTCGTCGAAGCGGCTCCACCGCTGCGGCAGCGTCGCGGTGGACGGGTGCACCTGGTCGGCCACCTTGACCGTGACGGTCTGCTCGGCCGGGTGCGAGGCGAAGTACGCCCCGACCAACCCGCCGTACCACTGCCAGTCGTACTCGGTGTCGGAGGCGGCGTGCACGCCCACGTAGCCGCCGCCGCCGGTGATGTAGCGCTCGAAGGCGGCCTGCTGGGCGGCGTTGAGCACGTCACCGGTGGTGGACAGCCAGATCACCGCGGCGAACCGGTCCAGGTTGGCGTCGGTGAACTGGGCGGCGTCCTCGGTGGCCTCGACGGTGAAGCCGTTGGCCGCGCCGAGTTGCTGGATGGCGGCGATGCCCGGGGTGATGGATCCGTGCCGGAATCCGGCGGTCTTGCTGAACACCAGCACGGCGAACGGTGCGGCGCTGGCGGTGGGTGGCGAGGCGACGATGCCGCTGGCCACGAGGATCGCGCTCAGCGCGACGCCGAGCCACGATCTCAGGGGTCTGCGCACGGTGGGGGTCCTTTCGCGGTGCGGGGGGACGGCGTGCGCCGATCACGCCTGGACGGTGGGACGAGACATGTGCATGCATCGTTGCGTTCGGATCACGACCGCGTCAAGCACTCTCCCACCATCCGTGAGAGCGTTATCTCCGCAGCTCAGAGGCGACCGTGCCGGGCAAGATCGAATAACGGTTTTCGGGCCACGAACCGGGTGCGGAGATCAGCCGGCCCGCCCGGTTAGGCAAGAGCGCGCCGACTGCCAGCACAACGCCGAGCTGGAGTGCCACGCGCCGTCCATCCGGGTGGGCCCGGGCCAGGACATCGCCGACTGCCAGACGTACCAACCGCGCTGAGGCCACCGCCTCCGGCGGGGACGGCCGTGCTGGCCGTCCCCGCACCCACTTGGGACGAGACCCGGTCAGCGGCCACCCGCGGCCAGCTCGGCGATCATCCCCTCGCAGCTGCGGACGACGACCTGGGCGCCGCGCCGCTGCGCCAGCGGCAGCAGCGGATCCTCCGCCCGGTCCCGCCAACGCCACTGCGCGTCGGAGGCGACCTCCCAGAGCCGCTGCGCGGTCGCGTCGTGCTCGACACCGAGCCGGGCGGCGAGACCCACCCCGTTGCCACCCACCAGCCGCTGCGCCTCGGCGGCCAACTCCGCGTCGAACCCCAGCCGGGTGTTGCGCAGCGCCACCAGCAGGCGGAGCTCCCGGAACTCGTGCGCACCGGTGAGGATCTGCTCGACCGCGCCGACCAGCTCGGCCGAGCCTCGGGTGGGCTCGGCCCGCAGCAACGCCTCCACCGCGGCCAGCGCGGTCCGGGCCTTGAGCGCGTCGCGGCGATCGATGAAACAGCGGGTCAGTGACTCGCGCAGCTCGGTCAGACCGCTGCGCCGGATCAACTCGGCGGAGAGCTTCACCCGGCTGTCGAACCCACTGCGGACCAGGGTGGCCGCCAGCCGGACACCGAAGAGCCCCAGCCGAGCCAGCAGCGCGGCCCGCACCTCGGCCTCCAGTCGAACCGGCAGCTCGCCGCGGAGGAAGCGGTCAGCGGAGATCAGGTGGGCGTCCAACTCGGACCGGGGCACCTGGGCCAGGGTCGCGAGCGCGGCGAAGTCCGACTCGCCGAGCATCCTGCCGGCCAGGCCGATCATCCCACTGCACGCCACCACGTTCACGCTGAGCGTGCTCACCCTCGGGTCGCGGTAGTGCCGCCGCGCGAGCTGGCGTGCGGTGAGCAGGCCGTCGATCCGACCTCCGCCGGTCTCGTCAGCCCGGGACAGGACCAGGATCACATTGACCGGGGCGGACTGCCCGACCACACTGTCCCGCCCGGACTCCAACACCCGCAGATCGCTGTCGCGACCGTCGCGGGTCAGGTACAGCACCGCGTCCGAGTCGCGCAGGACCCGCTCCAACACCGGCGACCGGCCCGGCTCGGTGCCCCCGGTGACCGCCGGGGTGTCGATCAGGGTGACCTGGCGCAGCGCCCGGGTCGGCCACTGCACCACGATGTCGCGGACCTCCCCCGCGCCCCAGCCCAGATCCACCCGCAACCCGGTGGCGGACTTGACCACCGTCAACTCCTGCGGGGGCTGACCAACCGGGTAGGCGGTGGCGCGCGGAGCGGGCCCGTCCTCGTACCAGGTGAACACCCCGTCCGCCCGCTCGACCGGGGCGACCTCCTCCCCCATCAACGCGTTGAGCACCGTCGACTTGCCGGACCGCCACGGACCGGCGATGGCGATCCGCAGCGGCTGCTCCAACCGGGCCACCTGATGCCGCAGCTGCCCCACGGCCCGGGGATTGTCCTGGTAGAGCTCGATGGCCTGGTGCAGCAGCCCCCACGCCGCCTCGTCCAGGCGCAGCCCCACCGTCATGCCTGCGGCTCCAGCAGCAACGGGGCGGCACTGGCGCCACTCAACTGCTGGGCCTGCTCGTAGACCGCCGCCAACCGGGTCATCTTCAGCCGGATCTCCCGTTGCCGTTGGTCGCGCAGGGAGGCATCCGTGTCGGCCTCCTGCTTCGCGCTGCGGAACGACTGGACGATGGCCTCCTGGAGTTCCTCGGTCAGCCCGGTGAAGTGGTCCCGCAGCATCCGCTGCACCTGTCGGGCGGCGTCGCGGCAGTCCCGGATCGTCCGGACGAAGAAGTCGTCCACGTGCCGCTGGATGGCTGCCTTGACGGTCGCCTGCCGACGACGGAGCAGCTGTTTGCTCTCGTCGCGGATGCTCTTGCCGCCGAAGAGCGCGCCGATACCCACCGAGACCGGGTTGATCATCGGCATGCCGGCCAGGGTGGTCGCCAAACCGAACATCAGCATGCCGCCGTAGGAGCCCTTCATGCCGGTGAACAGCTTCTGGCCGGTGGTGAACCGGTCGATTGTCGGCCGGTGCAGCTCGGGCAGCCGGTCGCCGATGTCGTCAGGCATCGTCATCGACCAGGGCGGCAGCACGTCGTAGCCGTACCTGTCGAAGTTGGCGGCCACCCTGCGGGCGATCCAGTCGCAGCGCTGGATCAGCCACTCGTGGTTCGCCTGTGCCGCCTCCACCAGGCTTCTCGTCAGCCAGTCCTCGAAGGTGTCCCAGGCGACCAGCGGATCGGCGGTGTCGAAAGCCTCGTCCACGGTGCGCAGGATCTCCCTGGTCCGGTCGCGCAGGTCGTGCTCGATGTCGGAGAGCAGGTCGGTGATCTCGTCGGTGAGGGTGTTCTGCCACCGGGTCGAGCACCTGCGCAACTCGTCGACCTCGCGCTGCGCCGCGTGCAGCCGGGAGATCGGGCCGGACTGCTCCTCGGCCTCCTGGGTGGCCAGCTCCGCGCGCAGCGGCGCGGCCAACTGCTCCACCACCGTCCGGGCCACCGTCTGCACCGCCGCGCGGGCCAGGTGGTCGCCCTTACCGGCCAGGTCGCGTTGCAGCCGGGCGATCAGTGCGGGGAAGCCGGACTCGGCGTTGAGGGCACGATCGTCGGCCTGGGCGGCGCGCAGTCGCAACGTCGCCGAGACCGGGATCAGCGTCGCCGGTACGCCGGCCTCGGCCAGGTGCTGCCGGTTGCGCTCGGCGACCGTACGCCAGTCGGCCACCAGATCCGTCTTGCTCTGCACCACCACCACGTTCGGGTGCGAACGCATCACGTGCAGCAGCATGTCCAGCTCGGCCACCGACAGTTCCCGGGTGGAGTCGGAGACCAGCAGCACGGTGTCCGCCCGGGCGGCGCCGCCACCTCGACGCACCGCCGAGGCCGGCGACCTCGTCGGTGCCGGGAGTGTCCACCAGCACCAACCGGCGCCGAGCAGGGCGCGGGCAGCCCGACCTCGACGTACG
>NZ_JAEVHL010000140.1 GCF_016803395.1 Micromonospora tarensis | reverse complement strand
ATCGGGCCCGCCGGGGTACGCGCCGTCGTCGACGCCGTCGACGTCCCGGTCATCGCGATCGGCGGGGTCACCGCCGCCCGGGTGCCGGCACTGCGGGCCGCCGGGGCGTACGGGGTGGCGGTTGTCGGAGCCGTCTCCGCCGCCGCCGACCCGGCCCGGGCCACCACCGAGCTGATCGAGGCCCTGGCGTGCTGACCGGCCGGTCTCCGTCACCGCGATCGAGCGACCGGGTCCGGCCGGACGTGGCGGTGGTCGGCGCGGGCCCGATCGGGCTGGCCATCGGGTGGCGCTGCGCCGCCCGGGGGCTGCGCGTCGAGGTGCACGATCCGGCGTCCGGCTCGGGGGCGTCGGCGGTGGCCGCCGGCATGCTCTCCCCGGTCGCCGAGGCGTACTTCGGGGAGCGGCAGCTGACCGACCTGCTGCTGGCGTCCGCCGCCCGCTGGCCGGCGTTCGCCGCCGAGCTGACCGCGACGACCGGCGTCGAGATCGGCTACCGGACCGAGGGCACCCTGATGGTCGGGCTGACCGGTGACGACCTGGCCGAGGCGCGCCGGCTCTGGGCGTACCAGCGGGGGTTGGGCCTGCCGGTGACCCCGCTGCGCCCCAGCGAGCTGCGTGACCGCGAGCCGGCGCTCGCCCCACGGGTACGCGGCGGCGCGCTCGCGCCCACCGACCACCAGGTCGACCCCCGACTGCTGGTGCCGGCGCTGCGCACGGCCGCGCAGCGGGCCGGCGCGGTGCTCGTGCCGCGGACGGTCCGACGGCTGTCCGATGTGGACGCTCGGCTCACCGTGGTCGCCGCCGGCTGCGGGACCGCCGCGCTCACCGGCCTGCCCGTGCGGCCGGTAAAGGGCCAGATCCTCCGGCTGCGCGCGCCCGACGGCGCCGCGCCGGGCTTCCGGCACGTGATCCGGGGGTACGCCGACGGCGAGCCCGTCTACCTGGTGCCCCGCCCCGACGGTGAGGTGGTGCTCGGCGCGACGGTGGAGGAGCGGTCGGACACCACGGTCACCGCCGGTGCCGTGCAGCGCCTACTGCGCGCCGGCGTCGATTTGCTGCCCGAACTGGCCGAGTACGACCTGGTCGAGGCGGTCGCCGGGCTGCGCCCGGGCACCCCGGACAACGCGCCGATCCTCGGGCCGCTGCCCGGCCGGCCGGACGTCCTGGCCGCCACCGGGCATCACCGGCACGGCATCGTGCTCACCCCGATCACCGCCGACCTGATCGCCGACCTGGTGCTCGGCGGCGTACCCGACCCGCTGCTTGCGCCGTTGCGGGCCGACCGCTTCGACGGTGCCGCGCTGGGCGGACCTGAACCGACGATGGAGGGGGACCGGTGGAGTTGACGGTGAACGGGGCCGGGCGCAGCGTCGCCACCGACCTGTCGGTGGCGGACCTGGTCAGCGACATCGTGGCGCACCCGCGTGGGGTGGCGGTCGCGGTCAACGGCGAGGTGGTGCCCCGGGCCGACTGGCCGGCGCGGGTGCTGCGCGACGGGGACCGGGTCGAGGTGCTCACCGCGGCGCAGGGCGGGTGAGCGGCATGTCGTTCGAGCTGGGTGGGCAGACCTTCACCTCGCGGCTGATCCTCGGCACCGGCGGGGCCGCGAACCTGCACGTGCTGGAGCAGGCGATCCGGGCGTCCGGCACCGAGCTGGTCACAGTGGCGCTGCGCCGGGTGGGCACGGCGCCGGGCTCCACCGGCGGGCTGCTGGAGCTGCTGGACCGGTGCGGGGTACGCCTGCTGCCGAACACCGCCGGCTGCCACACGGCGACCGAGGCGGTGAAGGTGGCCCGGCTGGCCCGGGACGCGTTCGACACCGACTGGATCAAGCTGGAGGTGATCGGCGACGAGCGGACGCTGCTGCCCGACGGGGTGGAGCTGCTCCGCGCCGCCGAGGAGCTGGTCGCCGACGGCTTCACAGTGCTGCCGTACACCAGTGACGACCCGGTGCTGGCCCGCCGCCTCGCCGACGTGGGCTGTGCGGCGGTGATGCCGGCCGGCTCCCCGATCGGGTCGGGGCTCGGCGTCGGCAACCCGCACCACATCCGGCTGATCCGGCAGGGCGTGGACGTCCCGGTGATCCTCGACGCCGGCATCGGCACCGCGTCCGACGCGGCGCTGGCGATGGAGCTGGGCTGCGACGGGGTGCTGCTGGCCAGCGCGGTCACCCGGGCCGCCGACCCGGTGGCGATGGCCACCGCGATGCGGTACGCGGTCGAGGCCGGACGGCTGGCCGCCGGCGCCGGCCGGATCGCCCGCCGCTTCCACGCGCTCGCCTCCACCCCCGACGCGGGAAGACCGGAGCTGTGACCCCGCCGTCCGGGATCGTCGTGCTGACCGATCGGCTCGTCGCGCGGGACCGGCTCGATCGGGTGGTGGCGGGAGCCGTGGCCGGGGGAGTGCGCTGGGTGGTGCTGCGCGAGAAGGACCTGCCCCGCGCCGAGCGTGCCGCCCTCGCCGCCGACCTCCGCGCCATCCTGGCCGACGTCGGCGGAACCCTCGTCGTGGCCGGCCCCGACCCGCTCGGCGGCGACGCCGTGCACCTGCCCGCCGCCGGCCCGTACCCACCGCCGTTGCACCGGCTGGTCGGCCGCTCCTGCCACCACCGGACTGAGCTGGACCGCCTGACCACCGAGCACTACGCGACGGTCTCCCCAATCTGGCCCACCAGAACAAAACCTGGTTACGGCCCACCCCTGGGACCCGACGGCCTGCGAAAGCTGGTCGAGACCAGCCCCGTGCCGCTGCTGGCCCTGGGCGGAGTCGAGACCCCAGAACAGGTAACCGCCTGCGTCAAGGCGGGAGCCGTCGGAGTAGCAGTCCTGGGCGCACTCATGCGAGCCAAAGACCCCGCCGAAACAGCCGCCACCCTGACCAGCGCTTATGTCGAGGCGGTCACCCCTGAGCTTCTCAAACCCGGCGCGGGGTCAGCCAGGTCCCCACGACAGGGGCTGCGGCCGACCGTGGCCACGCAGGGATCAAGCCTGACCGCCCGGAGTGGGCACGGTCGGCCGCAGCCCCAAACCGCAACCAAGGAAAGAAAATGACCCCGCGAACACTGCTGACCATCGCCGGCTCGGACTCCGGCGGCGGCGCAGGCATCCAGGCAGACCTCAAGGTCTTCGCGGCGCTTGGCGCGTACGGCACCAGCGTCCTCACGGCGGTCACCGCGCAGAACACCAGAGGTGTCGACGCGGTGCTGCCGCTCCCCCCGCGCACTGTCACCGAGCAGTTGGAGAGCGTGCTCGCCGACTTCGCGGTCAGCGCGGTCAAGACGGGGATGCTCGGCACCCCGGCGATCGCGGACGTGGTGGCCGAGGCGGCTCGGGACGGCCGGTTGCCCCAGCTCGTCGTCGACCCGGTGCTGGTCGCCACGAGTGGCCACCGGCTCGGCGTGGTGGGCGCGGTGGAGCGGCTGCTGCCGTACGCCCGGGTGGCGACGCCGAACTGCGCGGAGGCCGCGGCCATCACCGGACGTCCGGTGGACGACGTGGCCGCGATGGTGGTGGCCGCCGAGGCCTTGGCGGCCGGCGGCCCGGAGTACGTGGTGGTCACCGGCGGTGACCTGGCCGGCGGCGAGGCGGTCGACGTGCTGCACGGCGACGGGGTCACCACTCTGCTGCGCGCCCCACGGGTGGACACCAGGCACAACCACGGCACCGGGTGCTCGTTCTCGGCGGCCATCGCGGTGCGGCTCGGCCTGGGCGATCCGGTGCCAGCCGCGGTGGGGGCCGCCAAGGAGTACGTGCTCCGCGCGCTGACCGGCGCGCGGAGTTGGGAGCTGGGCGCGGGGCGCGGGCCGCTGAACCACTTCGGCTGGTCCGCCTGATCACCAGGGAGGCTGTCATGCAGGCACGAGGCAAGGTGTACGTCGAGGGTTCCCGACCGGACCTGCGGGTGCCGTTCGCGGAGGTGGAGCTGACCGGGGACCATCAGCCGGTGCGGCTCTACGACACGTCCGGCCCGGGGTCGGACCCGTCGGTGGGGTTGCCCGCGTTGCGGGGTCGGTGGATCGCGGAGCGTGGTGACGTGGCCCCGGTGCGGGGTGCGGGCACGCCGCTCGCCGGGGCGGATGGTCGCCGGCCCACCCAGCTGGCATACGCGCGGGCGGGTGTGGTGACGCCGGAGATGGAGTTCGTGGCGATCCGGGAGAACGTCGACCCGGAGCTGGTGCGGGCCGAGATCGCCGCCGGTCGGGCGGTGCTTCCGCTCAACGTGAACCACCCGGAGTGTGAGCCGGCGATCATCGGGAAGGCGTTCCTGGTCAAGGTGAACGCCAACATCGGCACCTCGGCGGTCAGCTCGTCGGTCGCCGAGGAGGTGGAGAAGCTCACCTGGGCCACCCGCTGGGGCGCGGACACCGTGATGGACCTGTCCACCGGCAAGCGGATCCACGAGACCCGGGAGGCGATCGTGCGGAACTCGCCGGTGCCGATCGGGACGGTGCCCATCTACCAGGCCCTCGAGAAGGTCGGCGGCGACCCGGTGAAGTTGAGCTGGGAGGTGTTCCGGGAGACCGTCATCGAGCAGGCCGAGCAGGGCGTGGACTACATGACCGTGCACGCCGGGGTGCTGCTGCCGTACGTGCCGCTGGCCGTGGACCGGGTGACCGGGATCGTCTCCCGGGGTGGTTCGATCATGGCGGCCTGGTGTCTGGCGCACCACGAGGAGAACTTCCTCTACACCAACTTCGAGGAGTTGTGCGCGATCCTCGCGCGCTACGACGTGACCTTCTCGCTCGGCGACGGGCTGCGTCCCGGCTCGATCGCGGACGCCAACGACGAGGCGCAGTTCGCCGAGCTACGCACCCTCGGCGAGCTGACGAAGATCGCCTGGGCGTACGACGTCCAGGTGATGATCGAGGGTCCGGGCCACGTGCCGATGCACAAGATCAAGGAGAACGTGGATCTCCAGCAGGAGTGGTGCCACGAGGCGCCCTTCTACACGCTCGGCCCGCTGACCACCGACATCGCGCCGGCGTACGACCACATCACGTCCGCGATCGGCGCTGCGATGATCGGCATGTTCGGCACCGCGATGCTCTGCTACGTCACGCCGAAGGAGCACCTCGGCCTGCCGGACCGGGACGACGTGAAGGCCGGCGTGATCGCGTACAAGATCGCGGCACACGCGGCGGACCTGGCCAAGGGGCACCCCGGCGCGCAGGCCTGGGACGACGCCCTGTCCAAGGCGCGGTTCGAGTTCCGCTGGGAGGACCAGTTCAACCTCTCGCTGGACCCGGAGACGGCGCGCTCGTACCACGACGCGACGCTGCCCGCCGAGCCGGCGAAGACGGCCCACTTCTGTTCGATGTGCGGCCCGAAGTTCTGCTCCATGAAGATCACCCAGGAGCTGAAGGAGTACGCGGCGCGCGGCATGAGGGACAAGTCGGCGGAGTTCGTCTCCGGCGGCGGCCGGGTCTACCTACCGCTCGCCTGACCTGACCCGCGCCGGGGGTCGGCGCGGGGTGCGGCGGGTCTGATCGACTCGGGTTCCGTGATGTCGGGGCTTCCGGCTGGGTGGGATAGCCCCGTTTCGTGGAACCCGAGTCGATCGAGCGGTGACCGGTCGGCTGCCAGCGCGCCGGGTGCCGACGTCAGTCGCGGTGGTGTCGACCGGAGGTGCGCAGCGAGCGACGGCCGTTCTCCTGCTTCGGCTCGTTGTCCCACACCGGCTTGCTCAGACCGGCGACCCAGTCGACGAACTCCTCGTCCTGGGTCGCCAACGGCTCCGTCTCGTCCGACGTCGGCGAACTCGCCTCGTCGCCTCGGGACCGGTTGCGGCGGAACAGCCCGCCGAGTCGACCTCGCCGCGAGGGCTGCTCGGCAACCGTGGCGTCCGCCGGCGTGGCGGCTGTGGCGTCGGTGCTGGCCGGGTCGTCGGTGCTGGTCGGGTCGCCGGTGCCGGTGCCGGTGCTGGTCGGGTCGTCGGTGCTGGTGGGCGCGCTCGCCGGCACCGGCGAGCCCGTCGGCTGGTCGACCGGGGTGGCCGTCTCGCCGGTCGATGCCGGTGCGCTGTCCTGCGCATCCCGCCGTTCGCGCCGGGAGGTGTCGAACGCGTTCCAGGTGCCCGCCCGGCTCAGGTCCGGCAGCGGTGCCCGGTGCCGAGGCCTCGGCAGCTGCTCGGCCGGCTCGTCCGGCGCCTCAGGGGTTGTCGCCCCCGGCTGGGAAGCCTGCGATGGCACCGTCCACGCCGAGGCGTTCGGCCGGACCGTCGGCGTCGGCGTCCACCGCGCCGCGTCCGGGTCGCTGGCGGCGGTGACCCCGAACAACCCCGCGATGGCGCTCTCCTCGGTGCTGGGCCGGGTCGCGCTACGAGGTGTGGAATCGCTGGCCGGCGTCGCCGGCTCGACCGGTGCCGCCGTGCTGCCGGTGGCCGCACCCGCGGCGTCTGCCCAGCGTGCGTGGCGGGGCGGCCGGTTGCGGTGGTCGCTTCGTCCTGGGCCGGCGTCGCGCCCGCCGCGGTTGCCGGTGCCGACTGGGCAGCGGAGGCGGTGTCCAGACCGGCCGGCGGATGCGTCGCGTCGGATCCGGTGGCTGCCGAGGCGGCGGGTGCCCGCTCCGCGTTGGCGCCAAAGGAGGCGGCCGGTGCACGTGTCGAGCCCGGTGCGGTCGGTCGGCTCGCTGCCGCTGTGCTGCCGGAGACACTCGCCGGGGTGGCCTCGGCGGGCAGACCCGGTCGCGTGCCCGGGCTGTCCTTGCCGGGCACGGCAGTGCCGCTGGCCAGGCCAGCACCGTTGCGGTCAGCGGACCTACCGGGCCGGGCGACCTTCCGGGTACGACCGGTGGTCGTCTCCTCGGTGGCCGTCCCATGGTCGGTTGCCGACTCGGCCGAGGGCGGGCCGGCAACCGGGGCGGATCCGGTGGTGGCGTCCCGGTCGGCCTTCGGCTTACGGGTCCGGCGCGGCTTGACCGACAGCGACCCATCGACCGAACCGGGACCGGCGGCGTCGGTCTGCGTTCCAACGCTGGTCCCGTCCGTGCTGGACGCGTCCGCTTCGGTCTGGTCCGAGCTGGCGGTGGCCGGACTGGTTGGGGCCGAGCTGGAGGTGTCCGCGTCGGTCCGGTCCGAGCTGGCGGTGACCGGGCTGCTCGAGGCGGTGCTGGTCGGGGCGCTGGCGGTGGTCTTGTGGGCGGCGCCCGACCGCGCGTGCCGCTCGGGCCGTCGGTCGCCGCGCTGGCGGTCGGGCCGTCGGTCGCCCTGCTGTCGGTCGACTCGTCGGCCGTGGCGCCGGCGGTCACCGGTGCGGCGTCGGCGCGGCCGGCCGTGGTGCTGCTCGGGGCCGCGTCGGTCGAACTGCTGACGCTGGTGCTGGCGGTGGTGGCCGAGGGCTCGGTGTCGACCGGGGAGGTGACAGCATCCTGGTTCGCCGAGGACGTCCGCGCTGCCGCACTGAACTCACCCGTGGGAGCGGTCAGCCAGGCCGCGGGCGCGCCGGGGTGGCGGGAGTCGGACCGTGCTGACCGCTCGGGTTGGTCGCTGGCCAGTCCCAGTGGGCCGGGACGGTGCGTACGCCGCCGCGGTCACCCCACGGAGCGGGAACGACGCTGCCCGACGCGGCGCCGGTGGACAGCTCGGCGTTGGCCGGCTGGGCGTCGGTGCGCTCGGCGGTCTCCCCATCCTCGGCCGGACTCGCCGACCCGGTGCCGGGCCGGGTCGGCCGCTGTCCAGCGGCCGCAGGATGGCGGAAGGCTCGATCGCCTGCGGACCCGCGCTGCGGGCGCCGGTCGGCCAACGCAGCAGCGCTGCCGCTGCCGCGCCGAGCACTCCGGCGATGATCGCGATCAAGGAGCTGTAGTAGGGGGTCGCCTGGTAGCGGTCGACCGCGTCGCCCGGGCCGGCGGTCAGGTAGGCGAACGCCACCAGCACCGGACCGGCGACCCCGGTGCCCCCGCTGACCAGCGGGGCCGTGCCCCGCCAGCGGGCGAACCCGGCGGTCGCCGCGCCAGCCAGCAGGGCCACGGTGGGCAGCAGGAGCAGCGCCAGCCGCTGTGCGGCGTCGTCGTCGAGCCAGCTCGGTTCCAGCACGCCGAGCCGGACGGTCGGCAGCGGGCCGGTGCTGCCGAGCGACGGCAGGACGGAGATCAACGCCAGCAGCCAGACCGCGCCCGCCACCGCCGCCATGTTCCAGCCCAGCTCCGGCCGGAGCAGCACGGCGATCGCCGCGCCCGCCCCGACCACCGCACCGACCACGGCGCAGATGCCCACCGCCCAGACCGGGTCGACGGAGATCAGCTCCGCGGCGCGGGCGGGCTGCATGCAGAGCGGGGCGATGACTGTGGCACCGAGCGCCGCCGCGCCGCCGATGGCCAGCTGCCGGCCGGTGCTGGCCGCCGGGGCGTCCCGGTGAGCGAGCCGTCCGGTGAGGACGGCACCGGCGACGGCGGCGTTCGCGGCGAACCAGCCAACCCAGACGAGCTGGGCCGGCCACTGGTTGACTGTCGTACCGGTGAAGGCGCCGGTCAGCCGGACGATGCCGAAACCGTACGCGACGCCGAGCTGGCCGGCCCCGGCCAGCACGCTCACCCCGAGCGCCGTGAGCAGCAGTCTGCCCCAGGTCCGATAGGCCATGTCCGGCACGTTACGCACCTGGTACACCCGATCGCCACCGGCACGCCGCGCGGCACGCCGGTGGTGATCAGCGGGCTACTTCAGCTCGACCAGCCGAGCCAGGTAAGTCGTATCTCCGACATTGGTGAGCATGTGCACCGCTCCCGGGTCCCGGTAGACCACCCCGCCGGTGGGCTCGTCGGCGTCGATCCGGGTGCCGTCGATGGTCTGGACGACGTTCTTCGCGCCCTGGATCGCCACCACCAGGTACGGGTGGTCGTGCCGGTGCAGCGGCTGCCGCTCGCCCGGTTCGAGGCGGATGTGCCAGACCCGGACCCGGTCGTTCTCGTACACGATCTCCTGGCCCACCGGCCCGAGTTCCGTCCCCTCGATCACGTCGGTCATCGTTCTCCGTCCAGTTGGGGCAGCACCTCGGCGGCGATCAGCTCAAGGTGGTCGAGGTCGTCGAAATCGATCAGGCGTAGGTGGACCCGGGTGGCGCCGATCGCGGCGAACTCGCCGATCCGCTGCGCGAGCTGTGCGGGGGAGCCGACCACCGGATCCTCCGGCGGCAGCGCGCTCTTCTCGTGCAGTGGGGCGGCCCGCCGCTGGGCCTCCGCGTCGGTCCGACCGATGGCCACCACGATCCCGGCGGAGAGCACCAGCGGGTCCCGGCCGGACTCGGTCCGCCCGGTGCGCTCGCACGCCTCACCCACCCGGTCGAACGCCTGGGCGGTGACCGCCACGGACTTGAACGGCATGTTGAACTCGTCGGCGTACCGGGCGGCCAGCTCCGGGGTGCGCTTGGGACCGCGCCCGCCCACGATGATCGGCGGACCGGGCACCTGCACCGGCTTGGGCAGGGCGGGCGCGTCCACCAGCCGGTAGTGGTCGCCGGTGAAGGTGTAGGTCTCGCCCGGCGGGGTCCGCCACAACCCCGTGATCACTTCGAGCTGCTCGGCCAGCCGGTCGAAGCGCTCGCCGACCGGCGGGAACGGAATGCCGTACGAGGTGTGCTCGCGCTCGTACCAGCCGGCGCCGATGCCCAGGTCGACCCGGCCACCGCTCATCTGGTCGACCTGCGCGACCAGCACCGCGAGCGGACCGGGCAGCCGGAACGTGGCCGACGTCACCAGGGTGCCGAGCCGGATCCGGTCGGTCTCCCGGGCCAGCGCGGCGAGGGTCAGCCAGGCGTCCGTCGGGCCGGGCAGGCCCGGGTCGGCGCCCATCGACTGGTAGTGGTCGGCGCGGAGGAAGCCCTCGTAGCCGCAGGCCTCGACCAGCCGCGCGAACCGGAGCTGGGTGTCGTAGCTGGCGCCACGGTTCGGCTCGGTGAAGACCGACACCCGCATGGTCAGTGTCCTTCCGCGCCGGCCGCGGCCGGCTGCTCGCGTTCCATCAACAACTCGTGCAGATCCGCGCTGACCCGGGCGACGTCGGCCAGGTGGGCGTTGCGGCCCAGGCTGCGGGGGCGGGGGATGTCGACGTCGACCACCTTGCGGATCCGGCCGGGGCGCGGGCTCAGCACGACCACCCGGTCGGCGAGCAGCACCGCCTCGTCGATCGAGTGGGTGACGAAGACGATTGTCGACTTGTTCTCCATGTGCACCCGCTGGAGTTCGCCGGAGAGCTCCTCCCGGGTGAGCGCGTCCAGCGCGGAGAACGGCTCGTCCATCAGCATCACCCGGGGCTCGCCGATCAACGACCGGCACAGCGACACCCGCTGTTGCATGCCGCCGGAGAGTTCGTGTGGCAGCCGCTTCTCGAAACCGGCCAACCCGGCCACGTCGAGCAGTTGCCGGGCCCGCTCCCGGTGCTTGGCCCGGCCCCAGCCGAAGATCTCCACCGGCAGGAGAACGTTGTCCAGCACCGTGCGCCAGGGCAGCAGCGCCGGCTTCTGGAACAGCATCGCGATGTCCTGACGGGGCCGGGCGATCGGCGTACCGGCAACGGTGATCTCACCGGCGGTCAGCGGAAGCAGCCCGGCGATCAGCCGGAGCAGGGTGGACTTGCCGCAGCCGGAGCGGCCGACGACGGCGACGAACTCGCCGTCGGCGACGTCGAGGTCGATGCCGCGCAGCGCTTCCACCCGGCCGGAACGGCCCTCGAAGGTACGGGACACCCCGGCCAGTCGGATCATCTCCGGCGTACCTCCGCTGAGTGGATGGTCAGGAATCCGAGAAAGGCTAGCCGGCCTGTCGCCCTATCGCACTGTCCGGGGTGGTCGTCAGGTTGTTTCCGTTCCGCAACCCGATACGACTGGCGTCGCAACTGTGGGGTTCTCGTACGCTGTGCCCGCGAAGAGTCCCCCCACGACGGCGGAGTCCGGCTTCCACCCCTCCCGCCGGCCCGTCACGACAACCCCCTCCGGTGGCCTGTAGCCCCGGTCGGAAAGGACATGGTGCACTGATGAGAAGGCTGACCCGTACGGTCGCTGCGGCCGCGCTGGCCACCGCCCTCGCCCTTGTCTCCGCCTGCAGCAGCGGGTCGGATTCGGCCGATGACGCCAAGGGCGGCGACGGCAAGGGCCTGGAGAAGGTGACCTACCTGACCTCGTTCGGTCAGTTCGGCCGCGACTCCTACGCCTGGGTCGCGAAGGAGAAGGGCTTCTTCAAGGACGCCGGCTTCGACGTCGAGATCAAGGCCGGTCAGGGCACCGGTGGCGTGATCCAGACCGTCGTCGGTGGTCAGGCCGACTTCGGCCCGATCGACCTCACCGGTGGTCTGCTCCAGGTCGGCAACGGCCAGGCCAAGGACTTCACCGTGGTGGCGGCGATCCAGCAGCGCACCATGGCGGGCATCGCCTCGGTCGAGGGCAAGAACATCGCGTCGCCGAAGGACCTGGAGGGCAAGAAGCTCGCCGACACCCCCGGCTCCGTGGTCCGCAACCTGTTCCCGACGTACGCCCGGCTCGCCGGCGTGGACGTGAACAAGGTCACCTGGGTCAACGGTGAGGCGCAGGGCCTGATCGGCATGCTCGGCTCCGGCTCGGTGGACGGCATCGGCCAGTTCGTCGTGGGTCAGCCGACCATCGAGGCGGTGGCCAAGAAGAAGGCCGTCATGCTGCCGTACAGCAACGTGATGCAGGACCTCTACGGCAACGTGCTGATCACCTCCTCGAAGATCGCCAAGGAGAAGCCCGAGATGGTGAAGCGGTTCACCGCGGCGCTGCTCAAGGGCCTGGAGTACAGCCTGGCCAACGCCAAGGAGGCCGGCGAGATCCTGAAGAAGAACGTGGACGCCTCCAACCCGGTCGCCGCCGCCGCCGAGCTGGAGCTGATGGCCGCGTACGTCCGTTCCGGCAACACCGGTACCGCGATCGGCACCCTGGACAGCGGTCGGGTCGCCAAGAGCATCGCCATCCTGCAGGGCGCCGGTGCGCTGAAGCAGAACATCACCCCCGAGCAGATCATCGACTTCGGCCTCGCGCCGAAGGCCTGATCGTCGGGTCGCCATCCGGGGGTACGTTCCGCCGATTCCGGTTGGGGCGTACCCCCGACGCTCGTCGGCTCCCCGACGGGCCGTGGGATTTCGGAGGAGGACAGAGATGACCGACGTCCGGTCGGCGGATCCGGCGGTGGCGGCACCACCATCGACGCATGGTGCGCGGCGGGGCGGGCCGGTCGGGGCGCGGGCCTCCGGGCCGGCGCCGGGGCGGCGCTGCTGCCCACGGCCGGTCTCCTGATCGCCCTGGTGGCCTGGTGGTTGATCGCCCGGCTGGAGCTGGTCCACCCGGCGGCCCTGCCACCGCCCGGTGACGTGCTCACCGCCTTCGTCGACAAGCCCGCCCAGATGCTGGAGCACACCTGGGACACCATGCTGGAGATCCTGTACGGCTTCGCCCTCTCGGTGGTCGCCGGTGTCCTGCTCGGACTGTCCCTGGCCAGCTCCCGCACGGTCGAGCGGATGTTCACCCCGCTGCTGGTGGCGGTGAACGCGGTGCCGAAGATCACGCTGGGGCCGCTGCTGGTGGTGGCGCTCGGCTGGGGTCAGACGCCGATCCTGACCATGGTGTTCCTGCTCTGCTTCTTCCCGATCGTGCTCTCCACCGCGACCGGGTTGACCACCACGCCGGCCGACCTGGCCGAGCTGGTGCGGTCCTGGAACGCGTCCCGCTGGCAGGCGTTCCGCAAGGTGCGCTTTCCGGCCGCGCTGCCGCAGATCTTCGTGGGCCTCAAGGTGGCCATGCCGCTCGCCGCGATCGGCGCGGTGATCGGCGAGTTCCAGGCCGGCGAGAGTGGCCTCGGCTACGTCATCACCCAGTACGCCGGCATCGGCGACTCCGCCACCGCCTGGGCGGCGATCATGCTGGTGGCGTTGGTGAGCATCCTGCTCTACTCGGCGCTGCTGCTGATCGAACGCATCGCCCTGCCCTGGGTCCGCGAAACCACGAGCAGTCACTAGCCAGAACCGCCAGCGGCCGTCTCCTGATCAGGAGACCGGCCCGCTGCGTTCGACGCCACACCCCACCCGGCACCCGACGGCAGGACCAAGGGCTGTCAGCCAGCCAACCGCCACCGGCCGTTGCGTGCGACAAGCGTGGTGAGCGCCTGGGGCATCAGGCCGCTGTGGTTGTCCGGTGTCATCCGGATCGGGCCGGAGAGACCGTCCATCTGCGACGTCTCGAGGACGTCCCGGATGCCGTCCCGGTTCACCTTGCCGGCCTCGCCGCCGGCGCGCAGCTCCGCGTCGGCGATCAGCTGGATGGCGTCCGCGGCGAAGGACGACGACCCGTTGTACCCGCCGAAGCGGGCCGTGTAGTCCTGGAACCACTGCCGCCGCGAGGCTTTGGCCGGCGTGGTCGCGATCACGTCGTCGATCACCATCGTCTGGGTGAAGATCAGCGTCGCCCGCTCGGTGGCCTTGGCCGCAGCGCCGAGGAAGAGGTCACCGGCCGCCCCGGCGTCGAAGAAGAGCGACCCACGGAAGGTGGTCTGCTGTGCGCTGGTGGCGGCCAGCATCGCCTGCTCCGGCGGGGTCCAGAAGACGAGCGCGTTCGGCTTGCTCGCGGTGAGCAGCCGGACCTGCTGGCTCACGTCGGTGTCGGTGATCTTGGCCTTCTGCTCGCGAAGCGTGATGTTGGCCTTGTCCAACTCGCTCTTGAGCGCGGCCATCCCCTCCCGGCCGTAGTCGTCGTCGCTGACGAGCGCCCCCACCTTGCGGACGTTGTTGCGGCGCAGTTCGGTGGTGAGTGCGGCGGCACTGTCGGCGGCGTTGGGGCCCAGCTTGAACACGTACCGCCGATCGGCCACCGGGCTGGCGATCGCACCGGAAGCGGCGAGCGCAATGGTGGGAATCCGCTTCTCGTTGATGGCCCCCACGGCACCGAGCGCGCATTCGTTGCAGCCGCCCATGATGATCGCGCTGACCTGAGAATCGCTGCTGAAGTCGGCGATGTTGCGAAGCGACTCGGCGGCGTCGGAACGGTTGTCCTTGAAGTTCAGTTTAATCTTCCGGCCGTTCAGTGCCCCGGAGGAGTTCAACTGATCGCGCTTGAGTTCCAGGGCTCGCTGGTATGTCCGGCCGACGGGGGCCGCGGCACCGGACAGTTCGAGGTCGACGGCGATCACGATCGGACTGGTGTCCGTCTCCGCTGCGCCGAACTGGCAGCCGGTGAGCGTGGTGGCCACTACGGCCGATACGAGCGCCGCGATGGTCGCGGAGCGGATGGGGCTCAACTCAGTCCTCCAGGTGCGGGCGCGGGCGCTGCCCGGTCACCGCCGCTAATCCGTCCTCAGTGGAGGGCGGGATCTTCTCTGCCGTACGGTGTGCGCGAAGCTTGCAAAACCTTGCCAATGGCCGGCGCTGTGGTCAAGCGCGGACCCCGGCGGTATTTTCGGGACGGTCATCCCACATGCTGGGGTAACGCAATGTTTGCAAAAGCTCACTTTGCATACACGCGTGACCACTCTGGAGTTACATGCCCTGTTCAGGGGCTTGCGGAAATGAAGGTATCAGTTGCCCGGATCACGGGATGCGCTCCGTCCGACCGTTTCCTACCTCACTGCGGCTTCCCAAGCAGGATCATCTCTGATGAAATCGCGGCCGTGCCGCGCGTGGTCCCCACCGCTTACGGCATGGCTCGGCGGGTCAGGCGGGGAAGAAACGACGGAGGCGATGTCGTGAGCACCGGACCGACGACCCTGCCCGTGCTCGGCGACAGCGGTCGACGTGCGCGCCGACGGTTGCCGAGGCTCCGGGACGCCCGGATCCGGTCCAAACTGGCGCTGATTCTGGTTGTTCCGGTGGCGGCGGTGATCGCGCTCGCCACGGTTCGCCTGATCTCCGTCGGCGAGGGTGCCTTCGACGCCACCCGGGCCCGGTCACTGACGGCGCTCTCCATCGACGTCAGCGCCCTGACCCAGGACCTCCAGGCCGAGCGGATGGCCGCCGCCGCCTACCTGGCCGCTCCGCAGCAGCCGGCCGACGCGTACAACCTGCGGGTCCGCCAGACCCAGCAGCGGGTGGACGAGTACCGCGCCGAGCGGGACCGGATCGGCGAGGTGCCGGCGGCCCTGCGGGACCGGTTGGCCGCCATCGACGACCACCTGGCGACCCTGGACGGCACCCGTCAAGAGGTGCTGGACCGCCGGCAGATGGCGGTCGCCGAAGCGGTGCTCCGCTACGGCGTCATCCTCACCGACCTGGTCTCCTACGGTGACGGCCTGGCCCAGCTGCCCGGTGACGAGAGCCTGGCGGACAGCCGCCGCGCGGTCGCCGCCTTCGCCCGCGCCAAGTCGTCCGTCGCCGAGGAGGAGGCGGTCGCCTTCACCGCGCTGACCGCGGGGCAGCTCGACCCGGAACAGTTCTCCTCCTTCGTGGCGACGTTGACCGGCCAGCAGGAGGCGCTGGTCGCCTTCTCGCTGGCGGCCGACCCGGTGCAGCGCGCGCTGGTCGACAGCACCGTCTCCGGTGACGCGGTAGGCCTCGCCGACCGGGTGGCCACCGACATCACCCGCTCGGTCGGGCAGCGTCCACTCGTCAGCGCGCAGGACGCCACCGCGGCCATCGGCGCCGTGAACGACCTGATGCGCTGGGCCGAGATCCAACTCCAGGACCGCCTGTTGCAGCAGGCGGACCAGGCGCGCTCGGACGTCATCCGGCAGGCCGTGGTCGAGTCGGTCCTGGTGCTGCTGACCCTGATCATCGCGGTCACGCTGGCCGTGGTGCTGGCCCGCTCGCTCAACGAATCGCTGCGCCGGCTGCGTGAGGGCGCCCTCTCGGTGGCCAACCACGACCTGCCCGACGCAGTGCATCGGCTGCAGAACATGGGCAGCGTCGGCGACGGCGGAGTGGAGGAGATCGTCCGGCAGGTCCGGGACCCGATCCAACTCAACACCCGCGACGAGGTCGGTCAGGTCGCGCTGGCCTTCAACGTCGTACACCGGGAGGCGGTGCGGGTCGCGGCCGAGCAGGCGGCGCTCCGGACCAGTGTCTCGGCGATGTTCCTCAACCTGGCCCGCCGCAGTCAGACCCTGGTCGACCGGATGATCGGCGAGCTGGACGCGATCGAGCGTGGTGAGGAGGACCCGAAGCGGCTCGCGCAGCTCTTCGAGCTGGACCACCTGGCCACCCGAATGCGCCGCAACGACGAGAACCTGTTGGTCCTGGCCGGTGCCGACTCCGCCGTGCCGCGCCGCGACGACGCGTTGGTGGTGGACGTCCTACGCGCCGCCCAGTCCGAGGTGGAGCTGTACAACCGCATCGAGTTCGGCACCGTGGACACCGACATCTCGGTGGCCGCGCACGCGGTCAACGACGTGGTACGCCTCGTCGCCGAGCTGCTCGACAACGCCACCCGGTTCTCGCCGCCGAACACCACCGTGGTCGCCGACGGTCGCCGGATCCGCGACTACGTCCTGATCCAGATCGAGGACCGGGGGCTCGGCCTCACCGACGAACAGCTCGACTCGCTCAACCGCCGGCTGGCGGCCCCGCCGAGCGTCGACGTCGCCGCGTTCCGGCTGATGGGTCTGGCCGTGGTGAGTCGACTCGCCTCCCGCTACGGCATCCGGGTCGAGCTGCGCCGCAACGTCGAGGGTGGCACCGTCGCCCAGGTGACCCTCCCCGCCGCCACCGTGGTGCTGCCCACCAACCGGGGTCGCGAGCAGGTGCTCACCCGGCCGCGTCAGCCGATGGCCGTCGAGCAGACGCCGCTCGCCCCGGCCGGGCACGCCGAGCAGTTCGCCAGTGCCGCGACCTCGGCGGCGACGCTGCCCGACCAGTGGCGCACCCCCGCGCCGGCGCCCACCCAGTGGCAGTCCCCGCTGGACTCGCGGGACACCGCTCCGGCCGTATCGGCGGGT
>NZ_JAEVHL010000139.1 GCF_016803395.1 Micromonospora tarensis | reverse complement strand
GACACCGACATGCCGCGCTGGTTCGCCGAGCGGCACACCGCGGCGCTGACCGAGCTGAGCTGGTGGTGGAGCAAGTTCGGTGACGTGAGGCGCAGCGCCGCCTGGCCGCCCAGCGTGAGGGGGTACGCCGAGCCGCCATGGGCCTGGACCGTCCGGGCGACCTGCCGGCGGCGGTCAACGGCGGGTCGGTCTCGTACCGGCGATCGGGTGGCCTGCGCGGCCGCCCCTACGAGGCCGGCCGAGGCGCCTGACCCAACGGAGGTCGGGCGCTGGATCGGCTTGATCCACTCGGTTCCTGGAAACTGGGGCATCAGGGCGGGACGGATGCCCCGATTTTTAGGAACCCGAGTGGATCTCCGGCGTGGGTGGAGCGCCGCACCGGGGGCGGATTCGCGGTGAGGGCCGGCGACCTGTTAGCCTTGCTGCCGGCCCGCCCGGTGTAAGCCGGGTGGGACCGAAGCCGGTTAGCCGGTGGGGGGCTGTGGCGCAGACTGGTAGCGCACCTCGTTCGCATCGAGGGGGTCAGGGGTTCAAATCCCCTCAGCTCCACCAGCAACACGTACGACCAGGGAAGCTCTGCTGGCAAGATCAGCGGGCACGGATCCGGCACAGATCAGCGAGAGTCCAGGGCCTTCGGACCCTGTTTTCGTTTGGCGCTCGCGTCGCGGAGCGCGCCGCTGATGATGTTGCGACTTCGGCCACCAGCGGACGTAGGTCTCAGCGTGATCCGCAGGCTGGAGTGCCGCAGAGATTCTGCACGTCGATGGGATCGGCTTGGCTCTTGCACCCGTTCCACCACCTTGAGCAGCGAGCTTCGGCTTGTCCTGGGGCTAGCCTCAGGCGCAGAAGGAGCGGAGGGATCACGAATGGAACTCTTCGGCAGGCCGCACATCGCCGGCTGCCTGGTGTGCCGCAAGCGTGTCTGGTTCAGCCGGCGTGCGATGGAAGTCGACGCCGACTTCGCGCGGCGGCTGCTCAGACTGCTCGGCTCGCTGGAGACCGAAACCGACATCCCGTCGATCTCCCGCTACCGGACACGGAAATGGCTGGTCCACTGGGTCTGCTGGGAGGCGCACGCGGACAAGGCCCAGGTGGTTTACGCCGAGCGGCACGCGGAGGAACAACGAAGGGCCACGGCGCGGGCCGAGGCGGATGGACCGGCTTTCGTGCCCGCCGCGCGGTCACGTCCGGCGGCCGGCGGGATCGAACTGGTCGCCGGCATGTCGAAACAGGACGTGGTACGTCTGATCGGGGAGCCGATCCGGAAAACCAGTGTCCAGGATTTTCTCGACGCGCAGCTCTCGGTGCATTCACTCGACGGAGCTTTCAGCAACGTCGAATACTGGTTCTTCGACGTTCTGCCCACACCGGGGCAGGTGTTGAGGATCGCCTTCGGCGAGGGACGGGTTCTCGGAATAGAGGAGTTCGACTGGGAGGGGTAGGGCGCGCTGGTGGACCAGTTCGACATGCCGGGTGTGCCGTTCCCGCTCGACCCACACCCTGCCGGTGCGAGCTGTCTCGGTTGCGGCATCGACATCCATGCCCGCGTTCACGCCGCAGAGGTCATGGGTTCGATCCCCTGCTGATGGACGCGTCAGGGATGGCGGAACCAGGCTCGGGCGGAGGCGGGCACCAACACGAGCAGGGCCACCAGTGCGCCGTACGCCACCGGCAGGAATCCGAAATCGCTGGAGCCGAGCGAATTCAGTCCCGACAGCAGCACCAGCACGCCGAGCACCACTGCCACGATCCGGGACCCACGCCAGCCGCGCCACAACCCGTACCCGACCGACGCGCAGACACCCACGCCGACAGCGGTGAGCAGTAGCACCGGCACCAGACTCCGGGCCTCGAACTCGGTCAACACCAGGACGAGCAGCCCGAGCGGCACCAGCGCGCCGGCGGCCATGAGTAGTGCGGCGATGAGCACCGGCGTGGGTGGCCGGGACGAGACCCGAACGCTCCCCTCTGGAGGGCGCCCAGTGGCGGCCCGACGCCGATCGTTGTCGATGCCCATACCGGACAAGCTATCCGACAAGAGCGGCCACCGGCGAGTGCGGCGACGGGCTCAGAGGGTGGTTTCGCCGTTGAGGCCGAAGAAGTCGTGCCACTTGGTGGCACCGAGGAAGCCGGCGCCGGTGGAGAGCCCCACGTGCACGTCGTTGGTGCTGCCTTTGGTGAAGACGATGATGTCGTCCCGGCCGTCCCCGTCGGCGTCGCCGAGGTAGGGGAACTCGCCGGCCAGGCAGAAGAAGTCGTTCCACTTGACGGTGGTGCCGGCGAAGGCGGTGCCGGTGGAGGTGGCGGCGTACACGTCGGCGTTGGGGTCGCAGGTGAAGGTGACGACGTCGTCCCTGCCGTCGCCGTTGATGTCGCCGACGCGGGGTAGCTCGGCGCCGACGGCGAACAGGTCGTGCCACTTCTGCGCGGCGCCGAACGAGCTGCCCTCCGACAGGGCGACGATGACGTCGCTGGCGGAGGCGGGGCCCTGGGTGAAGGTGATCAGGTCGTCCCGACCGTCGCCGTTGACGTCGCCGAGGGCGGGGAACTCGCCGAACGGGCTGAAGTACTCGTGCCACTTGAGCCCGGGGCCGAAGCCGGTGCCGGTGGAGAGCGCGACGTAGACGTCACCTGCGGCGTTGTGGGTGAACGCCACGATGTCGTCGCGACCGTCACCGTTCACGTCGCCGACCGCGCCGATCTCCGCGCCCGGGGCGAACCAGTCGTGCCACTTTCCGCCGCCGCCGAACGAGCTGCCGGTGGAGAGCGCGACGTGGACGTCACCGGTGTTGCTGTGGGCGAAGGTGACGATGTCGTCTCTGCCGTCGCCGTTGACGTCGCCGGTGGAGGCGGTCTCGCCGCCGATGGAGAAGAAGTCGTTCCACTTCACCGAGGTGCCGGTGTAGGCGCTTCCGGTGGACGTGCCCACGTAGACGTCGGCGAGGGCGTTCTGGGTGAAGGTCACCACGTCGTCGCGGCCGTCGCCGGTCACGTCGGTGGCGGATCCGCCGGCGATGGCGTGGGTGCGGGCCGCCTCGTTGAGCTGGGCCCGCGCGGTGGCGGCCACCTGGTCGTACCGGTCGGGGAAGCCGGACCGCTGGACGCACTGGGCGACCTGGCCCGCGCTGAAGCCGGGGTTGTCGCGGTCGCAGACGATCGCCCTGGTCACGTACTGGGTGCTGGCGTAGACCGGGTCCATGATCTGCTCCGGGGTGCCCCAGCCGTAGTCCCAGCGTTGCTGGAACACCCCGAGCGACGACTTGTCCCCACACGGCAGGTTGTTCATGTGGGACTCGACCCAGCCTGCCTCGAACGCGGACAGCAGCACCTTGTCGTTGGCGTTGTGGGCGCGCGCGACCCGGTAGACCACCACTGTCACCGCCGGGTCCCGGGTGGTGGGGATCGAGGGACAGGCCAGGGTGCCGACCGGATCGGCGTGGGCGGGTGCCGCGGTGACCGTCGCCGCGGCGGTGCCGACGGCGACGAGCAGGGCCAGCAGGGTGCGTCGCACGGTGCTCCTCGCGAGGTCAGGGGTCGACTTGGTGGCGTCGTGCCCGACTCGGGCGTCGGTGTCGATGGCTCAGAATCTCAGCACGACACTGGTCACTGTCAATGCGATCTGAAAGATTCCTTCGTTGTGGTGAGTAGAGCGGGAAGCTATTGACATCGATGGTCGGCGCGGGTTGACTCCCGGAAATCGACACCAACGCGCTCTCGGTGGTCGGCCGGAAAGGGACAGTCATGGGTATCCGTCGCCGTACACTCCTCGGTCGCGTCGCCACCCTCGGCGCGGCCGGCGCCGTCGGGGCCGCCGGGGCAGCCCTGACCCCGGCCGGTCCCGCCCAGGCCGCCGTCTGGAAGAAGCGGTTGACCGGCGCGGACCTCGACACCAACAGCCGGTGGCAGGTGGCCGGCACCGACCTCGGCATCCCGTACGTGCTGGAGAACGGGTCGATCGGCTACCTCTTCGGGGACACCTTCAACACGCCGTGGCCGGAGGGCCCGCCGCTGCCGAACGACTGGCGGTCACCGGTCATGCTGCGCTCGGCCACCCATCCGGGCGCACCCGGCGGCGTGGTCTTCGACAGCGCGGCGCGGGTCGCCGGCAACGGTCGGGCGCCCGAGCTGATGCACAACGGCCACAACGGCATCGGCATCGACGGTCTCTGGGAGGTGACAGTCATCCCCAACGACGGCATCAGCTTTCCGGAGACCGGCCGGCAACTCATCTCGTACATGAGCATCGAGAACTGGAACTCCGCCGGCCCGGCCGGGCCGCACTGGAGGTCGCGCTACGCGGGACTGGCCTACTCCGACAACGGCAACGACTTCATCCGTACGTCGCTGAGGTGGTCGAACAGCGGCGACAACAAGGACCCGTTCCAGATGTGGACGATGCAGCGCGACGGAGAACACGTCTACGTCTTCTCGGTGCGCTCGGGCCGGCAGGACGGCCCGATGATGCTGCGTCGGGTCCGCTGGGACCGGCTGTTCTTCCCCGAGTCGTACGAGGGTTGGGGTTGGAACGGCACCAACTGGGGTTGGGGGCGGCCCTGCACCCCCATCCTCACCGGCCGATTCGGCGAGCCATCGGTACGCCGCCTGGCCGACGGCACCTGGGTGATGTCATACCTGAACTGCCAGACCGGCTGCCTGGTCACCCGGACCGCGACCGGGCCGGATCGGGCGTGGACGGCGGAGAAGATCCAGGTCACGCCCTGGCAGGAACCGGCCCTCTACGGCGGGTTCATCCACCCCTGGTCCAGCCGCGACACCAACGACCTGCACCTGATGGTCTCCAAGTGGACCCGCACACCGGACGGACGCAGCACCGCCTACCACGTGAGTCAGTTCGCCGGCACGGTGTGACCAGCCCGGCTCCGGTGTCGTACCCGTCAATACGATCTCCCTCATGGCGCGTCCGGTACGGCAGGCATACCTGAACATGATCGCCAAGCAGGTCGGGCCGGTGCTGCGCGAGCACTGCTTCGACCGCTCGCACGGCACCTTTCGCCGGATCTCCGCTGCCGGTCACGCCGCGATCGTCGAGTTCCAGGGATCAGCGGCCAGTTCGGGCGACACCTCGGTCTTCTACGTCAACCTCGGCGTCGCGACCGCCTCCTGGCTCGACTGGCGGCACGAGCGGCTCGGCGGGAAACACCGCGACCGGCCCAGGGCGTCGATCGCCCAGTGGTGGGCTCGGCTGACCGCCGCCCCCGGGCACTCCGACGATCTCGACCGATGGGCGATCCGCTCGGTCGAACAAGCCGGGGCGTGCGGGGCGGTGGTCGGTCGGGAGCTGTCGCAGCGGGTGGTCCCCGCCTTCGATGCGCTGCTCGCGCACTACCTGCGACTCGACGAGGCCGTCGTGCAGGGACGGCAGGACGACCTGGCCACGCTCTTCGACGCCCGACCGTCGCTGTCACTCAAGGGCATCGACCACCTCAGGCGGCTCGACCACCCGTACCTGACCTGGATGCTGTCGAAGCGAGCCCAGCCGAGCCCGGCTCAGTAGTGGTCGTCGATCGGCCGGCGGGCCTCGTCGAACAGCGCCGGGCCCTCGTAGCGCACCGGGGGCAGCGGCGGGGTGGCCGGCTTGACCTCCTCGAACTGCTCGGCGGAGAGGGCGAACACCACCCGGCCGAGGCCGGAGCGGTCGATCGCGGTCGCGCACATCGGGCAGGGCTGGCAGCTGGTGTACATGGTGGTGCCGGCGGCCACCTCCGGGGCGAGTTCCCGGGCGGCCCAGCGGGCCAGCTTCAGCTCCGGGTGGGCGGTGATGTCCGAGTCGGAGACCACCGTGTTGTGGTCCTCGATCAGGACGGTGCCGTCCGCGGCGACGAGCAACGAGCCGAACGGCCGCTCGCCGGACGCTCCGGCCTCGTCGGCAATGGCCACGGCACGGCGAAGCAGCCGCTCGTCGTCGGGGGTCATCGATCCTCCTGGGCCCTGGTGTACGCGGCCACGGCCGCGAGGGTCTGCCACGCGCGTTCGGGCTGGCGGATCTCGGTCAGCTCACCGTTGAACGGGTCGAGCACCACCGTCTCCGCGCCGAGCAGGCGGATCCGATCGAGGTCGGCGGTGATCTGGTCGATGGTGCCGACACCGGCGAGCCGGTCCGGGCTGGTGACCGGTTCGCGGGTCTCCTGAAGGGCGATGCGCGGCATCAGCGCGGGCTCGGGGAGGCCCAGCTCGTCGGCGATGGTCTTGAGCCGGCCGGCGGCGTCGGTGAGCCCGGCGGGGGTGAGACGCAGCGGGTGCCAGGCGTCTCCGAGTCGTACCGCGCGTCGGATGCCGGCGTCGCTGTTGCCGCCCACCCAGAGCGGGATGGGTGCCGTGTCGTAGTCGTCGGTGTCGCGCCAGGCGGCGCGCATGGTGCGCAGGTATTCGTCGGTGAGCGCGCCGCGTCGGTGGAACGGCACCCCCAGCGCCTCGAACTCCTGCCGGGCCCAGCCGACCCCGACGCCGAGGACGAGCCGGCCACCGCTGAGCCGGTTGAGGTTCGCCGCCATCCGGGCGGTGAGCAGCGGATGCCGGTAGGGGACGATGAGCACTGTGGTGCCGAGCCGGACCCGACGGGTCACCCCGGCCAGCCAGGACAGCGTGGTGAACGGCTCGTAGAACGGCGCAGGGTACTGCTCGGCCACGTCCGGGGTCACCACGATGTGGTCGGAGACCATCAGCAGGTCGAAGCCGAGGCCCTCGACCGTCTGCGCCCACTGCCGCAGCACCTCGGGGTCGGTGCCCGGAGCGAAGTTGGGCACGTTCACGCCAATCTGCACGGCATCGAGGCTAGTCGGTGTGCCGGGTCAGGAGAACCGCTCGGTCGTGACCGGGATCAGACCGTGTCGCCGTACGGCGTCCGTGAGCTCGTACAGGATCGGTCCTACCTGCGCGGAGGTCTCCGTCCTCAACAGGGCCGTCAGGTCGAGACACCAGGCAAGTCCCCGGCCAACCCGTCGCAGATCCCAGGTGAAGTGGTCGCCGTCCCGGCTCAGGTGGCCGCCGGCCACCGATCCCGACGGACCCGGATCGGCGGGGTCCGTGGTCCGCCAGGCTGTCCGAAGGCTCGCCACCTGGTCCTCCCGGAGATCCTTGGCGAGCAGGACGCGGTAGACGCGCCGCTCGCGGAAACCGTCGGGTGCCGCCGCCGGACCGAGCCGCAGTGGCACGGCGGTCGCGATCGAATGGTGGTCGTGGAACGACGCGCGCAGCACCGCCTCGACGGGCAGCCGCCCGCCACCGAGCCGCCGGTAGACGTCCTCCGCCTCGCCACGCGAGGTGGGGACCACCCGGGCCCGCAACTCCGGGTCGCGCGGATGTCCCGGCTCAGCGCGGCGGAACTCCACCAGCCGCCCTCCGCCGTCCACGCCGCGCCGGCCAGCCCCGAGGTGGTGAAGTCGCGGTGGCGGATGAACTCCTCGACGACGATCCCCTCCGCGCGGCGGTCGGGGCGGGCCAGCACCAGGTAGTAGTCGAGCGGCGGTCGCCAGGTGGTCACCTCGACGGGCACCGCGCGGAGCGAGTTGGCGGTCACGGTCGCAACCGTAGCGAGAAACGTGGCCTTCGGAACGGTTAGCATCCGAGCCCGACGTGAGGAGCGCCCATGGATTCCGCCCCCCAGACCCGGTTCGGCCTGATCGGCAGTGGCTGGCGGGGTGAGTTCTTCCTCCGCCTGGCCCGGCTGTTGCCAGAGCGGTTCCGGGTGACAGGCGTGGTGACGCGTACCGAAGCGCGTGGTGCCGAGGTGTCGGCCGAGTGGGGCGTGCCGGCCTTCCGCACGGCGGCGGAGCTGCTCGCCCGGGAGCGGCCGGACTTCGTCATCGTGTCGGTGCCGTGGCCGGTGACCCCCGAGGCGACCCGCGAGTTGGTCGCGGCCGGTGTGCCGGTGCTGGCCGAGACGCCGCCGGCCCCCGACCTGGCGGGCCTGCGTGCACTGTGGTCGGACGTCGGGGACAGCGGTCTGGTGCAGGTCGCCGAGCAGTATCTGCTGATGCCGGGGCACGCCGCCCGGCTGGCGCTGGTCCGCGCCGGGGTGCTCGGCGAGCCGACCTCGGTGCAGGTCTCGTCGACCCACCTCTACCACGCGGTCTCGCTGATCCGTGGGCTGCTCGGCGTCGGGTACGACGCCGCCGAGGTGAACGCGCGTGCCTTCGTCGCGCCGCTGGCCAACCCACTGACGCCCGCCGGCTGGAGTGGCGACGACACCCCGCAGCAGATGTCCACCACCCTCGCCACCATCGACTTCGGCGGGCGGATGGGCCTGTACGACTTCACCGACAACCAGTGGTGGAATCCGCTGCGCAGCCGCCGGCTGGTGATCCGGGGCTCGCTCGGTGAGCTGGTGGACGACCGGATCGTCCGCCTGGTCGACCCGAGCACGCCGGTGGAGTCCGCCCTGACGCGGCGGCAGACCGGTCTCGACCTCAACCTGGAAGGGCTCGACCTGAAGCACATCAGCTTCGACGGCGAGATCGTCTACCGGAATCCGTTCGTCGGCAGTGGGATGTCCGACGACGACATCGCGGTGGCCGACATCCTGGCCCGCGCCGGCGCGTGGGCGCGGGAGGAGGGGCCGGCGCCGTACCCGCTGGCCGAGGCCTGCCAGGACCACCTGATCAGCGTCGCCATCGAGGAATCGGTACGCACCGGCGCCCCGGTGGCCACCACCCGGGAGGCGTGGGCGCGGTAGCCCGCGCACCGCGCGACGGCAGGCGGGCGACGGTCTACCTGGTCGCCCGGTACGCCCACTGACGCGGCGAACACCTGCCGTCCCCTCGGGGCTGGATGGGCCCAAACGAGCCGACCCAGCCCCGGGGACGCTACGGCTTCCAGGAGCCGGCGGTCACTGACTGGTGCTGGTACTCCAGCTCGCCCGACGTGTCGTGGACGTCGAAGACCACGCTGCCGCTACGTCTGGTGCCGGCGGCCAGTTGTTTGGCCGAGGGCATCGGCTTGCCGCAGCCGGAGGCGGCCCCGCCGGTGGCGTTGGTCCTGGTGCCGTCGGGGGCGACCCAGTGGAAGAGGGTCGGGTTCGCCGAGGCGGTGCCCCTGGTGACCGCCACCGTCACGTCGGCGATCACGTACATGCCCCCGTCGGGCTTCACGCCTGAGGACTTACAGGGCCGGGTGGCGCTGCGGAACTTCGTCACGGTGATCTCGACAGTGCCGTCGTCGCCGTCGACGACCAGGGTGTCGCCGGGCGACAGGTCGCGGGTGTCGCCTTCGGCGGGTGGTCGCGTCGACGGGCGTGCCGGGGCCCATGCCGGGCCGACGGGCTGGGTCGCGACCGGGTCGGGCAACGCCTCGCTCACCGTGGTCGGGGCCCGATGGGCGGTGAGGACAACCGCCACGATGCCACCGGCGCTGATGAGCAGCGTGAGTACGGCCGCGCTGACCGCGACCGCCACGGTCCTCCTGGCGCTGTTGGCCTGCGTCGGCTGGGGCGCGCTGATCGGATAGCCCACGGTGCCGGACACCCGGTGACCACCACCGGCATCCCGGTGCCCGTCCGCTGTCGTGTACGGCGGCCCCGGGAACGGCGGCTGCGGTGTTGTCGCGAACGGACCGGTCGGCGGCTGCTGGGGGTCCTGCGGTCCGGCGGAGGGCTGGGGGTGGGGGTGGGTCACCGTACTCCTTGACGCCTCGGTACGTGCGGTGCGGGGGAACCAGTCGACGTTACCGTGGGTGGCGAAACGGCCGGGCGTCGCGCCGGCCGCCGCCCACTGTCGACGGGAGTGCGTGGCACGGCACCAGATCACCGCTGGGCCAGCACCGCCGCGGTGCGGACCAGCCCGTCGGCGACCACGAAACGGCCGGTGATCCACGCTGGTGCGTCCTCGGCCGTGGCCGCGTCCACCCGGGCCGGTGCGATCCGGGCGGTGAAGGTGCCGCCATCCGGATCGAGTTCGAGTCGGGCGTCGTGGAAGTCCAGCCAGCTCCGGACGATCGGGTACCACACCTTGTAGACGGTCTCCTTCGCGCTGAACAGCACCACCGGCCAGTGGGTGCCGCTGGGCAACCGTGCACAGTCCGCCTCCTCCTCGGGCAGCAACACGAGTCTGCGTACCCCCGGATTGACCTCGCGGTGCTGCTCGGCGTCGAGGCCGACGGACCGGATGTCGGTGCTGTGCGCCGCGGCGGCGGCGCAGTAGCCGGCGGTGTGGGTGATGCTGCCGACTACGCCGACCGGCCAGACCGGCGCCCGATCGGCGGCGGCCGGCACCGCGGTCGGCGACAGGCCGAGATCGGTAAGTGCCCGGCGGGCGCAGACCCTCCCGGCAATGAAGTCCCGCCGACGGGTCCGGGCCGCCCGCTCGCCGAGACATGCCTGCTCAGCGGGGAGTAGCTCGGCCGCCCAGTCGCCGGGCCCGGCGACTGCCACCGCGACAGTCGACGGCAGCAGGTCACGCATCCCGGCGGCCTACCGGTCGGTAGTAATGGCGCATCCGGTCAACCGTCAACTTTCCGACTGCCACGACCGGTGAAGGTACCGCAAAGATGTAACACCGGAGGGACGCGTAGCGCTCTCCCTGATGGCTCCGGGGGGACCACCATCAACACTGGCCGGCACGGCAGTCGGCAGTCCCGAGGACTATCTGGAAGGACGTGCGATGACCGATGGTGCGGAACGGCCGGGAGTGTTGGCTGACGACCACGCCCCGAAGACCCCCTGCTGGAGCTGCGGTTCCTGCGGTGACGAGTGGCCGTGCGCGACGAAGCGCAGCCGGCTGCTGGCGGAGTACGGGGGTGACCGGGCGATGCTCAGCGTCTACCTGGGCTCCTGTCTCGCCGCCGCCACGGAGGATCTGCGTGCCGCCCCGGTGATGTCGCTTCAGGATCGCTTCATCGGCTGGTTGCCGCGCGGCTCGCGGCGCGGCTGAACCGCTGGTGGCCGCGCCCAACGGGCGGGGCCACCAGCGGTCCGAGGGCGGCGCTCAGCGCCGCCGGGGCCGCCGGGTCAGCGCGAAGCCGAACACGCCGGCCACCGCGGCGAGCGCGCCGCCGATGCCGGTCCAGACCCAGCGCGAGCCGAGATCCGGCAACCAGCCGGTCAGCGAGTCGCCCTCGTCGTCGGCCGCCGGGTCGACCGGGGGTACGGCGTTGAGCACCGTGCCCGCCCTGGTGTTCGGCACCAGCGGTGCGGCCAACTCGCCGTCGTCGGCCGAGGCGCCCCGGTCGGCGATGGTGCCGACCAGCAGGTCCACGTCGATCGGCGCGCCCAGATCCGGCTCCGGCAGGTCGGTCACGGAGAGCCGGATGACGTACGTGCCGGGTAGCGGATCGGCCGACCAGGGCTCCGCCCAGGGCCGTACCTGGCGCAGCGTGCAGCCCAGCAGCACTGTCGACGCCTTCGCGTCCACGGTCGGGGTCTGTGCCCCGGCCGTGCACGCCTGCCGTCGCCGTAACCCGTCGAAGACGTCGACAGTCCAGGTGGAGGCCCCGCTGCGGCCCTTGGGGAAGGTGACCGTGGCGGTGATCTCGTGTACCTGGCCGGCCTTCGCCGGGAAGGACCAGTAGAGGTGGTCGCCGATCGAGGCGTCCACCCGGACCGGTTGCCCGGCGGTGATCGGGGTGGCGGTGAGGAACGAGGTGCCGGCGCGGTTCACCGGCGTGGCACCCGGGGAGGGGGTCGGGGCGGCGACGGCCGCCACGGGGAGCAGAGTGGTGCCGCCGACGGCGAGCAGCGCCGTCAGGGACCGGAGCAGCGCGGTACGCATCAGTTCTCCCTCCAGGTGGCGACCCACCAGCGGGTGAGCAGGCCGGCCAGCAGGCCGGTGATCAGCCCGGCGGCGGTGAGCAGCACGAGCAGCACCCAGCCGCGACCGAGATCCGGTCCGTCCGGCGCGGGTGCGGCGGCGACCACGTCGATGGTCAACTCGACAGGCATGCCCGGGGTCGCCGCGGTGCCGGGGCGCGGGGCGAACGAGTTGCTCACCACCAGGCAGACGGTGGTGGGTTCGACCGGTGCGGAACTCTCCTCGGTCTGCTCGGCGTCCTCGTCGTCGGCCGTGGCCGACCAGCGCAGCCCGGCGGAGAGCACGTCGGCCCGGCCGCTGCCGGCGTCCGCGCCGCGGACCAGTTCCCGACCGTCCGCCGCGGTGGCCCGCAGCAGCACCCCGTAGTCCCGGTTCACCGGCCGGTCCAACGCCATGCTCACCGACGCCCGCAGCTCCTGCCCGGGACGGATCGGCACCCGGTAGTAGCGGTGCTCGGAGAACGCCTCCCGGTCGGCGTAGACGCCGGGGGCGAGCAGTGGCGCCGAGTCGCAGGCGGTCGCGCCGCCGACGACGGTCGGTGCCCGGGTGTGCGTGTCGCCGGCCCGTTCGACGAGCTGTTTGATCCTGCCGGTCAGCTCTTCGGCGCTCTGCGCGGCGGTGTAGCTGCCACCGGTCGCGTTGGCGATGCAGAGCAGTTGCCGGCGGACCTTCTCGTCGGGGGCCAGGCCGAGGGTGTCGACGACCAGGCTGGTGCCCTGGGCGGCCAGTTCCCGGGCCACCTCGCACGGGTCCGGTGGGGCGCAGGTGTCCTCGCCATCGGTGATCAGCACGATCCGCCGGGTGGTCGCGCCGGTGCCCAGGTCCTGTGCGGCGGAGCGCAGCGCGAGACCGACCGGGGTGAATCCGGTCGGTCGCAGTGTCGCCACCGCGGCCTTGGCGGCGGACCGGTCCACCGGCCCGACCGGAACGATCTGCTGGGTGTCCTGGCAGCCGACCTTCTTGTCCTTGCCACGGTAGGTCGCGCCGAGCACCCGGATGCCGAGCTGGGTCTCCTCTGGCAGCGCGTCGACCACCTCGTTGAAGGCCTGCTGGGCGACCGAAATCCGGCTATGTCCGTCGATGTCCGCGGCGCGCATCGACCCGCTGACGTCGAGCACCAGCTCGACCCGGGGCGGCTCCGGCGCCTGCTCCTCGTCGGCGCGAGCCGGGGCGGGCCCGGCGAGCGCGGTGGTCGCCAGCAGTCCGATCAGGACGGCCGTCGATCGTCTGTAGTTGATCACGGCCCGCAGTGTAGTGAGATCCACTTTGGATGATCGTCCGGGTGGCGGTGGTCCGACCCCTGAACCTCCGGCCGGGCGGCCAACCGCCGCTGACCCGTCGGTTCCGCGCTCTGGGTCCATGCCGGGTCACCCTCGGTCAACTGGCAAAAGCAAGGTGTCGGTCCGGCCGCCATCCGTCGGAAATCTGACCCAAGTCGACCCGTTGTGCCGGTGGTGCGCGGTGGTTAAGCTCTTCATGCGCGCCCCAATCGCCCGCTTCCCCCGTGGCAGGCGATCGGGGCGCGCGTCTATGTGAAAGGGCCCGCACGCGTCAAGCGTGCGGGCCCTTCTCCGTCGCGCTGTGCGGCGCGTCGCCTGCCGGTGCTTATATCCACCGACCGTCGAGCCACATCCGGGACAGCCAGTCCGAGTACGGAATCACCCGGCCGACGAAGATCGGGTAGAAGTACGCGAAGCAGACCGCGACCAGCAGCACGTACGCCCCCGCCGCGATGCTGCCCACCAGTCGGCGCTCGTAACTGGGATCGCCGGGCACCAGCCGGGCCACCTCACCCACGTCACCCCCGTCGGGAGCGATGAGCGCCCCCAACACGTACACCACGGCCAGCACCAGGAACGGCACCGCCGGCGCGGCGTAGAACGAGAACATCGTTCGGCCGTCGAGCGCGAACCAGAACCACGGCAGCAGGCCGGCGGCCACGGTGAGCAGGATCGCGCCGCCCGCCAGTCCCGGCGGGCCACGCCCAACCAGACCAGCGCCACCAGGGCGGGCAGGAACGACCACCAGAGCAGCGGGGTGCCCAGCAGCAGGATCTCGGAGGCGCAGGTCGGCGCGCCGCAGACGCCGTCGCTGGCGTAGTGGAACGCCACCGGACGGCCCAACAGCAACCACTGCCACGGCCACGACTGGTACTTGTGCGCGTCGTCGAGCTGGGCGTGGAAACCGTACGCCGCACGGTGGTATTCGAAGAGGTTGATCAGCGGGCCGATCACCGGGCGGTCGCTGAGCGGGGCGCTCGGGTAGGACGACGCGAGCCGGTAGTAGCCGTCGTCGGTGATCAGCCAGCCCGACCAGGTGGCGAGATAGGTGCCCACCATGAGCACGCCGGCGAGCACCAGCCAGGGCAACTCGTCGACGAGGGTGTCCCGCCAGGGCCGGCGGACCCCGGCCGACCGGCGGACGCCGACCTCCCAGAGGAGCACCAGCAGCGCGAAGGCCGGCACGAAGTACAGGGCGCTCCACTTCACCGCACAGGCGCAGCCGATCAGCACCCCGGCCGCCAACCGCCACCACGGCCAGGTGCGCCAACCGGTCGGCGGCCGGCCGGCGCGGCCGGGCTGGCTCGGGTCGAGCCCGTCGTCAAGCGCCCGCGCCCACCGCCGGCGGCGGCGTCCCGGTCGAGCACCAGCGCGCCGAACGCGGCCAGCACGAAGAAGAGCAGGAAGATGTCGAGCAGCGCCGCGCGGGACAGCACCAGGTGGAAGCCGTCCAGGGCGAGCAGCAGGCCGGCCGCGCAGCCCAGCACCGTCGAGCGGAACATCCGCCGGCCGATGCGGACCAGCAGCAACACCGACAACGTGCCGATCAGGGCCGCCGAGAAGCGCCAGCCGAACTCCGGCGCGGTGGTGATCAGGTGCCCGGGCACCGAGACCTTGGAATCCGCGTCCTGGTAGCCGAAGGCCCACTCGCCGACGCCGATCAGCCACTTGCCCAGTGGCGGGTGCACCACGTACGACGGGACGTTGTCCTTGTAGTTCCACTCCACGCCTCGGCTGATCAGCCCGTAGGCGTCCTTGGCGTAGTACGTCTCGTCGAAGATCTTGCCGGTGGGGCTGGCCAGGCCGACGAAGCGCACGATCGCCGCGATGACCACCACGAACGCGGTGGCCAGCCAGGAGAAGCGGTCCGCCTGGGTGTCGACGGTGGCGAACCGTCGCCGGACCACGGCGGTCAATCCGCCGCCGTCGGGGCGCGGTGCCTTCGGTGCCTCCGGATCGGGGCTGCTCTCGCCCGTCACCGCGACCGTCTTGGCAGGATCGGCGCTCGGGCTCTGCGCTGTCGACGCACTCGTCACCCGGCGATCGTAGGCTGCCAAGGTGGTCGACGGCGTCTGTCGTCCCTGATACCGGTATTCCCAGTCAGTGAGGGAGACGAATTCGTGGGTGAAATGCCCGAAGTTGGGCGCCTGATCCTGCTCGGTGCCCCGCTCGGCAACCCCGCCGACGCCTCGGCCCGATTCCGAGAGGTGCTGACGAGTGCCGACGTGGTCGCGGCCGAGGACACCCGCCGGCTCACCCGGCTGGCCCGCGATCTCGACCTCACCGTCGGCGGTCGGATCGTCTCCTACTTCGAGGGCAACGAGGAGCGACGCACCCCCGAACTGGTCGAGGTCATCCTCGGCGGGTACGTGGTGGCGCTGGTCACCGACGGGGGGATGCCGAGCGTCTCCGACCCCGGCTACCGGCTCGTCCGCGCCGCCCTGGACGTCGGGGCGCCGGTCACCGTCGCCCCCGGGCCGAGCGCGGTGACCACCGCGCTGGCGGTGTCCGGGCTGCCCTGCGACCGGTTCTGCTTCGAGGGCTTCCTGCCCCGTACCCCCGGCGGTCGCCGATCCCGGCTGCGCGCGCTCGCCGCCGAGGAACGCACCCTGGTCTTCTTCGAGGCGCCGCACCGGATCAAGGCGGCGCTGACCGACCTGGCCGACACGTTCGGCGCGGACCGACCGGCCGCGCTCTGCCGCGAACTCACCAAGACCTACGAGGAGGTGCTCCGCCGCCCGCTGGGCGAGCTGGCCCGCTGGGCCGCCGAGGGGGAGCCGCGCGGAGAGATCACCCTGGTGGTGGCCGGAGCGCCGGCGACGCCGCCGAACGCCCCGACGACGACACCCTGCGCGCGGCCGTCGCCGAGCGGGAGGCCGCCGGCCGGTCCCGCCGGGACGCCATCACCGACGTCGCCACCGAGTACGCGCTGCGTCGCCGGGACGTGTACACGATCGTGCACAGCTGATCCGGGCCGACCCGCCGCTCGGTGGCGGGCTCACCAGGCGGCGACCAGGAAACCGGCGGTGATCAGCACCGGGCCGGCGATGGCGGCGGCCACCGCCCAGCGGCGGTGCCGACGACCGGGCACTCGGGCCGACCCCGTGCACCTGACGATGCCGGCGGTGCAGCCCAGCACCACCAGCAGGCCGGGCAGCCAGCGCAGGTGCCGGCCCACGCCGACGTCGGCGTACGCGGTGCCGCTGTCCGGGCCGGTCATCCGCGCCGGCAGCGACGTGCCGGCGGCGGTTGATCCGGCGGGTACGCCACCGACCCGGACACCGTGCGCGACGAACCGCCCGTCGTCCGCCAGGAAGATCCCCCGGCACCGCTGGCTCAGCCCGTCACCGGTGCAGTCGTCGAGCACCACCGTGCCCACCCGGGCGTGCCCGACCGCGAGCCAGAACGGGCCGGCGCTGACCCAGGCGAAGAAGGCCGCGACCAGGCTCAACACCACCAGCGCGGCGAGCCCGGGCAGCGGGTCCGGCGGTGGGGCGACCCGGCTCGACGTCCGGCGCCAGGTCAGGCCGAGGCCACGCGCCCGCTTCGGAGCGGAGTCCGCGCGGACCGGGGTGCCGTCCCAGTGCACCTGCTCGATCGGTGCCCAGAAGACACCACCGTCGTCGTCCGGTGTGTCGCCGTCGGGCCGGTGGACCTCCGGTCGGGGGCTCTGCTGCCGCACGGGCACCCGACGGGGCACCGCGTCGACAGGCGCCCCGGTGGTCGGCTCCACCTCGACGGCGTCAGTGGTCGGCTCCGCCGGCGCCGAGCCGGCCGGTGGGCCCGACGAGCTGGGCCGCGCCGGGCTGGGCACGGGTGCCGCCGG
>NZ_JAEVHL010000138.1 GCF_016803395.1 Micromonospora tarensis | reverse complement strand
CGCCGGGTCCGGCGGTCTCGCCGCGCTCGCGGACCGCCCCCCGTCGAGCTGGGTGACGTCGAGACGTGCCCCGCTCCGCGGTGGCTGGTCGGCGGGCTCGGCGGGCGGGCCGGGCCGAATCGGCCTGGCCGAAACGGCGTCCCGGGTACGGCGCGGGACCGGCCACAGCGCGCCCCGGCAGCCGGCGCAGCGGCATTCTGAAACTGCACCTCGACAGGGAAATGCCGGCGCGGCGAGGGAAAAGGCGCCCGCGACTTTGTCGGCCGCCACCGGGGATGAATGAATGCGCGAGCGGCACTTGGAAGATTTGGTGGCAGCGGCAGTCACCGATCGGACGAAACCTGCCGCCGTCCGCGCGGATATTGTTACTCGACAGCGCTGGCGTGGGGCCGCGCACCGGCCGCCCGGCCAGTCGAGCTGGCGCACGCCCCCGCCGGCGGTGTCAGTGCCCGGTCCGCTGTCCGTTCGGCGCCGTGACAAGGCCGACCGGCCGGTGACAACCCTCGTCCGTCGCCGTCGTGCCGGCCCGGGCAGGGCGCGCTGACGTGCTCGCGGGGCTGCGGCGGACCTCACCGAATTAGACTTTCTGTATCCGTCATTGTTGGTGTGTGTCGTTCTCGCTACTGTCGTGACGCAATCGTCGGTGTTCGTTCGACAAAAGGGGTCCAGGTATTATGGCCGTCGTCACCGCGGAAAGCGCCGCAAAGATCAAGTCCATCATCTCCGAAATTCTGGAAATCGAAGAGGACGAGATGACGGAGACGAGTCTGTTCGCCGACGATCACGGCGCCGACTCGCTTCGCGCTATCGAAATCCTCGCCTCGCTGGAGAAGGAACTGGGCGTGACCATCGACCAGTCCGAGCTTTCGCGCATGGTGAATCTGCGCGGCGTGCACGAGGTCATCGCGGAAGTTCGCGCGGCCTGACCGGCGTCGCTGTCTCCGCGGAGAGGAGCAGGACAGTGGTACTCGACAGCCGCAGGCCTGAAGGGCATCGGGTCGTACTGACCGGCTTCGGCGTGGTGTCCAGCGTCGGGCTGGGCGTCGCTGACTTCGGTGCGGCGATGCGCGCCGGGCGCAGCGGGGCCCGGCCGATCACGGTCTTCGACACCGCAGGGTTCGAGCGGACGACCGGGTGCGAGGTCGTCGGTTTCCGGCCCGAGGAGTGGATCCGCAATCTTCCGGCGGAGTCGATGGGACGCGCCACCCAGTTCGCCGTCGCGGCTGCCCGGATGGCCGTTCAGGACGCTGGGCTCACCCAGTCGGAGCTGCGGGACCAGGCCGGGCTGATCTCGGTCGGCACTACCGACGGCGAGTCACACGACCTCGACCACCTGGTGCAGACCGAGGTCGAGCGGGGACCGCACGACTTCGACCCGCGCCGGGCCAGGCGCATCCCCACCGGGCGCCTGGCGGCCGCGGTGGCCCAGGAGTTCGACCTGACCGACGTCGAGGCGATCACCATCCCGACCGCGTGCGCGGCCGGCAACTACGCCATCGGGTACGGCTTCGACGCCGTTCGCTCCGGCGAGGTGGAGCTCGCCCTGTGCGGCGGCGCCGACGCGATGTGTCGCAAGACGTTCGCCGGCTTCTACCGGGTCGGCACCATCGCACCGGACCGCTGCCAGCCGTTCGACGTAGACCGTAAGGGCATACTCACCGGCGAGGGCGCGGGCATCCTCGTCCTGGAGCGGCTCGAGTCCGCGCTGGCCCGTGGGGCGCGCATCTACGCCGAAGCGTTGGGCTACGGGCTCAACTGCGACGCCCACCATCCCGTCGCACCCGACGAGGACAGCGTCGCCAACGCCATGCGGCTGGCTCTCGACAACGCCGGCGTCAAGCCGCACGAGGTGGATCTGGTGTCCGCGCACGGCACCGGCACCCGCGCCAACGACATCACCGAGGCCCGCGCGGTCCGGCAGGTCTTCGGCGCCGAGCCACCCCGCACCATCTCCATCAAGTCGATGCTGGGCCACTCGATGGGCGCCGCGAGCGCGCTGGGCGCGATCGCCTGTTCGCTGGCGCTGCACCAGGGCTTCATCCCGCCGACCATCAATCACGTCCAGACCGACCCGGAGTGCGCGGTCGACTGTGTACCGAACCACTCGGTGGAGGCGGACCTGCGCGTGGTGCAGAACAACGGCCTCGCGTTCGGTGGCAACAATGCCGTCGTCATCCTCGGCCGGTACGAGGGAGACGGTCGATGAGTGCGGTGATCGCCGGCGCCGGCGCGGTGTCCAGTGTGGGCCGGTCGGTGGACGACATCTTCACGAGTCTCTGCGGCGGGCGGTCCGGCGTCGGCGATCTGCGGGTCTTCGACCGCACCCGGTACCGGGCCGAACACGCCTACGAGATGGATGACCGGCCGCCGGGCGGCCCCGATGTGCCGCTGCGGACGACGCGCTGGCTGTTGGCCGCCATCGAACAGGCCGCGCGCTCCGGGGGCCTCGGCGACGACCTCGAAGGTGTGCCGGTGCTGGTCGGCACCGGCCTGCGCGAGCTGCGCTCGGTCGAGCTGCGGCACCGGGGCGCGGCCGACATCGGCCCCGCCGATCTGCACTTCGGGCCCGCGGTGCGGGAGCGGTTCGGTGCCACGGAGATCCACACTCTGGCCAACGCCTGCGCCGCCTCGTTGTCCGCGCTGGCGCTCGGCGCTGACCTGCTGGACGCCGGCGAGGCGGACGCCGTCGTGGTGGCCGGAACCGACATGATCACTGAGAGCATGTTCGGTCTCGTCGAGCGGGTCTCGGCGGTGCCCCCGGACCGGGTGCGTCCGTTCGATCGCGACCGGCTGGGTGCCGTGATGGGTGAGGGTGCCTGCGCGGTGGTGCTGCGGCGCTCCGCCGACGCCCGGCCGGCGCTCGGCGTGTTACGTGGCGTCGGAATCAACTGCGACGCCTACCACGTCACCGCGCCCAGCCCGGCCGGTATGGCGGCCGCGATGCGTCAGGCCTACCAGCGGGCCGACCGGAGCCCGACGGAGACCGATCTCGTGATGCTGCACGGCACCGGCACGATGCTCAACGACGAGGCGGAGGCGACCGCGTTGACCGAGGTGTTCGGCGACCGGGCCGGACGGCCGCTGATGACGGCGATCAAGTCGATGACCGGCCACACCTCCGGCGCCTCCGGCCTGCTCGGCCTGATCGTCGCGCTGCGGTCGCTGCACACCGGCGCGGTCCCACCGACGCTCGGCCTGGAGAATCCGGTGCCCGAGGCCGCGCCGCTGCGCATCGTCACCGAACTCGTCGAGGGACCGAGCCTGTCCACCGCGCAGATCAACGCCTTCGGCTTCGGCGGCATCAACGCGGTCGCGATCGTGGAACGTGCGCGATGACGGTACTGGTCACCGGCGTCGGCGTCGTACTGCCCGGCGGCGGCCGACTCGCGGATCTGGGGCGGACCGAGGCCGGCAGCCTCGAGCCGGTCGATCCACGGTCCCGGATCAATCGTCGTGGGCTGCGCTACAAGGACCGGGCGACGCAGTTGGCGTTCTGTGCCGCCGAGGAGGCGCTGAACGATGCCGGGCTCTATGCTCCGGCGGCCGAGGCGCCGGTCCGCGCCGAGATCGGCATCGTGGTCAGCTCCAACTTCGGCAACCTCGACACGGTCTGTCGGGTGACCGGCACGATCGGCGCGGAGGGGACACTCGCCGCCAGTCCGATGGACCTGCCGAACGCGTCGAGCAACGTGATCGCCTCGTCGCTCGCCATCCGGTTCGGGCTGGCCGGCGCGAACCTGATGCTGTGCAGCGGCGCGACGTCCGGCCTGGACGCCCTGTCGTGGGGCCGGCGGCTGATCACCGCCGGCCGGTGCCGGCAGGTGCTGGTCCTCGGGACCGAACCGGACAACGAGACGGTCCGCGAGTTCACCGACACGCCGCGCATGCTCGACGGCGCGGTCGGCGTCGTGCTCGAGGACGCCGGGACGGCGGCCGCCCGGGGCGCGGTGCCCCGCCTGACCCTCGGCACCGCGTGTCGCGGCGGGACGCTCGCCGACTGCGTCGCGGTGCTCGCCGCCCACGGTGCGCCGGCCCGCTGGTACCCGCCCGAAGCCGTGACCGCCGACGTCCTCGACGGACTCTTTCCAGGGGCCACCCGAGTGGACCTGGCGCAGGTCTGGGGGGCGTCGTCCGGCGCGTTGGGTGTGCTGCAGTGCGCGGCGGCGATCGGCTGGTTCGACGGCGGTGGCGCCGGGCCGGTCTACGCGGTCACCGGCGGCGGCCGGGACTCGGCCGCCGGCCACGTGTTCACGGCGCCGCCGGGAGTAGCCCGATGAGCGGCCCGAGGCCGGACCGGACCGCACCGGTCGTGGTCACCCGTCGCCGTGCCGCCCACGTCGTTCACCGACGGATCCTGTTCCTGCACGGTCTGGGCAACAGCGACGAGGTCTGGAACGCCGCCATCGCCCGTTGGCCCGACCCGCATGCCGAGCTCTGGTCGGCGGACCTGCCCTGGCGGTTGGACTTCCCGGGCGAGTGGCGGCACGGCGCCGACCTGACCGGGTACCTCGCCGAGGCGACCGCCGGCGTGCCCGGCACCCCCGATGTCGTGGTGGCGCACTCCTTCGCCGCCAACCTGCTGCTCGAGTGGCTGACCGTTCCGGTGCGGCCGACCGGTGCGCCGGCTGGCGCGGTGCTCGTCTCGCCGTTCTACCGGCCCTCCCCGGACGCCTTCGGCTGGCCGGATCTGGAACGCTTTCCGCAGACGTTCCGGCGCGTGATCGAAGCCGGCGTCGCGGTGCACAGTGCGGGTCGACTCGCTCCGCAGCGGTTGGACGACGTGGTGGCCCGGGTGTGCGACATCGTCGGACCATACGGCTGGGCACGCTTCCTGCAAACCTATCTGGCCACCCCGTGGCTCCGCACCGAGCTGGTCGACATGCCGTGCCTGGTGCTGGCCGGAGCGGACGACTTCTGTCCACCGGCGGCGGAGAGCATCGCGCTGGCCGGGGCGCTGCCCGACGCCCGGCTGCACACCTTCCCCGACGGTGGTCACTTCGCCATGGTCGAGCGGCCGGACGCCTTCGCCGCCGCGGTGGCGACCTTCTGCACCACCCTGCGCCCCCGCAGCCCGGCCCTATTCGAGGAGAAGACCGTATGAGCACAGCCACTGTCCCGGCACCGGTGAGCCCGGTTCTCGCCCCCGGCGCCGGAAAGCTCCGCCCCCGCTTCGAGGGCACGAACATCGGCACCTGGATCGGCTTCAAGCACATCAACTACCTGGTCGAGGAGGCGGTGCTCGAGCACCTCCGCTCGGCCGGAACGCCGGCCGGCGCCCTGTACGCCGACAGCGGCGTGGGCTTCGAGATCGTCGATCTGGACACCCGGATCATCGGGGCACTGCACATCGACGACGTTGTCGACTTCGAGGTGCAGCCGGTCGGTGGTGCCGCCGACGGCGAGCTCACAGTGCGGGTCAAGCTGTTCGCGTCGCGGGCGGACGGGCCGGCGAAGGTCGCCTCCTCGCGGGTCGGGGTGGTGCTGCGCCGCGACGAGAACGCCGCGCCGACCGCATCGGTCCCGGAGGCGCTGCAACCGTTCGTGGTCGCCCAGCTCGGGGGAGCCGTGAGCCGAACCTCGGTGCCGGCCGAAGCCGACGTACTGCGGCAGCTCACCGAGGGGCGCAACGCCTACGCGCACACCTGGCGGATCCCGTACTACGTCTGCCACTACACCGAGCGGTTGCAGATGTCCGGCTACCTGCGGGTGATGGAGGACGTGGTCGACCGGTTCCTCGCGGCCCGCGGCCTGTCCATCCGCGAGATGCTCACCACCCGCGACTGGATCCCGGCGTGCACCCGTTCGCACATCCGCATCACCGACGAGGCACTCATGGAGGAGGACCTCCACGTGGTGTTCAACGTGACGGACATCTTCAAGGACTTCACCTACACCGCGTCCGTGGAGTGCTACGTCGTGCGGGACGGCCGGCTGGTGCAGACCGCGAACGGCACCGTCACCCACGGCTACGCGAAGATCGAGAACCGTACCGACTGGGGTTTGGTGCCGTTCGACGGCCGGGTCCACCAGGCGCTGCGCGACGGTGCCCGTCGATGACCGGGCGTCGGGTTCTGCTGCCGAGCCGTGGACCAGGGCCGGACCGGGGATGGCCCGAGAGGAGACATCGTTGATGTCGACGGTAAACCCGGTCATCTCGGCGTGGTCCGCCGTTTCCCCGTACGGGATCGGCCGCGCCGCCTTCGCCGCCGGCCTGCGTTCGGGCCGCCCGAGCGCCCAGCCGTTGGACCCCGCCCAGTGGCAGGTGCCGGACGAGACTGCCTGCCTGGTGCCGGATTTCGACATCCGCGAGGTGCTCGGCAAGAAGGGCACCCGATCGATGGACCGGGTCAGCGCGCTCGCGGTGGCCACCGTGGGCGAGTTGCTCGCCGAGGCGGGCGACGCCGCTCCACCGCCCGCCGGGACCGGTCTGGTGCTGGGCACGACCACCGGCAGCGCGCAGAGCCTGATGGACTTCAGCAGGGACTCCTTCACCCAGGCCAAGCCGTACTTCGTCGACGCCGCCCGCTTCCCGAACGCGGTGATGAACTGCGCCTCGGGTCAGTGCGCGATCTGGCACGGGCTCAAGGGGCCCAACGCGACGGTGGCCGGCGGACGGGTCGCCGGGCTCTTCGCCCTGAACTACGCCCGCCGGCTGCTGCGGGCGGGCCGAGCGGACGCGGTGCTCAGCGGCGCGGTGGAGGAATACTCACCGGCCCGCTCGTGGCTCGACCACCACGGCCGGGGCGACGACGAGACCGCGACGGTTCTCGGTGAGGGATGCGGCGTGCTGCTGCTCACGTCCACCGCGGCGGCTGCCGGGTCGCTGGCCGAGGTGCTGGCGGTCGAGTTCGGCACCGCGCCCGACAGTGACTACCGGCAATCCCTCGAGTCGTGCGTGCGGCGCGCGTTGCGGCGAGCGGGCCTGGACCTCGCCGACGTCTGGGCGGTGGCCCCCGGCGGGGGTGACGCGGAGCGTGGGTTGCTCGACTCGCTCCTGCCCGACGACCGGGTGCGGCGGATCGACTGTGCCGGCCTGCTCGGCGACGCGGCGGCCGCGGCCGCGACGTTCCAGATCCTGGCGGTGCTCAGCCTCGCCGACGACGGTCCCGCGGGGCGCGTGGTGCTGGTCACCGCGAACGACCGCAGTGGACTCGTCGGCTGCGCCCTGCTGCGCCTGCCCTGAGCGGCGCGGGCCATGACTGAGGAGACCGACGAGACATGCTGACCACCGAGGCCCCCGAGGCCCCCGAAACACGCCTGCCGAGCCCGGTGCGGAGCACCGTACAGGTGGGTGAGCCGCTGGCCGCCGCCGGCGGGCGCGTCCGTACCGGCACGGTCATGGAGATCAGTCCGACCGAGCCGGTGTTCGCCGGGCACTACCCGGATTTCCCGATCTTTCCCGGGGTCTGCCTGATCGAGTGCGCCCGGCTCAGCGCCGAGGTCACCGCTCCGGACGGCCCGGGCACGCTGTACCTGGAGGCGGTCGAGTCGAGCCGGTTCGGCGGTCCGGTCCGGCCGGGCGACCGGTTGTCGCTCGTGCTCACCTGGACGGCGCTGGAGACGGGCTGGCGGACGGCGGTGCGGATCCGCTCGGAGCGCGGCGACGTGGCCTCGATCCGGCTGCGCCTGGGTCGGGAGGGACGACAGTGAACCTCGACGAGGTACGCACCCTGCTGCCGCACCGGTTTCCGATCCTGTTGATCGACCAGGTGCTCGGGTTGGTCCCCGGCGAATCCATCGTCGCGGTGAAGGCGGTGACCGGCAACGAGCCCTGGTACGCCGGCTCGGCCGCCACCCTGCCCGACTACCCGGCGGTGCTGGTGATGGAGTCATGGGCGCAGGCCGCCGGCGTGCTGGCCCTGGCCGGACCCGCCGAGGCCGCCGGGCCGGGTGGCGTGATGCTCTTCGGCGGTGCCACCGACGTCGCCTTCCTCGCCCCCGTCTACCCCGGTGAACTGCTGGAACATCACGTCCGGGTGGAGCGCCGGTTCCCCGACGCGCTCTTCTTCACCGGGGAGAGCCGGGTCAACGGCACGGCCCGGATGCGGGTCGGGTCGATGATGATGGCCTTCCGTCCGGAGGCGGACCTGGCCGGGGACGGCCCAACCACACCGAACGGCGAAGGAGTGTGAACTGATGTCGACAGAACCGACAGGCGTGGCCCTGGTGACGGGCGGCTCCCGAGGGATCGGGCGGGCCGTGGTCCTCCGGTTGGCGCAGGCCGGATACGACGTCGCCTTCTGCTACCGCTCGGACGCCGCGGCGGCCGAAGCGGTGACCAAGGAGGCTGGCGGGGCCGGTGGCCGGGTCGTCGCGATCCGCGCCGACGTCGCCGACAGCGCTGAGGTCCGTGCCCTTGTCAAGGCCACCGAGTCCGAGTTGGGTCCGATCGACGTCGTGGTGACCTCGGCCGGTATCACCCGTGACGGTGCGTTGGCCATGATGACCGACGACCAGTGGTCCGAGGTGATCGCCACCAACCTGGACGGCGTCTTCCACGTCTGCCGAACCGTGGTCTTCTCGATGCTGAAGCGTCGCTCGGGTTGCCTGATCAACATCTCCTCCGTCGCGGGCGTGCACGGCAACGCCACGCAGACCAACTACTCGGCGTCCAAGGCCGGCATCATCGGGTTCTCCCGCGCCCTGGCCAAGGAGGTCGGCCGGTACGGCGTCCGGGTGAACGTGGTGGCACCCGGTTTCGTCGAGACCGACATGACCGCCGCGCTCACCGGCAAGGCCCGGGAGAAGGCCTTCGCCGCGATCCCGCTGGGTCGTCAGGGACGTCCCGACGAGGTCGCTGACCTGGTCGCCTACCTTGCGTCGCCGAGCGCGGCGTACATCACCGGTTCCGTCATCCAGATCGACGGCGGCATCACCATCTGAAGGAGGGGACATGGCGCGACGGCCACCTCGCTGGTATTTCTCGTTCCGCAGCCCGTACTCCTGGTTCGCCTACCGGGACCTGATGCTGCGCTACCCCGACATCGCCGATGCCATCGAGTGGATCCCCTTCTGGGAACCCGACGAACGGTCCGGGCAGCTGCTCGAGGCGGCCGGGTTGACCTTCCCGTACACGCCCATGTCACGCGACAAGCACTTCTACATCCTGCAGGACACCCGGCGTCTGGCCGAGGAGCGCGGACTCGCCATGGTGTGGCCGGTCGATCGCGCGCCGCACTGGGAGGTCGCGCACCTGGCCTTCCTGGCGGCCCGCGCACACGGGCTGGCGCGGCCGTTCGCCGACGCGGTGTACGCGGCCCGGTGGGAGCGCGGCGTCGACATCTCGGACGTCGACGTGGTGTCTGAGCTGGCGGTGGGGGTCGGTCTCGAGCCGACGCTGGTGGCCACCGCGCTGGACGACCCGGAGAGCCGCGCCGACGGCGTGGCGGCACTGGCCGCGAGCGCCCGCGACGGCGTGTTCGGGGTGCCGTTCTTCATCTCGGGGCGGCACAAGTTCTGGGGCGTCGAGCGGCTGCCGGCCTTCGCCCAGCTGCTCCGCGCGGCGACCCAACCGGCATCGGTCGATGCCCCGGTAGCTGGGCTTCCGGTCGCCGCGACCGCCGATGCCGGACACGCTGGTGGCTGCGGCTGACATCATCCAACCAACTTAGAAACTTCAATATGTTGTTCCCAGAAGCCGGAGCGGGACCTAACGTCGGACCTGTCCCAGCCGAAGGCGGAATCGGGGATCCGATGACTTCCGAGCTGCTGTCGATCGGCGGGCTGCTGACGGTGGTCGGGGGCTTGGCGCTGTGCGGCGCGCCGAAGCGGTACGGCCGGCCGCTGCCGCCGGGCGCCTGGCGTCCCGCGGTCGTGGCGGGCGTCGGAACAGCGGCGGCGGCACTGACGGTCGCCGTGCTGCCCGAGTGGCCGGCGCAGGTTGTCGCGTGCGGTCTCGTGCTGCTGGTCACCGTGGCGGTGGCGCGGCTCATGCCAGGTCCGCCGAGGGACCTCGCCGCGCCCGAGACTCCCGGGCCGGTGCTGCGGCACCGCCTCCTGCGTACCGTGATCGCTGTTATCCGCTACCTGTTGGCCCGCCGGCGTGACACGTACCTGCACGCGGCGGATCGGGAAAGGCAGGCGCGCGCGCTCCGTGCGGCGATCGAACGCGGCGGGGTGACCTGCGTGAAGCTGGGCCAGGCGCTCTCCACCCGCGCGGACCTCCTGCCGGCTGAACTGGTGCGGGAACTGGCGCGCCTGCAGGACAACGTGCCGCCCACGCCCTGGCCCCAGATCCGCCAGGTGCTGATCGAGGAGCTGGGCGACTCGCCGGAAGCCGTCTTCGCCGAGATCGACCCGGAGCCGCTGGCGGCGGCCTCGGTGGCCCAGGTGCACCGGGCCCGGTTGCGGTCCGGCGCCGATGTGGTGGTGAAGGTCCAACGCCCCGGCATCGAGCCGATCCTGCGGGCCGATCTGCGGGTGCTGTTCCGGCTGGCCCGGATCGCGCACCTCTGCTCGGCCCGGGCTCGTCGCCTCGGCGTCCGCCGTCTCGCGGCCGGATTCGCCACCGCCACCAGCGAGGAACTGGACTTCCGGATCGAGGTGAACAACATGGCGGTGGTCCGCGCCGAGCAGCGCAGCAGGCTGACGCCCGGCACCGTCGTGCCACACGTCTACGAGTCGATGCAGACCCGCCGCGTCATCGTGATGGAACGCTTCGAGGGGATTCCGCTCACCGCCGACTGCGCCGTCATCGACGGCGGGGGACACGATCGCATGGAGTTGGCGCGGACGCTGTTCCGCTGCGTGCTCCGGCAGATCGTCACCGGGGGCGTGTTCCACGCCGATCCCCACCCCGGCAACATCATCCTCATGCACGACGGCCGGCTGGGTCTGATCGACTTCGGCATCGTCGGTCGGCTCGACGCGCGAGACCGAGCGGCCATCCGCACGCTGTTCGCGGCGGTGAACGTCGGCGATGCGACCACTGTGGCCAAGTCCCTGCTGAAGCTCACCATCGCGCCGGAGAACCTGGACGAGCTGTCACTCCGGCAGGCGCTGCGGGACTTCATCGACCGCTACATCGTGCCGGGCGCGATGCCCGACATGCAGCTGATCTCCGAGCTGTTCCGGCTGATCACCCGGTTCGGTCTCGCCGTGCCGCCGCCGGTGGCGGCGGTCGTCCGCTGCCTGACCACCGTGCAGGGCACCATCGCCCGCCTGGAGCCGCGATTCAACATGATCGCTGAGTGCAACCGGCTGGTGGCGAGCGAGTTCCGGGAACGAGTGCACGCCTGGTCCTCCGGGCCCAGGCCGCTGCTCGACGACGTCGCCAGCGCGTTCGGCGTGCTGGCCACCCTGCCCTGGCGGGTCGGCCGGCTGCTGCACCGGCTGGAGGGCGAACCTCGGCCGTCGGCCCCGGCGCCGGCACCCGCGCCGCGGGTGCTGGCCGTGGCGAGGCGGCTGGCGCTGGTCCCGCTCGGCGTTACCGCGGCCAGCCTCGTGCTGCTGCATCTGGGTGCCGGCTCGGCCCCGGTGCTCGACATCCCCCCGGGGGGCACGCTGGCGCTGTGCGTGCTCGGCCTGATCGGCGTGCTGGTAACCCCGGTGCTGCTCAGCCGGGGGCGATCAGGCGGCGTGCCGACAGGTAGACCACCGGTGCCGCGCCGACGTCGGGCCCGTGCTGTGCGGCCCAGCGTGGACGTGCCGCGCAGCACTCGTTGCCCTCGGGGTCGGCCCAGCCGACCACGAGCGCGGCCTTTCCCGAAATACGTTGCCCGGAATCGCGTGCGGCCCGTGCCGCTGACTGGTTTTGACGCAGCCCTCAAGAGTGACCAACGACGGTGAAAGAACCGGTGCCCCAGCCGTCGACTCGGCGGCTTTGTGTGAGACGCTGGAGGCCCATTCACGTGGCCCCGGCGGTGGGCAGCCTTTTCCTATGGTGGGTGCGGGCGGCAATTCCCCGTTGTGCTTTCTTTCTGGCCTGCCGATGAGTAACGGAGGATCCTCGATGCGTATCGTGATCATGGCGGTCGGCAGTCGCGGCGACGTCGCCCCCTACACCGGGCTGGGCGTGCGTCTGCGGCAGGAGGGCCACGAGGTCACCCTCGCCACGCATGCCCTCTTCGAGAAGCTGGTGCGCAGTCGAGGGCTGGGCTTCCACCCGCTGCCGCTGGACACCCAGGAGGAGATGACCTCGCGGCTGGTGGCCAGCGGCACCAGCAGCCCGTTGCAGGTGACGCTCGCGATCAACAAGGTGGTGGCCGAGCACGCCCGCCCGATGGCCGACGCGATGCTCGCGGCGGCCCGGCAGGCGGACGTCGTGCTCCTCTCGCCGGCCGGCTGGATCGGCGGTCACGTGGCCGAGGGGCTGCGGCTGCCGAGCATGGGCGTCTACCTGCAACCGCTGACCCCGACCCGGGAGTTCCCACCGCCGACGGTCACCACCCGTTCGCTGGGCGGATGGGGCAACCGTAAGGCGGCGGCGTCGCTGCGCAGCGTGGGGCAGAAGCCGTTCCGTGCGGTCGTCGACCAACTGCGCACCGAACTGGACCTGCCGGTGCTCAAGCCGGACGCCTGGCTGGCCCAGCTCGACGCGGCGCGCTGGCCGATCTGTTACGGCTACAGCCCGGTGGTGGTGCCGCAGCCCGCCGACTGGCCGGAGTGGAACCACACAGTGGGCTACTGGTGGCCGGCGCCCGACCCGGACGCCAAGCCCGACTCCGAGTTGGTCGACTTCATCGCGGCCGGCCCGCCGCCGGTCTACATCGGGTTCGGCAGCATGCCCGCCGAGGACTCCGACGCGCTCTCCGCGATGATCGTCGACGCGCTGCGTGCCAGCCGCCTGCGGGCGGTCGTGAACAGTGGCTGGGCTGGTCTGCGGGCGGCCGGCGACGACGTGTTCACCGTGTCCGAGGTGCCGCACGACTGGCTGTTTCCGCAGCTGGCCGCCGTGGTTCACCACGCCGGTGCGGGCACCGCCGGCGCCGGCCTGCGGGCCGGGGTGCCCACCGTGCCGGTGCCGTTCATGGTGGACCAGCCGTTCTGGGCGCAGCGGCTCGAACGGCTGGGTGTCGCGCCGGAGGCGATCCCGTTCCGGAAGCTCAACGCGGCCCGGCTCGCCGCGGCGCTCACCGAGGCCACCGGCAACCCGAACTACCGGCGGCGTGCGAGCGAGGTGGCCAGCCGGCTGGCGCAGGAGGACGGCGCACTCGGCGTGCTGCGCGTGTTGGCGCAGGTGACCGCGTCCAGGGGCCCCGAATAGAGTTTTTCAATGTGCTGTTGAGGGGTGCGCGGCACGTCGGGTAAGCAGATAGCAGCATTGACGCGGGGCGCTTGGCACAAGTAAGTTTTCGAACTCCGGTTCTCACTGTCGTGAACCATTAGCGACAATGCGTTCCCAGGTCCGCCGAGGATGGTTGATATCGGCGCGACCACCGGAGTTGAGAGAGTTGAGCGCGCGTCATGAAATCCGCCATGGAAATCGCCGTGATCGGGGCGTCCTGCCGATTGCCGCAGGCTTCCGATCCCGATTCCCTGTGGCGTCTGCTCAGCGCCGGCCGGAGCGCCGTCGGCCGCACCCCGGCCGACCGCTGGACCGAGGACGGCTGGGGAGTCGGCTTCGGCGGCTTCCTGGACCAGGTCGACCAGTTCGAGCCCGCGTTCTTCGGCATCTCGGCGCACGAGGCCGCCGCGATGGACCCGCAGCAGCGGCTCGCCCTCGAACTGGGCTGGGAGGCGTTGGAGGACGCCGGCCTGGTGCCCACCCGTCTCGACGGCGGGCACGCCGGGGTTTTCCTCGGCGCGACCGGCAACGACTACGCGCTGCTGCTCGACCGTCAGGGCCGGGACGGGATCACCGCGCACTCGTTCACCGGCCAGCAGCGCACCATGATCGCCAATCGGATCTCGTACGCCCTGGGGCTGCGCGGGCCCAGCCTGGTCGTCGACACCGGACAGTCGTCGTCGCTGGTCGCCGTCCACCTCGCCTGCGAGAGCCTGCGCCGGGGTGAGTCGTCCGTCGCCCTGGCCGGTGGTGTCAACCTCACCCTGACCGTGGAGAACGCGCTCCTGGTGGCCCGCACCGGGGCACTGTCGCCGGGCGGCAACTCGCGGGCCTTCGACGCCGAGGCCAACGGCTTCGTTCGGGCCGAGGGCGGCGCGATAGTGGTCCTCAAGCCGCTCGCCGCCGCGTTGGCGGACGGCGACGTGGTCAGCGCCGTCATCCGGGGCAGCGCGGTGAACAACGACGGCAGCGGGCCCGGCCTCACCGTGCCGGAGGCGCGCGCCCAGGAGGAGGTCATCCGGCTCGCCTGCGCCCACGCCGGCGTCGAGCCGGCCGAGCTGACCTACGTCGAGCTGCACGGCACCGGCACCCGCCGTGGCGATCCGGTCGAGGCGGCCGCGCTGGGCGCGGTCGTTTCCGGCCGACCTGCCGGATCGCCGCTGCTGGTCGGCTCGGTCAAGACGAACGTCGGGCACCTGGAGGCCGCCGCCGGGATCGCCGGCCTGCTCAAGGTGGTGCTCGCGATGCGGCACGGCGAGCTGCCACCCAGCCTCAACTTCACCGCCGAACGACCTGACGTTCCGCTGGCCGCCCGGAACCTGCGGGTGCTCACCGAGCGTCTCGGCTGGCAGCGACCGTTCGTGGCCGGCGTCAGCTCGTTCGGCATCGGCGGCACCAACTGTCACGTGGTGGTCGGCCCGGTCCGTCGACGGCCGAGCCGGACGACGCCGCGCCCCCGATGAGCGTCGCGCCGTGGCTGCTCTCCGCCCGTACCCCCGAAGCCCTGCGCGACCAGGCGCGCGCCCTGCTGTCCTGGCTGGACCGGGCCCGCGGGCGACGCTCGCCGACGTGGGTCACGGCCTCGCCGTGACCCGGACGGCCTTCCCGGACCGGGCCGCGGTCGTCGGACCCGACCGGGCCGCCCTGACCGCCGGGCTCACCGCGGTGGCCGACGGCCGGACGGCACCGGGAGTGCTGCGCGGCACGGCGTCCGCAGGCGGCCTCGCGTTCCTCTTCACCGGGCAGGGCGCGCAGCGACCGGGCATGACCGCCGGCCTGTACCACGCCTTCCCGGTGTACGCGGCCGCGCTCGACGACGTCGCCGCCCGGTTCGACGCGCTCACCGGCACCTCGCTGCGCGACGAGATCTTCGCCGCCACCCGGGCGTCCCGGCTGGACCGCACCGAGATCACCCAGCCGGCCCTGTTCGCCGTCGAGGTGGCGCTGTACCGCCTCGTCGAGTCGTGGGGGTTGCGGCCGGACCGGCTGCTCGGCCACTCGGTCGGCGAGATCGCCGCCGCCCACGTCGCCGGCGTGCTCACCCTCGACGACGCCTGCACGCTCGTCGAGGCGCGCGGCCGGCTGATGGGGGAGCTGCCCACCGGCGGCGTCATGACCGCCGTACGGGCCACCGAGGAGGAGGTCAGGTCCCTCCTCGACGCGGAGGACGGCCGGGTGGCGGTCGCCGCCGTCAACGGGCCCGACGCGGTCGTCGTCTCCGGTGACCAGGCGGCCGTGGCCCGCGTCGCGGCACGGCTACGGCAGCGGGGACGCCGGACCCGGGACCTGCCGGTCAGTCACGCGTTCCACTCCCCGCTGCTGGAGCCGATGCTGGACCGGTTCGCCGCTGTGGCGCGGGGGCTGTCGTACGCGCCGCCGGCCGTTGCGGTCGTCTCCAACGTCACCGGCACGGTGGTTTCCGCGTTCACCGCCGACCACTGGGTGCGGCAGGCCCGCGACACCGTACGCTTCGCCGACGGCGTCGCCACCCTGGCCGACGCGGGGATCACCCACCTGCTGGAACTCGGTCCGGACGGGGTCCTCAGCGCGATGGCCCGGGAGTGCCTCGCCGGGCGGGACGCGACAGCCGTTTCCCTGCTGCGGCGCGACCTGGACGACAGCAGGGCGGTCGCCACCGCGCTCGCCACCCTGCACTGCGCCGGGCAGGACGTCGACTGGGCCGCATACTTCCGCCCGTACCGGCCCCGGCGGATTCCCCTGCCCACCTACGCCTTCCAGCGGCAGCGGTACTGGCTCGGCGAGAAGCCCGTCGCCACCGGCGCCCCCGCACCCGAGCCGCGATTCGAGGGCGACCCGCTGGACCTCGTCCGGGCCGAGATCGCCGCCCTGGGCGTGGCGGAACCGGCCGCCCGCGAGTCCTTCCACGACCTCGGTCTCGGCTCGCTGATGCTGGTCGAGCTGGCGGCCCGGCTGACTACGGCGACCGGGGTCACAGTCACCAGCGCCGACTTGTTCGACCACCCCACGCCGGAACGGCTCGCCCACCATCTGCGGGCCAGCACACCGACGGCGAGTGCCCCGCCGCCCGCCGCCACCCCGGCGGTGGGCGGGTTGCCGCCCGCCGCCGACCCCGGCGAGCCGATCGCGATCGTCGCGATGGCGTGCCGCTACCCGGGTGGGGTCAGTGCCCCCGACGAGCTGTGGCGACTGGTCGCCGACGGCGTCGACGCCATCGGGAACTTCCCCACCGACCGGGGGTGGCAGGGCGAGGGCCGGGGCGGTTTCCTCTCCGACGCGGCGGGGTTCGACGCGGAACTGTTCGGGATCAGCCCGCGCGAAGCCGTCGCGATGGACCCGCAGCAACGCCTGCTCCTCGAACTGTCCTGGGAGGTGTTCGAACGCGCCGGGATGCGCCCGGACAGCGACGCCGGGGTGTTCTTCGGGGTGAGCCCGCTCGGCTACGGCCCGGGGCTGGACGAGCCGGCCGAGGGCACCGAGGGGCACCGGCTGACCGGCACCACGCCCAGCGTGGCGTCCGGCCGGGTGGCGTACGCGCTCGGCCTGCACGGCCCCGCGCTGACCGTGGACACCGCCTGCTCGTCGTCGCTGGTGGCGCTGCACCTGGCGGTGGAGTCACTACGGCGCGGCGAGTGCGCGATGGCTCTGGCCGGCGGCGCGGCGGTGATGGCGACGCCCGGCATGTTCGTGGAGTTCGGTCGCCAGGGCGGGCTGTCGGCGGACGGACGGTGCAAGCCGTTCGCGGCGGCCGCCGACGGGACCGCCTGGTCG
>NZ_JAEVHL010000137.1 GCF_016803395.1 Micromonospora tarensis | reverse complement strand
GTCGAGGCGGCCCTCACCCGGCTCCGCGCGGACGCCGCGACCACCACCAACCTGATGCCGGCCACCCTGGCGTGCGTGCGGGCCGGGGTGACCACCGGCGAGTGGGCCGCCGCGCTCCGTCAGGTCTTCGGCGAGTACCGGGCCCCGACCGGCCTGGCCGGCGCCACCGGCGGCGGTGCTGAACCCGGTCTCGCGGCCGTCCGCGAGCGGGTCGTCGCCACCGCCCGCGAGCTGGGTAGCGGCCGGCTGCGGCTGCTGGTCGGCAAACCCGGCCTGGACGGGCACTCCAACGGTGCGGAACAGATCGCGGTACGCGCCCGCGACGCCGGCTTCGAGGTCGTCTACCAGGGCATCCGGCTCACCGCTGGACAGATCGTCGCCGCCGCCGTCGAAGAGGACGTCGACCTGGTCGGGCTCTCCGTGCTGTCCGGCTCGCACCTCGCCGCGGTACCCGCGGTGCTCGACGGGTTGCGTGCCGCCGGCCGTGCTGACCTGCCGGTGGTGGTGGGCGGCATCATCCCCGCGAGTGACGCGGACACCCTCCGGGCGGCCGGGGTCGCCCGGGTCTTCACCCCGAAGGACTTCGCGCTCACCGGCATCATCGACGATCTGGTGACGGTCATCCGGCGCGCCAACGACCTGCCCTGACCGGCCCCGGCGGGCGCTCTCAGACGCGGAAGCCGGCGGCGCGGGCCGCCTCGCGTTCGCGGCGTCGGTCCGTTCTGCGCCGGACGAACCAGAAGACGAAGAACACCAGGCCGACCAGGAAGACGAGCACCAGCACCGGCAGGATGACCGCAACCAGGGAGACGACCACACTGGTGGCGTCCTCGGCGGTGCTGGCGACCGGGGCGCCGAACCCGGCGGTGGTCGCGTTGACGATCGGGCGCGCCGCCGACTTGAGCAGGTGCACGCCCAAGGCCAGCAGGACGCCGGTGACCACCGGCACCCACTGGTGGGTCGAGAAGAAGCTCCCCGGGTCGCTGACCGTCACCGTCTCCGCGGAGGACCCGGCACCGAAGGCCAGGCCACCGGCGGTGGGCCGGACCACGGTCTGCACCACGTCGTTGACATGGTCGACCAATGGCACCTTGTCGGCCACCACCTCCACGGCGAGCAGCGCGGCCATGATGACGAGGACCCAACCGTTGCCGAGCCAGGCCCAGCCGCTGGGCAGGTCGATCAGGTCGGTGTAGCGGCCGAGCAGACCGAGGACGAGCAGGGGTATGTAGGCGTTCAGCCCCGCCGAGGCGGCGAGACCGGTGCCGGTGAGAACTTCGAACACCGTCTCAGCATCGCACCGACGCGCCAGTGCCGCTCGCTGGCGGTCGGCGGGTGCTCGGCTACCCTCGTCGGGTGCGGTTGGTCATTGCGAAGTGCTCGGTGGACTATGTCGGACGGCTCTCGGCTCACCTGCCGCTGGCCACCCGGTTGCTGATGGTGAAGGCGGACGGGTCGGTGTCGATCCACGCCGACGACCGGGCGTACAAGCCGTTGAACTGGATGAGCCCGCCGTGCCGGCTGGAGGAGGCCCCCGGGGTGTGGCGGGTGGTCAACAAGGCGGGTGAGGAGCTGCGGATCACCCTGGAGGAGATCTTCCAGGACACCTCGTACGAGTTGGGAGTGGATCCGGGCCTGCGCAAGGATGGGGTCGAGGCGCACCTACAGGAGTTGCTGGCCGCCAACCCGGGCGCGTTGGGTGAGGGGTTCACGCTGGTCCGCCGCGAGTACATGACGGCGATCGGCCCGGTCGACCTGCTCTGCCGGGACGCGAACTCGGGTGCGGTCGCGGTGGAGGTCAAGCGGCGTGGCGACATCGACGGGGTGGAGCAGTTGACCCGCTACCTCGAGCTGATGAACCGTGACCCGCTGCTCAGCCCGGTGGCCGGGGTCTTCGCCGCCCAGGAGATCAAGCCGCAGGCCCGGGTGCTCGCCACCGACCGGGGTATCCGGTGCGTGGTGGTGGACTACGACAAGCTGCGCGGCATCGAGAAGGACGAGCTGACGCTCTTCTGAGCGGTTCACTCGCCGGTACGCACCGCTATCAGCGACTTGGGCAGGCCGAACACCCGCTCGACCAGCATGCCCGACTCGGGGAAGTAGTGGCGCATCTGCGAGCGGTCCAACAATTCGGTCCAGAGCACCTGATGGATGGCGGCGTCGTGGCTGCGGGTGGGCTTGTGCCCCAGCGGCCAGCGCCGCGCGAGCGCGGTACGCAGGCGCACCGGCAGGAACTGCATGCCTGGCGCGATCCAGTGTGGCTCGATGGGAAAGTAGCGGTAGGGCGTCTGCACCCAGTGCCGGTCGGCCAGCGCGCGGGCGGTGGCGGCGAAGCGGAGCCGGCGTTCGTGCCCGCCCACGTGCTCCAGCACGGAGTTGGAGAAGACCAGGTCGTAGGGGCCCTTGGCGAGGTGTGCGGGCAGGTCGCAGGCGTCGGCCTGGACGACGTCTGCCCAGTCGGGCACCACGGCCGGCGGCTGCTCCAGGTTGACGACGGTCACCCGGGCCGGCCGGACGGTGGCGCGGTGCCAGGTGCCGAGCCGGCCGCCGAGGTCGACCACGTGCATGTCGCCGATTTCGGGGAAGGTGCGCGCCAACCAGTCCGAACGATGCCGACGTCGTCGGGCGCTCCACGACTGGTCGCTGTCGACAAGCCGGTAGCGCAATCGATTGGTGCCCATTTAACGCAATGTACCGCCGCGACCACAGCGTACAAACATGTGGATTAACCGATTGTCATTGAAGATCGGTTATCCGACACTCACCTTCCGTACATCACCTTGATCGCCTTCACCAGTCGGGCCACGTCGGTCGGGGTGCGTTCGAAGGTCATCGACGGCAACAGCGAGCGGGCCCGCCGCCGGGTGATCGACTTGGCCGGCCGAACTCGCGCAGCCCGTCCTCCCCGTGGATCCGCCCGAAGCCGGAGTCGCCGACCCCGCCGAAGGGCAGGGTGGACATGCCGGCGAAGGTCAGCGTGGAGTTGATCGAGGCCATGCCGGAGCGCAGTCGCCGGGCGATGGCCACCGCCCGCCGGCGGCCGAAGACCGAACCACCCAGGCCGTACGGCACCGCGTTGGCGCGGGTGACGGCCTCGTCGGCGTCGCGGACCCGGCTGATGGTCACTGTGGGCCCGAAGGTCTCCTCGCGGACGGCGGCCGACTCCTCCGGGACGTCCACCAGCACGGTCGGGTGGACGTACGGCGGCTGCACCGCGCCCGGGCCGCCGAGCACGGCCCGCCCGCCGGAGGTGATCGCGGCGTCGATGTGCCGGCGGATCACGTCGAGCTGTCCGGGCATGGTGATCGGCCCGATGTCGGTGCCCTCCGGCCCGACTGTCAACTGACCGGCGCGAGCCACCACCTTGTCGACGAAGGCGTCGAAGACCGCGTCGACGGCGTACACCCGCTCGATGCCGATGCAGGTCTGACCCGCGTTGGTCATGCCGCCCCAGACGCACGCCTCGGCGGCCGCGTCCAGGTCGGCGTCGCTGTCGACGATCATCGCGTCCTTGCCGCCGCCCTCGATGAGCACCGGGGTCAGCGTCTCGGCGCAGGCGGCCATCACCTTGCGGGCGGTCGCTGTGGAGCCGGTGAAGGCCAGCTTGTCGACCCCGGAGCGGCACAGCGCCGCGCCCACGTCGCCCAGGCCGTGCACGGCGGTGAACACCTGTTGTTCGGGCACCAGCTCGGCGAAGCTGTCCACCAGCCACTGGCCGACGGCGGGCGTGTACTCGCTCGGCTTGAGCACCACCGCGTTACCGGCGGCCAGGGCGTACGCGGCGGAGCCGATAGGTGTGAAAACCGGGTAGTTCCACGGCCCGATCACGCCGACCACGCCGTACGGCTGGTATTCCAGGTGTCCGGAGAACTCGGCGAGGATGAGTCGGGATCGGACCCGGCGCGGGCCGAGCACCCGGCCGGCGTTGCGGGCGGCCCAGTCGATGTGCTCGATCGCGGTGACGATCTCGACGATGGCGTCGGCGACCGGCTTGCCGCCCTCGACGTGCACCAGCTCGGCCAGCTCCTCGATCCGCTTGGCCAGCAGGGCACGCCACCGCAGCAGCCGCTCGCGGCGGCCGGTGAAGCCGAGCCCGGCCCACCACTCGCCGGCGGCGCGGGCGCGGCCGACGGCCTCCCGCACGTCGGCCTCGGTGGCGACCGGGAGCCGACCGGCCTCCACGCCGGTCGCCGGGCTGGTCGACACCAGCTGGCCCGACTCGATGACCGGGAGACCGGGGACATGCACAGCCGTCATGGGCGGAAGTCTAAACCCGAAGATTACTCGTCGGTAGGCCTCCGATTCGGGGTGCGGGGACCGGCGACGCACCGACCCGACCGATCGTTGATCAGTGCAGGTCAGCGCGTTGGTGACGGACAGCGCCCGCCCGAATCGTCGAACGGCAGGTGGCCGGGAGGTGACGAGAGGCTGACCGGCCGGTCGGTATTGACGATTACCGTCTGATGGCAGGCTGACGCGCGGAGTGACGGTGTGGGGTGGAGGGCTGACTGTCCATGGAGGAACATCCGGAACTGATGCCGCTGCTGACGGTCGCGGGTGGGCCGATGCGCGGAGCGAGTTTTCGCATGCGAGCCGAACCGCAGGTGATCGGCCGGGCACCGACCGGCCAGGTCGTCATCAACGACCCGCACCTGAGCCGCCGCCACGCCGAGGTGTGGCTGGCGCCGGAGGGCCCGTCCCTGCGGGACCTCGGCTCCACCAACGGCACCTGGCTCAACGACCGCCGGATCACCGAGGTGGAGTTGCTCTCCGACGGTGACGTGATCCGGCTCGGCCGTACCGAGCTGCGGCTGTTCGACCCCGGGGTGGCGCTCACCGACCCGGTGGGGCTCAGCTTCGGCCCGTCCCGGCGCGACGTCCGACCGACGCTGCCGCTGCCGTTGGCCACGCCGCCGGGCCGGCGACGGTAAGGCCGGCCCACACCCGGGGCGCATCCCGGATGGCCGCCGGACACCTGGACCGGCGTGGGTGGGCGTGGCAGCATGCCGCGGATGGATACCGAGCAGCGGACCGTGACGGCGAACGGCATCACCCAGGCGGTACGGGTGGCCGGCCCGCCGGACGGCACGCCGGTGCTGCTGATCCACGGCAACTGCTCGTCGGCGTTGTTCTGGGAGCCGCTGGTCCGGCGGCTGCCACCGACGTTGCGGGTGATCGCCCCCGACCTGCGCGGGTACGGCAACTCGGAGACGGCCCCGGTGGACGCCACCCGGGGCCTGCGGGACTTCGCCGACGACGTGGCCGCCCTGCTGGACGACCCGACCCTCCTCTGCGCCGACGCTCGCCCGGTCGTGGTCGGGCACTCCCTCGGCGGCGGAGTGGCGATGCGGCTGCTGGTCGACCACCCGCACCGGGTGGGAGCGCTGCTGCTCGCGGCACCGGTCTCCCCGTACGGCTTCGGGGGCACCCGCGACCTGACCGGCACGCCGACCACAGCGGACTTCGCCGGCACCGGCGCCGGCACGGCGAACCCGAGCTTCGTCGCCCGACTCGCGGCCGGCGACCGGGACGCGGACGACCCGACCAGTCCGCGTGCCGTGCTGCGCGCCACCTACGTGGCCGATCCCGCCGCGCTGGGCGCGGACGAGGATCTGCTGCTGGACTCCCTGCTCTCCACCGCGACCGGGGACGACAACTACCCGGGCACCGCGCTGCCGTCGGAGAACTGGCCGGGCACCGCGCCGGGCGACCGCGGCGTGCTCAACGCGCTCGCGCCGGCCTGGTTCCGGCTCGCCGACGAGCTGGTGGCCGTCGCCGAGAAGCCGCCCGTCACTTGGGTACGCGGGGACGCCGACGTCATCGTCTCGGACACCTCGCTGTTCGACCTGGCGTACCTGGGTTCGTTGGATCTCGTGCCCGGTTGGCCGGGCGCGGACGCCTGCCCGCCACAGCCGATGGTCGGCCAGACCCGGGCGGTGCTGGAGCGCTACGCGGCGGCCGGCGGCGCGTACCACGAGGTGGTGCTGCCCGGCTGCGGGCACAGCCCGCACCTGGAGCGCCCGGCCGAGTTCGTCGCGGAGCTGCTGGCGTTGACCGGCGGGCCCGCCGCCTGACCGGCGGTCCGGCCGGGCCCGTGCCCGATGGTGGGTGCTGGGTGAAATATGCCACCGCGTCTCGACAACCCAGCGTCAGGTGGCAGACTCGCGCGCATAACCTAAGCGACCGTTCAGTGGTCGTACGGAGTCTCCGGGGAGGCCGGTCATGGCGCGCGAGATCAGCACCGTGGGCGTGGTGGGGCTGGGCACCATGGGTGCCGGCATCGTCGAGGTCTTCGCCCGCAACGGCATCGACGTGGTGGCCGTCGAGATCTCCGCGCCGGCGCTGGAGCGCGGCCGGGCCACCCTGACCAGCTCCACCGACCGGGCGGTCGCCAAGGGCAAGCTCGCCGAGGCGGACCGCGACGCCCTGCACGAACGGGTGCACTTCGAGGTCGGGCTGGACGCGCTGCACTCCGTCGACCTCGTCATCGAGGCCGTGCCCGAGCACCTGGACCTCAAGCAGCGGATCTTCGCCGAGCTGGACCGGGTCTGCCGGCCGGAGGCCATCCTCGCCACCAACACGTCGTCGCTGAGCGTCACCGAGATCTCGGTGGCCACCAGCCGGCCCAACCAGGTGATCGGCATCCACTTCTTCAACCCGGCGCCGGTGATGAAGCTGGTCGAGGTGGTCCGCACGGTGGTCACCTCGCCCGAGGTGGTCGCCGACGTCGAGGCGCTCTGCGCCCGGCTCGGCAAGGTCGACGTCACCATCAACGACCGGGCCGGCTTCATCGCCAACGCACTGCTCTTCGGCTACCTCAACCACGCGGTCGGGATGTTCGAGTCGCGCTACGCGACCCGGGAGGACATCGACGCCGCGATGAAGCTCGGTTGCGGCCTGCCGATGGGCCCGCTGGCCCTGATGGACCTGATCGGCCTGGACACCGCGTACGAGATCCTGGACACCATGTACCGGCGCGGCGGGCGGGACCGCCGGCACGCCCCGGTGCCGCTGCTCAAGCAGATGGTCACGGCGGGACTGCTCGGCCGCAAGTCCGGTCGCGGTTTCTACACCTACGAGCGGCCCGGTTCGCCGAAGGTCGTACCCGACGAGACGACGCCGCCGACGACGGACGCCGCGCTCGCCGACGGCGCGCGGGCCATCGCCAAGGTGGGCGTGGTCGGTTCCGGCACGATGGCCACCGGGATCATCGAGGTCTTCGCGAAGGCCGGGTACGAGGTCGTCTCGGTGACCCGGGGCGCGGAGAAGTCCGCGTCGGTCTGCGAGGCGGTGAAGACCTCGTTGAACAAGGGTGTGGTCCGGGGCAAGCTCGCCGAGGCCGACCGGGACGCCGCGCTCGGCCGGATCACCTGGTCGGCCACGCTCGACCACCTCGCCGACGTCGACCTGGTGGTCGAGGCGGTCATCGAGGAGCTGAGCGTCAAGAAGGCCCTCTTCGCCAGCCTCGACGAGATCTGCAAGCCGGGCGTCGTGCTGGCCACCACCACCTCGTCGCTGCCGGTGATCGACGTGGCGATGGCCACCCAACGGCCGGCCGACGTGGTCGGGCTGCACTTCTTCAACCCGGCGCCGGTCATGCCGCTGGTCGAGGTGGTCCGGACCATCCGCACCTCACCGGAGGCCACCGCCACCGCGCGGGCGGTCTGCGCCGCGCTCGGCAAGACCGGCGTGGTCTGCGGCGACCGGTCCGGGTTCATCGTCAACGCGCTGCTCTTCCCGTACCTGAACGACGCGGTGAAGATGCTGGAGGCCAGCTACTCGACGGCCGACGACATCGACCACGCGATGAAGCTGGGCTGCGGCTACCCGATGGGCCCGTTCGAGCTGCTGGACGTGGTCGGGCTGGACGTCGCGCTGGCCATCCAGCGGGAGCTGTACCTGGAGCTGCGCGAGCCCGGCTTCGCGCCCGCGCCCCTGTTGGAACACCTGGTCACGGCCGGCTACCTGGGCCGTAAGACCCGCCGCGGATTCCGCGACCACTCGCACCGCTGACAGTGTCAACGCCGGAGGGTGCCGCCGGCGTCTGCAGGGTGTGACCTTCGAGGAGTACGTCAGCAGCCGGGGCCCGGCGCTGGTCCGGCTCGCCCGGTTGCTGACCGGTGACGAACACCGGGCCGAGGACCTCACGGTTCCGTGGTCCACTCCGACGGGCCGGACGGTGCGCCGATCTGGCGGCGCTACTGGCAGCCGGCACCCGGCGTGTACGCGGGAGCCAGCGTGCCCGGCCCGAACGAGGGCCCACTGTACGACGCGGCCGAGGCGCTACGGCTCGACCAGGCGTACGCGTGCACCGGTCCGCTGCGGTTGACCGCCCTGCCGACCGGTGCGCGGCTCACCGCCTGTTGGATGGTCGTGGGCACCTTCCCGGCGGCGTACGCGGTGCTGCTGCACGTCCGGGACGACGACCGGGGCACGGGGATGCTTGTCGAGTTGCAGTACGCGGCCACCCCGGTGACGGTCAAGGCGCCGGCGAACCGGACGATCGGCGGCCGGCCGGCCCATTTCGATCCCACCGGTGAGCGGCTGGAACTCCTCGACATCCCGCGGGCCCAACTCTTCGCCACCCTCAGCGCGGAGCGACGCTTCAGCGAGGCGGAGGCCGGCACCGTGCTGCTCGGGGCGCGGGTCGCCGAGCACCTCGACCGGCCCGCGACCTGGTGACCGCCCCGGGCGGCCGGGTCCGCCGGACGTAGGCTTGGTGACTGTGAGCCCCCGTCGCAATCGCCCTCGCCGGGACGACAACGCCAACCTGGACGCCGACCGGGTCCGCCAGGGCGTCGCCTCGGTGCAGCAGTGGACCGACGGCGCCTGGCAGGTGCGTGGGATCGGCGCGGGCGCGTCGGTCAAGACGTACCGCTGCCCCGGTTGCGACCAGGAGATCCGACCCGGGGTGGCGCACCTGGTGGCCTGGCCGGCGGACGGCCTGGGTGACCTGACCGACCGGCGGCACTGGCACAGCGGCTGTTGGCGCGCCCGGGACCGGCGCGGCCCGGCGGTGCAGCGCGGCCGGGGCAGCCCGCGCTACTGAGCGACCCGTGGTCAGCGACCTGGATCACCCTGTTCGTGCCTGGGCGGGCGGTGGCGGCGACTTCACGACAGACTTGGGCGGTGAGCACAGCGATCCGCGCGTCGTCGATCCTGCCCGCCCGCCGGGAGAACATCGAGCTGCACACCGCCGACGGGCTGCGGCTGGTCGGCGAGCTGGCCGTGCCGGCCGACCGGCCGCCGGTGGCCACCCTGGTCTGCCTGCACCCGCTGCCCACCCACGGCGGGATGATGGACAGCCACGTGTTCCGCAAGGCGGCCTGGCGGTTGCCCGCGCTGGCCGACCTGGCCGTGCTGCGGTTCAACACCCGGGGCACCAGCAGTGTGCGCGGCACCAGCGAGGGCGCCTTCGACGGCGCGGTGGGCGAGCGGTACGACGTGGCCGCCGCGATCGAGTACGCGGAGTTTGCCGAGCTGCCCAACATCTGGCTGGTCGGCTGGTCGTTCGGGACCGACCTGGCGCTCAAGTACGGCTGCGATCCGGCCGTCGCCGGGGCGATCCTGCTCTCCCCGCCGCTGCGCTTCTCGGCCCCCGCCGACCTGGCCACCTGGGCGGGCTCGGGTCGCCCGCTGGTGGCGCTGGTGCCGGAGTTCGACGACTACCTGCGCCCGGTCGAGGCGGGGGAGCGGTTCGCCGCCGTGCCGCAGGCCGAGGTGGTCGGGGTGCCCGGGGCCAAGCACCTCTGGGTGGGTGACGCGGAGACGGTGCTCGACGAGATCGTCCGGCGGGTCAACCCGGCAGTCGAGGTGCCGCTGCCGACGACCTGGGACGGCCCGATGGAGGCCGGTGACGTCAGCGCGTACGCCGACCGGACGGTGGCGGCCTTCGCCGACAGGCCCGTTCCCGGCCCGGCCGACTGACGTCGGTCAGCGTCCCTCCTGGCGGGGCAGCACCACCTCGCGCAGGATCAGTTGCAGCGCGGCCACCGTGGGGATGGCGATCAGCGCGCCCACCACGCCCAGTAGGGCCACGCCGAGCAGCGCGGCCAGCAGGGCGGCGACCTCGTTGACCTCCACCGATCGCCGCATCACCTTCGGATAGATCAGGTAGTTCTCCACCTGCTGGTAGACGAGGAAGAACACCGCGCAGGCGATGCCGGTGGGCAGGTCGGCGGCGAACCCGACCAGGCTCACGATCACCGCGCCCAGGGTCGCGCCGATCTGTGGGATCAGGTCGGTCACGGCGACCACCACGGCCAGCGCGAACGGGTACGGCAGCCCGACGACCAGCGCGAAGACGAACGTGGTCGCGCCGGCCAGCACCGCGATGCTCAGCGCGCCGACCATGTACGCGCCCACCTTGGCCAGGATCTCGTCGCCGATCAACTGCACCCGCTCGCGCCGGGACCGGGGCACCAACGAGTAGCCCAGGGAGCGCAGCCGGTTGAAGTAGGCCAGGAAGTAGATGGTCAGCACCAGCACGGTCAGCGTGCGGAACACCGTGCCGAAGATCAGTTGCGCGCCGCCCAGCACCCCGCCGAGCGCCCGGCCGACGGTGTCCGCGTTCGCCGCGCCCTGCACCCGCTCCACCACGTCGTACCGCTCGACCAGGTCGTTGACCGTGGGATTGCGGCGCAACTCCGCAAGCAGGCTCGGGATCTGGTCGATGAACTGACCTGACTGGGTGACGATCGGCGGGACCAGCGCCACCACGCCCCCGCAGAGCAGCAGCACCACGGTCAGCGCGACCGCCGCCACCGCCAGGCCGTGCGGCACACCCCAGCGGCGGAGTCGGACCACCGCCGGGTTGAGACCGACCGCGAGGAAGAGCGCGATCACCACCAGCACGAGGATGCCGCCGGCATTGCGAATCCCCAGATAGAGGGTGTACGCCAGCAGCACGCCCAGGGCGCCGGTGAAGCCGATCAGGAAACTGCTGCGCCGCAACGGGCGCCCCGGGCTGCCGAACCTCCCGGACGGGACGGCCGGCGGCTCGTCCGGGTCGATCCCCGGTGCGGGCACCGGCACCGGCGGTGGCACCTCCGCCGGTGGGTCTTCGGGTCGCACATCTGGTTCGTCACCCGATGGATCGTGCTGCGGCACCAGGTCCTCCCATCAGGTCGATCGAGTGCCGGCGAGCGGGCTTCGTCGCGAACGTCTGCCGTCGTGAGAGCAGCGTAGCCACGTCACCATCTCGGTCAACCGCCTGGCCAGGTGGGCGATCACGCCGCCGGCATCCCGCCCGGTCGACCGGTGGGCACGGCCGGCGGTGGGCACGGAGATCTTGGACAGTTTCCGTCAGCGGATGACGGAAACTGTCCAAGATTGCCAGGGGTGGCGCGCGGGGCGCGGCGTCGGGGCCTGCCCGTCACTCCTTGTCGAGAGTGACCTTGCTGGGCTTGGCGCTGCGCTCGTCGGTGGTGGGCTTGGTGGGCCGCTTGCCGTTCTCACCGGTGCTGGTGATCTTGGTGGGCTTGGCACCGCGGCCACCCTCGCCCGGAACAGCGGCGACCGTCGGCTCGCCGTCCACCCCGGCGCTCGCCGTCCCACCGTCCACTGTGGTGACCGGCTCGGCCACCGGCCGTGGCGTGGACCGCTCGGCGTCCTCCGCACTCGCGCTCACCGGCTGCTTGGCGTCGGCGGGCTCAGCCTTCAACCCGGTGCCAGTGCCGGTGCCCGCGCCGCGTCGACGCTCACCGGGGCGGACCGGGCCGGCCGTCGGCGCCAGCGCTCGCGTCGTCGCCGCCGGCCGGGGCGGTCGGGCCGTCGATCGGGCCGGTGACGCTCTGCAACCGCAGCTCGGAGAGCTGCCGCTGGAGCGCGTCGGACTCCTGTCGGGACTTCCAGGTCTCCTGCCGCAGGTCCGCGAGCTGCTGCTGAGCCTGGGCGATCTCCAGCATCACCTGGGCCAACTGCTGCCGGCCCGCCGCCGACTCCTGCTGGGTGGCCGCCAGGTGCTGCTGGGTGGTGGCCAGGTGCTGCTGCGTGGTGGCCGCGTACTCCTCGAACTGCCGCCGGGACGCCGCGACGTGCTCGTCGGCCTTGCGGCGCTTCTCCACGGCCTCGGCCTCGGCCCGGCTCAGCAACTCGGCGGCCTCCGTCTCGGACCGCTGGCGCAGCGCCGCCGCGTCCCGCTCGGCCGCCTCGCGGACCTCGGCCGCGCCCTGCTCGATCTCGTTCTTGCGCGTCGTGTACTCGGTCTCCAGCTCGTCCTTCCGGGTGGAGTACTCGGTCTCCAACTGGTTCTTGCGGCCGGAGTATTCGGCCTCCAGTTCGTCGCGTCGGGTGGTGAACCCCGTCTCCAGCTCCTGCTGGCGCGACTCGTGCTGCTTGTCCAGCTCATCGCGGCGCTTGGCGAACTCCTGCTCGGCGGTGGACCGCCGCTGGGCCAGCTCCCGGTCGGCCGCCTCCCGACGGGAGTTGACCTCCTGCTCCACGCCGGCCCGCCACGCACCCAGTTCCTGCTGGGTCTGCGCCCGGGTCTGCTGCACGTACGCCTCGGTCTCGGTGCGCATCCGCTGCACGTACGCCTCGGTCTCGGCGCGGCTGCGCTTGGCCGACTCGGCGGCCTGGGTGGTCAGCCGCTCGGCCTCCTGCTGCGCCTTGGCCCGGGTGGCCCGCCCCGCCATCGACGCGTCGTCGATGATCTGCTTGGCCTCCTGCTGCGCCTTGGCGTGGGTGGCCCGCCCGGCCTCGGTCGCGGCGTCGGTGAGCCGCTTGGCCTCCTGGAGGGCCTTGGCGTGCACCTCCTTGGCGGCCTCGCGTAGCTCGCTGGCCTCCTGCCGGGCGTTGGCCAGCGTCTCGCGGGCCGTCTCGCGCAGCTTGGTCGACTCCTGCTGGGCGCGGGTGTGGATCTCCTTGGCGGTGTCCCGCAGCTGGGTGGCCTCCTGCTGGGCCTTCGCCAGCGCGTCCTGCGCCGCCTTGCGTAGCTGCGCCGCCTCGTCCCTGGCCGACCGCAGGGCAGCGTCCGCCTCGGCCCGACGGGCGGTGGTGTGCCGCTCCTCCTCCGCACGTCGTGCGGCGAGGGCGATCTCGAAGTCCTTGAGTGCCCGGTCGGCCTGCTCGCGGGCCTCCTCGACGATGTGCTCGGCGGCGGCACGACGCGCCTCGATCTCGTCGTTGGCCTCGGACACGATCTGCTCGGCCTGCTCCTCGGCGAGCGTCAGGATCGACTCGACCCGGGGGCCAAGGTGCCGGAAGGAGGCCCGGTCGACCACGTTCATCTGCTTGCGCACCTGGGTCAGGTCGCGCTGAAGCACCTCGACCTGGCCGGCGAGCTTGTGGATCTGTGTGTACGCCTGTTCCCGTTCGGAAGCGAGGGTCGCGATCTCGTGCTCAGCACGCGCAACGTATCGGTCGACCTGTTTCTTCTCGTACCCCCGCAGAGCGGACTCGAAGCTGGGCTCCGTCGTCACGTCCCCGCCGAGAGCGAACAGTTCCTCGCCGTGCGACATGCCCCCATCCTCACACGCAACGGGCCCTCCTGGGGCGATACGGACGGGCCTTCTGGGAGCTACTTCACTCCGCTGTCGCCGAGGGAGAGCACGAGCTGGGAAACGCATACGGCGCGAGGTGGCGCCGGTTACCCGGTGTCACCTCGCGCCGTCGATGCCCCGACCTGACCCCTCGGGTCAGCCGGCGGTCTCCGCGGGCACCCGCTCCTGACCGCCATCGGTCTTCTTGGCCTCCGGCTTGGCGGCCGGAGCGCCCTGCGCCGGCATCCCCGGCACGATCCCGGCGAGCCCGGAGAGCATCTGCCCCAGCTGCGAGGTGACCGCGTCCTTCTGCCGGGTGAGGTCCTCGACCTCGCGGCGGGCGGCCTGCGTGGTCAGCTCGGCCTCGGTGCGGGCCTCGGTGAGCAGACGCTGCGACTCGGCCTTCGCCTCGTGGAGCATCTTCTCGGAGTGCGCCTTGGCCTTGTCCACCGTCTCGGCGGCGTTGCGCTCGGACTCGACCCGCCGCGCCTCGGCGCGCTGCTCGATCTCCTTGGCCCGCTCCTGCGCGGCCCGGGCCCGCTGCTCGGCCTCGCTGACCATCTTCTGGGTCTGCGCGACCTGTGCGGCGTGCCGCTCGGACTCCTCGCGCTCGGCCTTCTCCCGGCGCTCGGCCAGCTGGAGTTCGAGGGCCTGCAGGTCCTTGTCGCGCTTGTCCCGCGCGTCGGTGAGCAGCTTGGTCGCCTCGGCGCGCTTCTCCTCAGCCTCGCGGGCGGCCTTCGCCCGCTGCTGGGTGATCTCGCGCTCGGCGGTGGCCCGAAGGGTGGCCACCTCCCGCTCGACAGTCGACTTCAGCTCGGCCACCTCGTGCGCGGTGACGGTACGCAGCTGCTTGGTCTCGCGGTCGGCGTCCGCGCGCAGCGTGTCGGCCTCACGGCGGGCCTGCACCCGGACCTCGGCGGCCTCGCGCTCGGCGGCCGTGCGCAGGTTGCCCGCCTCACGCTCGGCGCTGGCCTTCATGGCCGCGGCCTCGGCCCGGGCCTTGTCGGTGATCTCACGCGCCTCGAGGCGGGCGGCGGAGAGGATCCCCTCCGACTCGCGCTTGGCCTCGTTGCGGTGGTCGTTGGCCTGCTCCTCGGCGAGCCGGAGGATCTGCTCGACGCGGGTGCCGAGCCCGGAGAGGGTGGGCCGGCTGTTCTCTTCGAGCTGCTTGTTCGTGTCGGTGAGCTTCTGCTCCAGCGCGGTCATGCGCTGCTCGGCTTGGCGGAGCCGACGCTGGGCGTCGTTCATCCGCTGCTCGGCCTCGGCACGGGCCTGCTCGGACTGGGTCAGCGCGGCGGTCATCCGGCCGAGGAAGTCGTCGACCTGATGGGTGTTGTATCCGCGCAGGCCAACGGTGAAATCTGGCTGCGAGTTCGCGTTATCGAAGAACGCGAGAGGGGAGGACTGCTGCTGGGGCATTGGGACATACTGGCAGACGCCCCAGGGTGCTTCGCAAGAGCGGTGCGCAGCTTTCGTGCCCTCTTTACATGGTCAACTCCCGCGATCGGTGGGCTCCGACCAATCGGCGATCTTGGCAGCTCCCGGCCGGTGGGACGGCACGCAGCGTGACGCGGAAAAGGGCCCCGGGGTTACCCCGAGACCCTTTGTTCGATCCGGCTTTCCGCTAATGAGAGCGGGAGAACAATGGCCGATCAGCGCATTGGCCACCTGGCGTTCAGCCGTCCGGCCGGCGGCCGAGGCCACGGTCGGTGCCGCCCGGCCCGGCGGTGCCGGTCGGTGCGTTCCGCGCTGCCGGTCGGTGCGTTCCGCGCTGCCGGTCGGTGTGTTCCGGCCGGCGGTGCCGGTCAGTGCCCCCGGAACCGGTTGATCGCGTCCTCGTGCCGAGCCCGCAACTCCCCGTCGCGTACGCCGAGCCCGTCGGTGGGTGCCAGGCAGCGCACGCCGACCTTGCCCTGGTGGGCGTTGCGGTGCACCTCGTACGCCGCCTGACCGGCCTGCTCCAACGGGTAGGTGCGGGACACCGTCGGGTGCACCTTGCCGAGCGCGACCAGGCGGTTGGCCTGCCACGCCTCGTGATAGTTGGCGAAGTGGCTGCCGACGATCCGCTTGAGGTGCATCCACAGGTAGCGGTTGTCGTACTGGTGCTGGAAGCCGCTCGTGGAGGCGCAGGTGACGATGGTGCCGCCGCGCCGGGCCACGTAGACGCTCGCGCCGAACGTTTCCCGACCCGGGTGTTCGAACACGATGTCCGGGTCCTCGCCGCTGGTCAGCTCGCGGATCCGCTCGCCGAAACGCCGCCACTCGTCCGGGTCCTGGGTCTCCTCGTCCTTCCAGAAGCGGAATCCCTCCGCTGCCCGGTCGATGACCAGCTCCGCGCCCATCCGGCGGCACAGCTCGGCCTTCTCCGGCGAGGAGACGACGCAGACCGGGATCGCGCCACCGTTGAGCGCCATCTGGGTGGCGTACCCGCCGAGGCCGCCGGAGGCGCCCCAGATCAGCACCACGTCACCCTGCTTCATGTTGGCGCCGTGGTGCGAGACGAGCTGCCGGTACGCGGTGGAGTTGACCAGGCCCGGGGCGGCCGCCTCCTCCCAGCTGAGGTGGCGCGGCTTGGGCATCAGCTGGTTCGCCTTGACCACCGCCAGCTCGGCCAGCCCACCGAAGTTGGTCTCGAAGCCCCAGATCCGTTGCTGCGGGTCGAGCATGGTGTCGTCGTGCCCGGCGGCGTCCTCCAACTCGACCGAGAGACAGTGCGCGACCACCTCGTCGCCGGGTGCCCACCGGGTCACCCCGGCGCCGGTGCGCAGCACCACGCCCGCCGCGTCCGAGCCGACCACGTGGTACGGCAGGTCGTGCCGGCGGGTCAGCGCGGAGACCCGGCCGTAGCGCTCCAGGAACCTGAAGGTGCTCACCGGCTCGAAGATGCTGGTCCACACCGTGTTGTAGTTGATCGCGCTCGCCATCACCGCGATCAGTGCCTCGCCCGGCGCCAGCTCCGGCGTCGGCACCTCCTGCACGTGCAGCGCCTTGCGGGGGTCCTTGTCCCGGGCGGTCATGCCGTCGAACATCCGGGCCTCCTCGGCGCGGACCACCACGCCCCGGTAGCTCTCCGGTACGGGCAGCCCGGCGACGCCGGCGAGTTCCCGGTCAGGATCGTTCGACTCTTCCGCCGCCATGATCGCTTCGAGGATGTCCTGCACGGTGACCTCCGGTTCGTCCGCACCCGCACGGGCCCGGGTGCTGCCATCGTCGGCGCCGGTGGACGCGACCGCCATGTCGGCATTCGCCATATCCGGCACCGGTCGCGCCCCGGTGGGGCCGGACGTTACTGAACGGTAGCTAGGCCGGGAAGTCATCTGTGAAAAACTGCATCGACCGATGCGTGAAGGTGTCCGACCACCCCGCCAATCGCGCACCGACGTGCGCCCCACCCGCCCGCACCGCCCTGTTGATCAAGAGCCGCCGGTCGGCCTCCGAGGGCGGAGACTGACGCGAACCTCTTGATCGACAGGGCGGTGCGGGTGAGGTGGCGGTGGGTGGGGCTAGTG
>NZ_JAEVHL010000136.1 GCF_016803395.1 Micromonospora tarensis | reverse complement strand
GCACGCGACGGGCTCAGCCACGGCGACGGGCTCAGCCAACGCGACCGGCGTCAGCCAACGCGACCGGGCTCAGCCAACGCGACCGGCTCGGCGGGCTCCACCAGGGCCGGCCAGCCCGGCCGGATCAGCGGGCGAGCGGGACCGGGCGGCTGGAGACGGCCTACTGCGCCGAGGTGGTGGCGGTGACCTATGAGGCCATGGGGTTGTTGCCGGCGGGTCGGCGTCCGAACTGGTATGACCCGGGGCGGTTCTGGAGTGGGGACGACCTGGGGCTGGCCGCCGACGCCCGACTGGGCTCGGAGATCGAGGTGCGGGTGCCGCCGCGCTGAGGTTTGACCTGGGCGGTGACCGGCAATTGCTGTCGCTGTGAACGCCTCCACGGATCTTGCCACGTTGGCCGATTTCTTCGACCGGTACGGGGTGGCGTTGACCACCGGCGACCTGCCGGTCATGGCTGGCTGTTACGCCCTGCCGGGCATGGTGGTGGCGGACACCTACAGCTTCTCTTTCACCTCGGCGGCCGCGGTGGCGTTGTCCTTCGTGGGCGCCGCACCCGACTACCAGGATCGGGAGTTGGTCGCGGCCCATGCCCGTATCGAGGATGTGCAGCCGTTGTCCGCGCTGTTGACGATGGTGGCGGTGGAGTGGGAGTTTCTGGACAGCTGTGGCCAGGCGGTGCCGGGGGAGCGGTACCGTTACCTGCTGCGTTCCTCGGATGACGGGCCGCTGATCTGCACGGTCATCCGGACGGGCTGACCGACCGGGAGCGTCCACCGGGGGAGCGAGCCGTTTTCCGTGGCGGGTCGGCCGGTCGGCCCGATCCGTACCCGCCTGGTTTCCGGTTGCCGCGGTGCTGGCTACGCTGTCGCGTCGGTGGGGACGAGGGGAGACCTGATGGCGGTGCGGCCGGACGGTGCGGCAGATTCGCGGGCGGCCCGGGTGCTGGTGTCGGTGCCGTGGATCGTGGTGCTGCTCGGGGTGTGTGCGCTGGTGGTGCTCCTGGTGATCGCACTGCTGTCGTTTCGGACCAGGGAGCGGGACGTCCGCCGCAGACCGCGCCTCCGGTGTTCCTGCCCACGATGCCGGCCGCCGCCTCGGCGACCGGGGGGCCGACTCCGGCCGGCGTCGAGCGGCGCACGACGTCGCCGCGACCGACGCGCAGCAGTCGGACGCCGTCGCCGCGGGCCACCGTGACCGGCTCGCCGGCTGCGGGGCGGGTGAACGCGTCGACGGCGCCGGCGGCCCCCGCGGGTGGCACGGTCAGTGCCCGGTACCAGGTCGGTACGGATGGCTGGGACGGGGACGCGGCGGTGCTGTCGATCGCCAACGAGTCGAGCCGGTCGATGGACTGGCAGGTGGAGCTCACGTTCGACGACGACCTGTGGGCGCTGCGGGTCAGCGACGACTCGGAGGTCTCGGTGCGGGGGCGCGGGAACGGGGAGTTCGTGGTGCGCGGCACTCGTTCGCTGAGGCCGGGCGACACCCGGACGTTGCGGCTACGTATCGGCTGGGGTGAGTCGGCGGAGCGGCCGTTGCGGTGCGCCGTCAACGGGGTCGACTGTCGGGTCGGCTGAGCTGGCGCCGGGTCGGTGGCGCGGCGGACCGTGCCCCGCGAGGCTTTCCGGCTGCTGCCGTCGATCGCTACTCTGCCCGGACGGTCCGCTGAGGGAGGTACATGTCCGGCATGCGCCGTGTTCCGCGCCCATCGCACGGTCCGGTCGCGATCGCGTCGTCGCCCTGGATCGTGGTGGGCGCCGGTGTCGTCGTGATGGTGGTGCTGCTCATCGTCGCCCTGGGCGCGTACCGGGGACGCAGCCCCGCGCCGGATGGCGCGTTGCCGCCGACGCTGCCGGTGCCGTCGACGGTGGCCGCGCCGACCGCACCCACGCCGGTGTCGTCTCCGGCGCGGCGCTGCCGGGATTGTCGGGGCGGGCGAGCGGGCTGCCGCCGAGCGCCACGGCCACCTCGCCCACCCCGTCGGTCGTTTCGCCGAAGGGGCCGACGGTGACCCGGTCGCCGAGTCGGGCCGCGTCGGGGCAGCCGGCAATGACGGGGCGGTACCGGGTGGTGCAGAGCTTCGACGGGGGTTTCATCGGCGAGGTGTCGATGGTCAACAGGTCCGCGCGGAGCCGTGGTTGGACGGTGCGGTTGGAGTTCGGCGCTGGGCGGTTGGTGACCACCTGGGTGGAGGGCGTTCCGCAGGGGACTGTTCGGCAGTTCGACGGCGGGTTCACGTACGTCAGCGGGGTGGACGTGCGGCCCGGCGGCTCGGTGTCGTTGCGTTTCCACCTGGAGCGGGCCCCCAGCACACCGCGTGAGTGCACTGTGGACGGAGTGCGGTGTAGCGGCCTCTGAGTGACGTTTCCGCAAGGACGCTGCCGTATTGCGACCGTGTTTGCAAGGTATTGCAGAATATTTCGGCGAGGGCTAGCGTGCGCCCATCAGCGACCAGAGGAAGGCGTCGATGAAACCCTCGCCGATACCGCGCACCGCCCTGCTGGCCCTCGTCTCCCTGCTCACTCTCCCGCTCGTCGGCGCTCCGGTCGCGGTGGCCCCCGCCGCCGCGGCACCCCGGACCGACAACGCCTCCCACCCGATCGGCGGGGCCGCCCAGTGGCGCGCCGAACCCAGTGCCGAGGCGCTGCTCAAGGCGGGCGGCAACGCCGCGCGGGCCGAGCAGTTCTACTTCGTCCTGCCGGACCGGTTCGCCAACGGTGACCCCCGCAACGACCGGGGCGGCCTCGCCGGCGACCGGCTGCGCACCGGGCTCGACCCGACCGACAAGGGCTTCTACCACGGCGGCGACCTCAAGGGTGTGATCGACAAGCTCGACTACATCCAGGGCCTGGGCACCACCGCCATCTGGCTTGCCCCGGTCTTCAAGAACCGGCCGGTGCAGGGTGCCGGCGACGACATCTCGGCCGGCTACCACGGCTACTGGATCACCGACTTCACCCAGGTGGACCCGCACTTCGGCAGCAACGAGGAGATGAAGAGGCTGGTCCAGCTCGCCCACCGGCGCGGCATGAAGATCTACCTCGATGTCATCGTCAACCACACCGCCGACGTCATCAAGTACGCCGAGGGTAGGTACGGATACGTGGACAAGGCGACCTCGCCGTACACCGACGCGCAGGGGCGGGCGTTCGAGGACCGCAACTACGCCGACGGCAGCCGGGCGTTCCCACCGGTCGACGAGGAGTCCTTCCCGTACACTCCGACGTTCGCCGAGCCGGCGGACGCCACGGTCAAGGTGCCGGCCTGGCTGAACGACGTCACCATGTACCACAACCGGGGTGACTCCACCTTCGCCGGCGAGAACAGCGAGTACGGCGACTTCTTCGGCCTCGACGACCTGTGGACCGAACGCCCCGAGGTGGTCCAGGGGATGACCAAGGCGTACGGGGACTGGATCGGCGCGCTCGGTGTCGACGGATTCCGGCTGGACACCGTGAAGCACGTCAACATGGACTTCTGGCCGCAGTTCAGCCAGGGCATCGAGCGGGCCGCCGAGAAGGCCGGCAAGAAGGACTTCTTCATGTTCGGCGAGGTGTACAGCGCCGACCCGGAGATCAGCTCCAGCTACGTGCGGCAGGGCGGCCTGCCGGCGACCCTGGACTTCGCCTTCCAGGAGGCGGCCCGCGGGTTCACCGCCGGCGCCGGCTCCGCGAAGGCCCTCGCCGACGTGTACGCCCGCGACGACCTCTACGCGGCCCGCGACACCGACGCGGGCCGGTTGCCCACCTTCCTCGGCAACCACGACATGGGCCGAATCGGTTCCTTCATCGCCGGTGGGGGCAGCGACCCGGCCAGCCACCTGCGCCGCGACCAGCTCGCACACCAGCTGATGTTCCTGACCCGCGGCCAGCCGGTGATCTACTCCGGCGACGAGCAGGGCTTCACCGGCCCCGGCGGCGACAAGGACGCCCGGCAGGACATGTTCGCCTCGAAGGTGCCCGACTACCTCGACGACGACCTGCTCGGCACCGACCGCACCCACGCCAGCGACCAGTTCGACACCACCCACCCGCTCTACCGGACGATCGCCGAGCTGGGCCGGCTGCGCCAGGCGCACCCGGCGCTGCGCGACGGTGTGCAGGTCACCCGGTACGCCGCCGACGGCCCCGGCGTCTTCGCCGCCGCCCGGATCGCTCCCGCCGACCGGATCGAGTACGTGGTGGCGGCGAACAACGCCGCCACCACGCAGACTGTCTCCGTGGACACCTGGTCGCCGCGCCACCTTCACCGGCATCTACGGCGGCGCCGGCCGGGCCACGGCGACCGGGGACGGCAAGCTGACCGTCACGGTGCCGCCGCTGTCGGCGGTCGTGTACCGCGCCGGCACCCCCATCGCGCACCCCGCCGGCACACCGACGATCACCATCACCGGCCCGGCACCGGGTACGCCGGTCGCCACCCGGGCGGCGGTCACCGCCCAGGTCACCGGAGATCCGCTGGCCACCGTCACCGTCGCGGCCCGGGTGGCCGGCGGGCGGTGGACGCTGCTGGGCAGCGCCGACCGCGCCCCGTACACCGTCCAACACGACCTGACCGGCCTGGCCGGCGGCACCCGGATCGAGTACAAGGCGGTGGTCCGCGACGGGCGGGGGCGCACCGCGACCGCCCGGTCCACCGCCACCGTCGGCACGCCACCACAGGGTGGATCCCGGGAGTGGGCGGTGGTGCACTACCAGCGCCCCGCCGGCGGGTACGACGACTGGGGGCTGTACGCCTGGGGTGACATCGACCGGGCGTACGCCACCGAGTGGCCCAAGGGGCAACCGTTCGCCGGGGAGGACTCCTACGGCCGGTTCGCCTGGGTGAAGCTCAAGCCGGGTGCGCGGTCGGTGAGCTTCCTGGTGGTCGACGCCGACGGCACCAAGGACGTCGCCCAGGACCGCGGCATCGACGTCACGTCCACCGGTGAGATCTGGCTCAAGCAGGGCGACCCGGCGATCTATCCGAGCCGGCAGGCGGCCAGCGGCGAGCCGGACCCACCGGTCGAGGAGGGCACCGCCGTGCTGCACTACCGGCGGGCGGACGGCGACTACGACGGCTGGGGCCTGCACGTGTGGGACGGCGCGGCCAACCCGACCGAGTGGTCCGCTCCGCTGCGGCCGAGCTCCGTGGACGCCTTCGGCGCGGTGTTCCGGGTGCCGCTGGCGGCCGGTGCCACCGGGTTGAACTACATCATCCACCAGGGCGACACCAAGGATCTCCCCGACGACCAGCGGCTCGACTTCGGCAGCGCGGGCCGCGAGGTGTGGCTGCTCGCCGCCACCCCGGGTCGGCTGCTGCCGTCGACCGCTACCAACACCGGCGGGGACACCGACATCAACCAGCAGAAGGCACACTGGATCGACCGGTCCACAGTGGCGTGGCAGACCCCACCGACCGACGGCAGGACGTACGCGCTGGTCACCGCGCCGGAGGGCGGGGCACGCGTGGTCGACGGGGAGCTGACCGGGGCGTACACCACGCTGCCGTTGCGGGCGCAGCGCAACGGGCTCACCGAGGCCCAGCGCACCCGGTTCCCGCACCTGTGGTCGTACCGTAGCTTCGCTCTGGACCGGGCGGACCTGGCGAAGGTCCCTCCGGCGCTGCGCGGGCAGGTGCTCATCACCGAGCGCGACGCCGAGGGTGCGCTGCTCGCCGCGACCGGCGTGCAGCTTCCCGGCGTGCTCGACGACGTCTACTCCGGGGCGACCGACGCCGCGCTCGGGCCGACGTTCGCGGGCCGGACGCCCAGCCTCGCGCTGTGGGCGCCGACCGCCCGGACGGTTGCGCTCCAGCTGTTCGACTCACCCACCGCCGCGCCGAGGACGGTGCCGATGCGCCGCGACGACCGCACCGGCGTCTGGTCGGTGCGCGGCGACCACACCTGGACCGGCAGGTACTACCGGTACCAGGTGCGGGCGTGGCAGCCGGCGGCGCAGCAGATGGTCACCGCCTCGGTCACCGACCCGTACTCGGTGGCCCTCGCCGCGGACTCCACGCACAGCCAGCTGGTCGACCTGGCCGACCCGGCGCTGGCCCCGACCGGCTGGCGGACGCTGCGCAAACCGGCGCCGGCGCCCCCGGCGAAGGCGCAGATCAGCGAGCTGTCGGTGCGGGACTTCTCGATCGCCGACGACACCGTGCCGGCCGAGCGGAAGGGCACCTTCCTCGCCTTCACCGACCCGGGCACCGCCGGCATGACCCACCTGCGGGCGCTCGGCGACGCCGGGGTCACGCACCTGCACCTGCTGCCCGCGTTCGACTTCGCGACCATCCCGGAGAAGCGCGCCGACCAGCGCCGACCGGCCTGTGACCTGGCGGCCCTCGCGCCGGACTCCCCAAACCAGCAGGAGTGCGTGGCGGCGGTCGCCGACACCGACGGCTACAACTGGGGGTACGACCCGCTGCACTACACGGTGCCGGAGGGCGGCTACGCCGTCGACCCGGACGGCGCGGCGCGGACCACCGAGTTCCGGCGGATGGTCGCCGGAGTGAACGACGCCGGCCTGCGGGTGGTCATGGACGTGGTCTACAACCACACGTCGGCGGCCGGCACCGACGCGACGTCGGTGCTCGACCAGATCGTGCCCGGCTACTACCACCGGCTGCTGGACGACGGGACGGTGGCCAACTCCACCTGTTGCGCCAACACCGCGCCCGAGCACGCCATGATGGGCAAGCTGGTGGTCGACTCGGTGGTCACCTGGGCGAAGCAGTACAAGGTTGACGGTTTCCGGTTCGACCTGATGGGCCACCACCCGAAGGCGAACATCCTGGCCGTCCGCGCGGCGCTGAACCGGCTGACCGTCGCCCGGGACGGCGTCGACGGCCGGTCGATCCTGCTCTACGGCGAGGGCTGGAACTTCGGTGAGGTCGCCGACGACGCCCGGTTCGTCCAGGCCACCCAGGCCAACATGGCCGGCACCGGCATCGGCACCTTCAACGACCGGCTCCGCGACGCGGTACGCGGCGGTGGACCGTTCGACGCCAACCCGCGGGTGCAGGGCTTCGCCTCCGGGCTCTACACCGACCCGAACGGCGACCCGGTCAACGGGTCGCCGGCCGAGCAGCAGGCCCGGCTGCTGCACGCCCACGACCTGATCAAGGTGGGGCTCACCGGCAACCTGCGCGGCTACCGGTTCACCGACACCGCCGGACGGCAGGTCACCGGGGCGCAGGTGGACTACAACGGCTCCCCGGCCGGCTACACCGCCGCGCCGGGGGAGGCCGTCAGCTACGCCGACGCGCACGACAACGAGATCCTGTACGACGCGCTGGCGTACAAGCTGCCGCAGGCCACCACCGCGGCGGACCGCTCCCGGATGCAGGTGCTGGCGCTGGGCACTGTGGTGCTGGGGCAGGGCACCGGGTTCGTCACCGCCGGGACCGAGCGGTTGCGGTCGAAGTCGCTGGACCGCAACTCGTACAACTCGGGGGACTGGTTCAACCAGATCCGCTGGGACTGCGCCCGAGGCAACGGGTTCGGCGCCGGTCTGCCACCCGCGCCGGACAACGAGGACAAATGGTCGTACGCGAAGCCGCTGCTTGCTGACCCGGCGCTGGTGCCGGACTGCGCGGCGATCAACACCACCGAAGCCCGGTACGCCGAGCTGCTGCGCATCCGGGCGTCGTCGCCGGTGTTCGGGCTGGCCACCGCCGAGCAGGTGCAGCGGCGGGTGGCGTTCCCGCTGTCCGGGGCGCAGGAGACGCCGGGGGTGCTGACCATGACCCTGGACGCCCGCGGGCTGGGCGGGCGGTGGACGTCGGTGACAGTGATCTTCAACTCCACCCCGCAGCCGGCGACGCAGACGCTCACCGGTCTGCGGGGGGCGGACGTGGCACTGCACCCGGTGCTTGTCGACTCGGCCGATCCGGTACTGCGTACCGCGTCGTTCGACCGGGCGGCCGGGACGTTCACCGTACCGGCGCGCAGCGTGGCGGTCTTCGTGCAGCGGTGACGAGAGACCGGCCCCCTTCCGCGTCTCGCGGAAGGGGGCCGGCCCGGTTTGTCGGTCCTCGTGCCGCCGTCACCGGCCGCACGTCACCGATCAGGCGAAGCAGTTCTCGATGGTGCCGCCCGGGATGGCCAGGCAGTTCGTCGGGCGGTTCGCGGTGATCGCGGACTTGTCGTCCACGCGCACCTCCCCGAAGAAGCTGAAGACACCGCCCGGGGCGAACGTGGAGAAGTTGTGGGCGACCTTCGTCTTCGACAGGTGGACCTCGCCGAAGATGTTGAAGATGCCGCCGCCGACCCCGATCGGGCCGATGGCCCGGTTGCCGACGACCTCGCTGTCGCGCAGCGTGGTGACGCTGAAGGCGTTGAAGAGCCCGCCGCCGAAGAAGCCGGCGGTGTTGTCCTTGATGCTGCTCTTCTCGAACGTGGCCACGCTGTCGAAGGCGATGGCCACACCGCCACCGACACCTGCGGTGCTGTTCTTCTCCACCGAGACGTTGTGCAGGTTCAGCTGGCTGTCCGCCGCGGCGATACCACCACCGGCGAGGACCGCGGTGTTCGAGGCGAACTTGGTCTCGTACGCCGTGGTGTTGCCCTCGATGTCGAGGTAGCCACCGCCGAAGCCCAGCGTCTCGTTGTCGGTGATCTCGGCCTTCTTGAGCTCGACCGTGCCGCCGTCGACGTCGTCGGTGAAGATCTCGGCGGCGCCGTTGGAGATGCCGCCACCGCCGATGATGGCGGTGTTGTCGTTGATCTTCGACTCCTCGACCTTGAGCAGGCCGGCGTTGAACACACCGCCGCCGAAGAAGAAGGCGGTGTTACGGGTGACGGTGCTGTGCCAGATCTTGGTGGTGCCGAAGTTGGCCACACCGCCACCGTTGCCGCCCGACTGGTTGAGGGCGACCTCGGAATCCAGGATCTCGGCGGTGCCGCCCGGCTGGACCAGGATGCCGGCGCCGTCGGTGGACTCCGGGTATTCGACGAGCGGCGTGACGACGCCACCCTGAGCGGTCGGCGCGGCCTTGGCCGTGACCTTCGGTGCCGCCGTCAGGCCCGCCTTCGGGTTGGCCTGCCGGGCGGTGAGCGCCTGGTTCAGCGGAACGCCCGCCTTCACCTGCGCCGCGATCGCCTCGGAGTCCGAGTAGGACGCCCAGACGGCCGCCGGCTCAACGCCGTTGAACAGTTCGAGGGTCTGTCCGCCCTTGATGGTCAGGCCCTTGATGGTGAGGTGTCCACCGCTGCCGACGTTGAGGATCCGGAAGTAGTCGGCCGTGGCCTCCCGGGCGATAGTGGTGTGCTCGCCCTTGAGCGTGATCCGCTCGGTGATCACCGGCAGGCCGTTGCCCTGGTAGTCGTTGCGGCTCAGGTTGTAGGTGCAGCCCTTGGCCAGTTCCAGCACACCGCCGTGCTTGTTGTTGGCGAAAATGATCGCCTGGATCAGCTTGTCGGTGTCGCAGGGCACCTCCCGCCCGCGCTCTTGGTCCTTGTCCCGGTCCTTGTCCTTGTCCCGGTCCTTGTTCTGGTCCTTGTCCCGGTCCTTGTCCTTGTCCCAGTCGCGCGCCTCGTCACCCCGGTGGTCGCCGTCCTTGCTGACCTGCGCGGTGTTCCAGTCCAGGCCGACCGCTCCGGCGCTGCCCGCGACGCCCACCGCCGCGAGACTGATCACGCCCGTCAAACCGGCCACGCCACTGGCGAGCCAGAGCTTGCGACGGCGCTTGCCCGTCGCCCGCCCGGAGGCTTCGTTGTTCGTTAGGTAGTTGGACATCGGAGCTCTCTGCCCTCTCCTCGTACCAGACAGGGTCGCCGCCGTCAGACGGGCGTCCCCTGCTACAAATCGGTTGTAGCTCCCAAAAACACCGTATGAGAAGGTTCCTCGCCTCGTGGGCTTATCCGAGAGAAGCCCACATTCGGTTCATGTCCGGCCTGAACGGGCTGTCCGGCCCCGGTTGGGCATGGGCCCCCCGAAGGGCCCCTGAGCTGCCCAAATGGGTGCGCCCCTCCGCACCGTGACCGGTTCGGAGGGGCGCACTCTATGTGGATCAGCCATCCGTGCCCGGTCAGAAGCAGCCGGGAACGTTCAGGCAGTTGGTGGGGCGGTTGGCGGACACCGCTGACTCGTCGTCCAGCCGTACGAAGCTGCCGAGGCCGTTGGAGATGCCACCGGGCGGCAGGGTGGCGAAGTTGTGCGTCACCTTCGTCCGGCGCAGGGTGACCTCGCCCCCGTCCGTGTTGTAGATGCCGCCGCCGCTGGCCAGCGGGCCGATGGCCCGGTTGCCCGCCACCTCGCTGTCGCGCAGCGTGGTGACGCTGTCATCGTTGTAGAGACCGGCGCCGAAGAACCCCGCGGTGTCGTCCTTGATGGCGCTGTCCTCGATCGTCGCGACGCTGCCGAAGGCGACCGCCACGCCGCCGCCCACGCCGGCCGTGCTGTTGTTGACCACGATGGCGTGCTTGAGCGTGAGCTGGCTGTCGGCCGCCGCGACGCCGCCGCCGGCGAGGACCGCGGTGTTGCCGCTGACCGTCGTCTCGTGCAGGGTCGTGCTGCCCTCGACGTCCAGCACGCCGCCGCCGAAGCCGAGCGTCTCGTTGTCGGTGATCTCGCTCTTGTAGACCCAGGTCGAGCCGCCGTCGACGTCGTCGGTGAAGATCTCGGCCGCGCCGTTGGAGAGGCCGCCGCCACCGATGATCCCGGTGTTGTCCTTGATCTTGGACTCGTCGACCTGGAGTACCCCGGCGTTGAAGATGCCGCCGCCGAAGAAGAAGGCGGTGTTGTGTGCCACAGTCGTCTTGCTGAGCCGGGTGCTGCCGAAGTTGGCCAACCCGCCCCCGTTGCCACCGGACTGGTTGTAGAGCACCTCGCTGTCCAGGATCTCCGCGCGTCCACCGGGCTGCACCAGCACCCCGGCGCCGTCGTTGAATCCGGGCTGCTCGACCAGCGGCGTTACCGCCGGCCCGGTCTCCGTCGGCTGCGCTGGCGCGACGATGGGCCGGACCGCCACGGGCGCGGCCTTGCTCTCGGCTGCCGTGGCCCTGGCCGCCGTCGCCGCCGGCTTCTTCGCCGTGGCCTTGGCCGCTGCGGCCTTGCCTGCTGTGCTCTTGACCTTGGTCGCTGTGGCCTTGGTCGCTGTGGTCTTGTTCTTGGTCTTGGTTGCTGTGGTCTTGTTCTTGACCTTGGTCGCTGTGGCCTTGGTCGCTGTGGTCTTGTTCTTGGTCTTGGTTGCTGTGGTCTCGCTTCTGGCCTTGGTCGCCGCGGGCTTCGCCGCCGCGGTCGGATCGGAGGTCGTGCCGGCCTTGGCGGCGGGTGCGGCCGTGGCGGCCGGCTTGGCCACGGTGGACCGGACCACGGCCGAGTACGGCGCCCAGACCGTCGCCGGGTCAGCGGTGACCGCGGGCTGAAGGGTCTGCCCACCCCTGATGCTCAAGCCCTTGAGCGTGAGGTGACCACCGGCGCCGACGTTGAGAATCCGGAAGTAGTCCGCCGTGGCCTCGCGGCCGATCGTGGTGTGCTCGCCCTTGAGAGTGACGTTCTCCGTGATCACCGGGAGGCCGTTGCCGTCCTGGTTGCGGGTCAGGGTGTAGGTGCAGCCCTTGGCCAGCTCGAGCACGCCACCGTTCTGGTTGTTGGCGAACGTGATCGCCTGAATCAGCTTGTCGGTGTCGCACGGCACCTGCCTGGTGCGGTCCTTCTCGCCGTCCTTGCCGCTCTCGCCGTTCTCGCCGTTCTTGCCGCTCTCGCCGTTCTTGTTGTCCTTGTTGTCCTTGCCGTCTCTGTCGTCTCTGTCATCGTTGTCGGAGCGGTCGTCGAAGCCGCTCCAGTCGTCGCCGCTCCAGTCGTCGCCGCTCCACTCGTCGTCCCGACCGTGGTCCGCCTCGGCGCCGTTCTGTTCCGCGCCACCGGCATCGCTGACGTTCTGGCGGTTGGTCGACGGTTGTGCGTCGGACACCCGACCGGAGTTGGGTTTGTCGTCCCGGGCGGCGACGCCGCCGAGGGCCGCCAGGCCGACCACACCGGTCAGCCCAGCGACGCCGGCGACCCAGAGGGCTCGCCGTCGTCGTGTCGGCGGAGCTGTCGAGGCCCCGCCGTCGGTACTCGTTACGTCGTTGGACATCAGAGCCTTCCGCCCTTTCCTGCTACAGACGGGATCGCACCGCCCGAGGCGCCACGACCAGCTACAAATGGGTTGCAGCCTCTGATCCCCACCGTATGAGAACCATCTTCGCGATGCGGACGTATCCGAGATAACCACGCATTCATCGCAGGTTGGGTGACGGCGGGCAACCGGTCCCGGCGGACCGAAAGGTGGCTTGAGCAGCACAAAGGCCGCCGTATGCCAGTGTTTGCGAGGCCGGGCTGCGGCGTGCCGCTGACCGCCGCGCGCCCCGTACTCCTCGACCGCGCGGCGTGGCCTCTCGGCCAGCACGTGGCGGGGCGTGGTCGCTCGGCCGGCACGTGGCCGGGGATGTCCCCTCGATCCGCACGTGGCCGGGCTTGGTCCCTCGGCCAGCACGCGAAGCAGGCCGGCGGGCGTCGCCTGTGATGCTGCCCGGTTGTTCCGTTTGAGGGCGTATTCAGCGGTCCTGGTGCGCCGCCGTGCGCCCCGCAGCCCACGGTTGAACCATGATCCACTCGGTTTCATTGATAACGCGGTATTGGAGCGGCGCTAAAGGCGCGACTTCATGGAAACCGAGTGGATCATGCCGGTGGCCCTAGCGAAGGGCAGGTCGGAGGGGCGGCGCGGGGGCGGAGCCGGGGACCGGGCCGGCTGGGCGTGGGCCGGGTGGGGTGTTCTGACGGCGTGATCCGGCGGCGAGGGACGACTCGCGCCGACCGGCTGGTCAGCGCCCGCCGGCGCGTCGGTAGGCCGGGCGGCCCGCCGGCGGGTTGACCAGCACCCACCGGCGGGTTGACCAGCACCTACCGGCGGGCTGATCAGCACCCACCGGCGGGTTGATCAGCAGCCGGCGGCCCGGTGAGTCCAGGCAGCCCACAGCCTCAGCCCGCGCGGGAGCGCCAGGCGGACCGTCGCCCGCGGGAGCGTCGGACGTGGCGCTGTCAGCCGGGGAGGCGGGGGCCGGCCTCGCGCTGCTCGGCCAGCCAGGTCTCCACCTCGTCGGAGGTGCGTGGCAGCCCGGCCGACAGGTTCACCGCGCCGGTGGCGGTGACCAGCACGTCGTCCTCGATCCGGATGCCGACGCCGCGCAGCTCCTCGGGGACCAGCTCGTCCTCCGGCTGGAAGTACAGCCCGGGCTCGACGGTGAGCACGTAACCCTCACCCAGCGCGCCGTCGCGGTACGTCTCCTTGCGGGCGTTGGAGCAGTCGTGCACGTCGATGCCGAGCATGTGGCCGAAGCCGTGCAGCGTCCACCGCCGGTAGACGGTCGACTTCTCGTCCATCGCCTCGTCCACGCTCACCGGCAGCAGACCCAGCTCGGCCAGGCCCTCGGCGAGCACCCGCATGCAGGTCAGGTGGACTTCCTTGAACTTGACCCCGGGGCGGATGGCCTCGATGCCGGCCTGCTGTGAGGCGTACACGATGTCGTAGACCTGGCGCTGTAGCGCGGTGAACCGGCCGTTCACCGGCAGCACCCGGGTGACGTCGGCGGTGTAGAGGTTGCGGCCCTCGACACCCATGTCCATCAGCAGCAGGTCACCCGGTCGGGTGGCGCCGTGGTTGTGCACCCAGTGCAGGATCGTGGCGTGCTCGCCGGCGCCGACGATCGAGCTGTACCCGACGTCGTTGCCGTCGTGGCGGGCCCGCAGCGCGAAGACGCCCTCCAGCAGTCGCTCGGAGACCGCCCGGTCGGCCGGCAGGATCCGGGCCACGTCCTCGAAGCCGCATACGGTGGCGTCGATCGCGTCCTGGAGTTGGCCGATCTCCCACTCGTCCTTGACCAGCTTCAGCTCCGAGATGGCGATGGCCAGCTCCCGGTCCCGGGCCGGCTGGCCCTCGGCGCGGGGCCCGTCGTAGGGGCGGACGGCCGCGTCCACCTGGGCGTCGAACCCACGCAACACCCGGGTACGCCCCGGAGCCAGGTTGGCGAGCGTCGCCTCCAGGCCGGTCAGGTCGGCGGTGGGCAGGCCCAGCTCGGTCGACTTCTCGCCGAGGGTGTGCCGCCGGCCCACCCACAGCTCACCGTTGCGGCTGCGGAAGAACTCGTCGGTCTCCCGGGAGGACCGGGGCCGCATGTACAGCGTCGCGTCGTGCCCCGAGCCGTTCGGGCGCAGCACCAGCACGCTGTCCGCGTCGTGGTCGCCGGTCAGGTAGGCGAAGTCACTGCCGGGCCGGAACGGGTAGTCGGTGTCGTTGGCCCGGACCTTCTCGGTCCCGGTGGGGATCACCAGCGTCTCGCCGGGGAAGGCCGCCGAGAGGGCCGCCCGCCGCTTGGCGTAGTTGGGTGCCTCCGGGCGGGGTGCCACGGGGAGCGCGGTGTCGCGCCAGCCCTGCCGCATGAAGGACAGGAAAGCGTCCGGGAAGTCCGGATCGTGCGATTCAGTACCGTCCGTCGGCGTACCGTCGGTGCGTCCCTCGGTCATTGCGCCGCTCCCTCCGCTTCGTTGCTGGTCCCGACGGTACCGCGCGCCCGGTTCGCGGTTACGCCCCCCGGGAGTCGGGTGGATCGACGGACGGCTGCGAGGGTCGACAGCGCGCGTGGGAAGATGACCGCCATGTGCGGACTTCTGGCCTTCTTCAGCGCGAACGGCAACGCCGCCGCGCATCGCGACCACATCGCCGGAGCGTTGGAATGCCTGCACCACCGCGGCCCCGACGAGACCGGGGTCGAGGTGGTCGGCGACGCCTCCGGCCGGTACGCGGACGGCGTGTTCGCCCACAAGCGGTTGGCCATCATCGACGTCGCGTCGAGCCACGAGCCACTGCCCTACGCGAACGGCCGTTACCTGCTGACCTTCAACGGCGAGATCTACAACTACATCGAGTTGCGCGAGGAGTTGATCAGGAACTTCGGCGCCCAGTTCGCCACCGCCGGCGACGGTGAGGTGATCGTCGCCGGCTACCACTTCTGGGGCGAGCAGGTGCTCACCCGGTTGCGGGGCATGTTCGCCTTCGTCATCTGGGATCGGCAGGAGCGGCGGGCGTTCGGTGCCCGCGACTACTTCGGCATCAAGCCGATGCACTACCTGGAGACCGCCGACGGCCTCTACCTGGCGTCCGAGAAGAAGGCGCTGCTGCCGTTCGCGCACAGCAGCTACCAGGGCGACGCGGGCGTCGACACGGCGAATCTCAGCCACTATCTGACCCTGCAGTACGTCCCGGAGCCCGGCACCCTGCACAAGGGCATCAGCCGGATCGGCTCCGGGGAGTACCTGAACTGGACCCCGGGCGGTCGGATCGACGTACGCCGGTGGTACAGGCCGGTGTTCCGGCCGGCGCCGGTCGACGACGAGCAGAAGCTGTACCACGAGATCCGGGAGACGTTGCGGGAGAGCGTGCGCATGCACATGCGCTCCGACGTGCCGGTCGGCTCGTTCCTGTCCAGCGGCATCGACTCCACAGCGGTGGTGGCGCTGGCCCGGGAGTTCAACCCGAACATCCTCACCTTCACCGTCGGCTACGACGTGCCGGGATACTCGGAGATCGACGTCGCCCAGGACTCGGCTCGGCACCTCGACGTCACCACAATTCCCACCAAGATCGGTCCGCAGGACATGATCGACGCGCTGCCGAAGATCGTCTGGCACCTGGACGACCCGGTGGCCGACCCGGCGCTGGTGCCGCTCTACTTCGTGGCCAGGAAGGCCGCCGAGCACGTCACGGTGGTGCTCTCCGGTGAGGGCGCGGACGAGTTCTTCGGCGGGTACACGATCTACCGGGAGCCCTTGTCGCTGGGCACCGTCAACGGCCTGCCCGGCGGGGTGCAGAAGGGGCTGCGCGCGGTCTCCAAGGCGATCCCGCAGGGGGTCAAGGGCAAGAGCTTCCTGGAGCGCGGCACCACCCCGATCGAGGAGCGCTACTACGGCAACGCCCGGATGTTCACCGAGGAGGAGAAGCAGCACCTGATGCGCCGCTACGACCCCTCGGTGCGCTACACGGACGTCACCGCCCCGATCTACGCCGAGTGCACCGAGCTGGACGACGTCACCAAGATGCAGTACGTCGACCTCTACACCTGGCTGCGCGGCGACATCCTGGTCAAGGCCGACCGGATCTCGATGTCGCACTCGCTGGAGGTGCGGGTGCCGTTCCTCGACCGTGAGGTCTTCGACGTCGCGGCGAAGATCCCGGTGGACCTGAAGCTGCCGCCGCGCTCCGACGCCACCAAGTACGCGATGCGTCAGGCGTTGCAGGGTGTGGTGCCGCCGGCCATCGTCAACCGCAAGAAGCTGGGCTTCCCGACCCCCACCCGGGTCTGGCTGCGCGGGGAGATGTACGAGTGGGCCCGGCACGTGCTGAGCACCTCGGGCGCGGGTGACCTGCTCGACCTGTCGTACGCGCTGCGGCTGCTCGACGAGCACAAGCGGGAGGAGGCCGACCACTCCCGCAAGGTGTGGACGGTGCTGATCTTCTGCATCTGGCACGCGATCTTCGTGGCGAAGACGCTCGATCCGGGCATCCAGCGCAACCAGTCCGCGTTGCTGACGAAGCCGGTCGTGGGCTCCATGGTCCGCTGATCCGGCCCCCGACCGTTGTCGATCAAGAGGTTTGCGTCACCGGAGTGGCTCCGGATGACGCAAACCTCTTGATCGTTTCAGGTGGTGGTGGTCAGCGGCGGGCGCAGGTGACCGTGGGGAGACCGTTGGTCCCTGACGAACTGGCCAGGAAGCCGAAGGTCGTGCTGCCCTCCGGTGCGAGGGTGCCGTTGTAGGCGACGTTTGTCGCCGTCACCGTCGAGCCGGACGACGTCTGTGTCGCCCCCCAGATCTGACTTATCGACTGGCCGTTGGGCCAGGTCCAGCTGGCGGTCCAGCCGGAGAACGGCGTACTGCCGTGGTTCATGATCGTGACCTCGCCCTGGAAGCCACCCTGCCAGGTGCTGCTCACCTTGTAGGTGGCCATGCAGTCGCCACCGGCGGCGGCGGGGTGGTCGGCGGCGGGGTGGT